>DASRLH010000345.1:0-50908 GCA_035648595.1 Tepidisphaeraceae bacterium
CGCCCAAGCACGGCAGTTGGCTGAACATTGCCGAGAACGAATTGAGTTCGATGACGCGGCAGTGTGTGAAGGACCGCCGATTCGCGACGATCGATTTATTGCGGGAGCAAACGGCTGCCTGGCAACACCACAGCAACGCCAGGCAACGTGGCGTGGACTGGCAATTCAAGGTCGGCGACGCTCGGATAAAACTGAAGTCTGTTTACCCTAAAATCATTGCGTGACAAAGCAGTAGGCCATATTTGCAGCCGGGGGGCAAACTGCCCGCCGGATTCCTCATATCGAACCAACGCCGCCGGGGCCGATAATTTTAACGGGTTGGAAAGATCGCTCTCATTTTTCTTGCTACAGCGCTTTCACGTAGCTGGAGCGGTTTGGCATGGTCACTGAAGTGACCTGCCGGCGGCCGGTTATGGTCGAACGCCATAGCAACATGAAATTTTCTTTAGGTGGCTCGTCGCCTCGAATGCGCCTCAGTGCTTCTGTGTCTCCGTGGTTGTTTTTCTGTCGGGTGGGCGGACGTCTCAACAGGAATTCATTTGATGCGTAATGATTGAAGGCAAGCACTTCGGAGGGGGCTGCACCAAAATTTTGGTTTTGAGTTGCAGAGTTTGCCGGTTGTGTTATTCTTCTTTGGGCACTGTGGCAGCAGCCAACATTTCGGGATGAACGAGGAACGTGCGGCGCTTGATGCGTCGTTTCAGGGGGCCGGTTTTCCTCTTTGGCCTTGGATCGGCGTCTGGGCACCCTAAGCCGCTCATTCAGGGCATTTCATCCAGGGCTGCTGCGCGCATTTAATTTTGGGTCTTGTCGGGCATTGCCCGGTTTTTATCGGACCGATGCCGCCGGCGGAGGCTGGCAGGGCGAGGCGCAAACGGGTTTTTTACCGCGAGGAGATTTGCGTGGAACGCAAGCGTGGCAAGGGCAAACGGAACGGGAACACTTCAAAGAACATTTTTTCGGTGGACGTGCTCGAGCAACGGCTCCTGCTGTCGCGCGCGGTAGCCGGGACCGTGGCGACACCCGATGCGCTGCTGGCGGCGACCGCCGCCCAGCCGGCGATCGATCCATCGCAGGCGGCAACCGCGCCGGCAACCACGCCGGCGTCGGCTCCCGCGCCTGCCGCCGCCCCGGTGACCCCGGTCGCTGCCGGCGCGCCGGCCGGCGCATCCGGCCCGGTCGCTCCCAGCGCCCCGGCCACCGCCAGCGCGCTTGCGGTGCCGCTCGACTCCCCAGGCTCCGGGGCATCCGGCGTAAGCCCGGCATCGCCAGCGATCAGCCCCGCGGCGCCCGCAACGCCCAACGCGCCCGGCGCGGCGGGGAGCGCATCGGCCATCGCGGCACCGCAAAGCGCGAACGCCGCGTCGCAAAGCGCCGGCGCCGGCGTTGTACCCTCGCCGACCC
The DNA here is from genome assembly GCA_035648595.1 of Tepidisphaeraceae bacterium. Lineage (GTDB taxonomy): Bacteria > Planctomycetota > Phycisphaerae > Tepidisphaerales > Tepidisphaeraceae > RYN-428. The sequence goes on from DASRLH010000345.1 coordinate 1,405, forward strand.
TGACGCCAGCAGCCGGCGGTGTAATTCCAACGACAGGCTCGACGCCATCCGCTGGCGCAACTTCGACTCCCAGCGCAACGCCAGCCTCCAGCGCGACCCCTTCCGCCCCCACGGCCGCCGCGACATCGAGCACTTCGGCATCAGGCGCGGCCGGCAGCAGTCCCGCGATCAGCGCCAGTGCCGCGACGTCTTCCTCCGCCACCCCCGCACCCGCGGGCTCACCGCAGCCGGCGGCGAGCGGCATGTACACCGTCCCGATGATGAGCATCGCGGCGCTGCAATCCACGATCATTCCCGCCGGCACCGCCAATGTCGTCATCGACGGCACCTCCGGCAACGATCAGTTCATCCTCGAGAATGATCCCAACAATGCCGGCTTGCTGCGCGTCCGCAGCCTCAACGGAAGCATGGGAAACGTCTCGTTCAGCGCGCCTTCCAGTTCGCTGACCATCGACGGCATGGGCGGGCAGGACAGCCTGGAGATCGCCGGCAACCTGATCATTCCCGGCGCGAGCCTGACGGTGAACAGCGAAACGATCACCGTGGATTCGGGCGTGAGCGTGTCGGCGGCGAGCATCAGTTTCACCGCCGCCGATGCGGAAACGCTTCCCGCCATCAGCAATGCCAGCACAAAGATCGAAGTGACCGGCGCGACGCTGACCGCCGGCTCGATCAGCCTGAGCGCCACGTCGTCGGTGATCGGCACCGCCGCCCAGATCATTGATGCCCTGGGCGGAAATCTCGTGCTGGCCAACGCCGGCTCGAGCGCGCAGGTCGCCATCGACGGCAGTTCGCAAATCCACAGCACCGGCGCGGTGAGTATTTCCGCCAGCTCCACCGTGCAGATCATCGGCAACGCCAAAGCCAGCGCCAACGGCAAAGTCGGCGTGGACGCGGCGATCGCCACCTCCAAGGCCAACAGCTCGGCCGTTGCCGACGTCACCGGCACGTCGTCGATCAACGCGACCGGCCAACTGTCGATCACCGCGACCAACACAATCAACGTCACGTCCAGCACGGATGGCGCCTCCGGCGGCGCCAACGCGGCGGGCGGGTCGGCGGCGGTGGCGATTGTCAATACCACCACCAAGGCCTATATCGACAACGCCGCCTCCGCTCAGGCCGGCAGTGTCGATATCTCGGCGACTTCCTCGAATAATCTCGCCGCCTCCTCCAAATCCACGTCCGGCGGTTCGACGAAGAATGATCCAAGCACGCAGTCCGATCTCAGCGGCTACAACGCCCAAACCAGCGACGGAAAGGTGAGCGTCGCCGCCGCCCTCGCCGTCGCCGACCTGACGAGTCAGAACCTGGCGTACATCAATTCGACCGGCGCCGTAACCGCGGCGCAAGCCGTGCAGGTGCTGGCGACCGACTCCAATACCGACTCAGCCACCGCCGACGGAACCGCCACGGTGAAGAAAGTCGGCGTGGGCGTGGCGGTCGGCATCGACGTGGCCAACGTCACCAACCAGGCCACCATCTCCAGCGCCGTCTCCGGCACCGGGATTTCGGTGCAAGCCCTCATGCCCACCGGCACGACCAACGGCTTCACCGCCTCGGCCACCGCCGGCGCGGGAGCGACCAACGTCGGCGTGGCCGGCGCGCTGGCCCTCAACAAAATCACTTCCAGCAGCGAGGCGCAGCTTCAAAGCGGCGCGGCGGTCAACGCCAATGGCGGAGACGTGACGCTCGCAGCCGTCAATAATTCCGCCAGCGCTACCACCGGCGCCGGTGTGCAAACCGGCACCGGAAAAGTCGGCGTCGGCGCGTCCTTCGCGCTCGATCTGGAAAAGAACAACATCACCGACGCCTCGGTGCAAAACGGCGCAACGCTTACCGGCGCGCGGAGCCTCACTCTCGACGCGCAATCCAACAACGCCAGCAACACAACCGTGACCACCGGCGCCGCGGGCGGCGTTGCCGTCAGCCCCGCCGTCGCGATGAACATCGTCACCAACACCACCGATACGACAGTTGGCACCGGCGCCACGCTCACGCTGTCCGGCGCGCTGGACGCGGAAGCGACGCATACCGGCGCGTCCAGTGTCAGCGCCGACGGGACGGCTGCCGGCTCAAAGGTGGGCGTGGGCGCGGCCATCGGCCTGAACATCGCCAATGACACCACCACTTCGACCACCCTCCGAAGCCTGGCCGCCAATGGCGCCGTCACCTTCCTCGCCCACGGCAGCGGCGCCGATGGCGCAACCGCCAAAGCCAGCGCGGCCGGCACCGACCCCAGTAAGACCGGCACCGACACCAAGGCCAATGACCAGGCCAACACGCAGCTTGCGGCCAGCGACCCGAATGCGAGCAGTGACGAGGCCAAGGTGCCGGCGGCCAAGAGCAGCGACGGCTCGGTTTCAGTCGCCGCCGGCTTGGCCGTCGATCTCGCCACGTCCAGCGCGACCGCGACAATTCCCGATGGATTGACGATCAATGCCGGCGGATTGCTCAAGCTCGATTCCTCGAACAACACCGGCGCGACCGCCTCCGCCGACGGCAGCGCGGTCAACGGCACCAGCAAGGTCGGCATCGGAGCGGCCGTCGCAATCAATCTGGTCAACGCAAATAATCAGGCCCTCATCGGTAACTCCACAGTCAACGCGCATGGCATCACCCTCAACGCCCTGATGACGCCCGTCGCAGCGAATTCCACCAGCACCTTCGGAGCCAGCGCGACGTCCGGCGCCGGCGCCACCAACGTCGGCGTGGCCGGGTCGTTCGCGCTCAACCTCGTCAGCAACAACACCAGCCAGGCCGCCATCAGCGGCAGCGCGATCGTGGATGCCGGCGGGGGCAACGTGAGCCTCAGCGCCGCCAACAATTCCGCCAGCGCCACCACCGGCACCGGCGTCCAAACCGGTACGGGAAAAGTCGGCGTGGGCGCGTCCGTCGCCCTGGACATCGAAAACTCCAACGTCACCGACGCCTCACTGCAGAGCGGTGCGACCCTCACCAACGCCAACGACCTCACGCTCAACGCCCAGTCCAACAACGCCGTCGTCACCGCCGTGACCACCGGCGCGGCGGGGGGCGTGGCCGTCAGCCCCGGCGTGGCGATGAACTTCATCACCAACACCACCGACACCACCATCGGAACCGGCGCTACGCTCACAATTGGCGGCGCGCTCGATGCCGAGGCGACCCATGTCGGCTCATCTACCGTCAGCGCCGATGGAAGCGCGGCGGGCTCGAAGGTGGGCGTTGGGGCGGCCATCGCGGTCAACGTCGCCAACGATAAAACCGTCTCCACCACCAACCGCAGTCTGACGGCCAGCGGCGCGGTCACTTTCCTCGCCAGCGGCAGCGGAGCCAGCGGCGCGACCGCCAAAGCCAGCGCCGCCGGCACGGATCCCAGCAAAACCGGCACCGACAAATCCACCAACGATCAGGTCAGCACGCAGCTGGGTTCCAGCGATCCCAACGCCTCATCCGACAAGAGTGAAGTGCCGGCGGCCAAGAGCAGCGATGGGTCGGTTTCGGTGGCCGCCGGCATCGCCGTCAATCTCGCGACGTCCTGGGCGCAGGCGAACATCCCCGATGCCGTCACGATCAACGCCGGTGGCCTGCTCACGCTCAATTCCTCCAACGACACCGGCGCAACCGCCTCCGCCGACGGCAGCGCATCGGATGGCACCAACAAAGTCGGCATCGGCGTGGCCGTCGCGCTCAACTTCGTGAACTCCAGCAATCTGGCCACCATCGGCAACTCCACCGTGAACGCCCATGGCATCACCCTCGAAGCCAACATGACCCCCGTGCCGGCCGCCCCCGGCACCGGCACGGGAGCCCCCGCGAGTACGCCCTCCACCAGCATGTTTGGCGCAACCGCAACCGCCGGCGCGGGCGCCACCAGCGTGGGCGTGGCCGGCGCGTTCGCGCTCGATTTGATTTCCAACAATACCAGTCAGGCGACCATCAAAGGCGGCGCATCGGTGAACGCCGGCGGCGGCGACGTGAGTCTCACGGCGATGAATAATTCATCCAGCACCACCACCGGCAGCGGCGTGCAAACCGGCACCGGCAAAGTCGGCGTCGGGGCGGCGGTCGCCCTCGATATCGAAAACAACAACACGACAGACGCCTCCCTTCAAAACAACGCCACCCTCATCGGCGCCATGAACCTCACGCTCGCCGCCCAGTCGAATAATGCCAGTGTTACTTCCGTGACCGCCGGCGCGGCCGGCGGCGTTGCGGTCAGCCCGGCGGTGGCGATGAACTTCATCACCAACACCACGGATACCACCGTCGGCAGCGGCGCGACGCTTACGATTATGGGCGCACTAGATGCCGAGGCGACGCATATCGGTTCCTCGACGACCTCCGCCGACGGCACGGCCGCCGGGGCGAAGGTGGGCATTGGGGCGGCGATTTCGGTGAACGTCGCCAACGACACGACCACTTCAACCACCAATCGCAGCCTCTCGGCCAATGGCGCCGTGACATTCCTCGCCAGCGGCAGCGGAACCACCGGCGCGACCGCCAAAGCCAGCGCGGCGGGCACGGACCCCAGCAAGACAGGTTCCGATAAAACCGCCAACGATCAGGTCAACACGCAACTGACTTCCAGCGACCCGAACTCAACCGGCGACAAGGGAAAAGTCCCAGCCGCCAAGAGCAGCGATGGCTCTGTTTCCGTGGCCGCCGGCATCGCCGTGAATCTGGCCACATCGTCTGCACAAGCCAGCATTCCCGATGCCGTCACGATCAACGCCGGCCTGCTTACGCTCAATTCCTCCAATGACACGGGAGCAACTGCATCCGCCGACGGAAGCGCCGCTGATGGCACGAACAAAGTCGGCATCGGCGTCGCCGTCGCGCTGAATATCGTCAGCGCAAGCAATCTGGCGACGATCGGCAATTCGACCGTCAACGCGCACGGCATCACCCTCGAAGCCAACATGACGGCGGTGCCCAGCACGTCCGGACCCGGCACCGGCATCGGAACCCCTACGCCCTCGACCAGCGCCTTTGGCGCCACGGCTACCGCCGGCGCGGGCGCTACGAGCGTCGGCGTGGCCGGCGCGTTTGCGCTGGATCTGATCTCCAACAACACCAGCCAGGCGACTATCAAGGGCGGAGCGTTCGTGAACGCCGGCGGCGGGGACGTAACCCTCACCGCCGCAAATAATTCCTCCAGCACGACCACCGCCAGCGGCGTCCAGACCGGCACCGGCAAGGTCGGCGTCGGCGCGGCGATCGCCCTCGACATCGAAAACAACAACACCACCGACGCCTCGCTGCAAAACAACGCCAGCCTCACCGGCGCGCACAACCTGACGCTCACCGCGCAATCCAACAACGCCAGCGTTACCAGCGTGACATCCGGGGCGGCGGGCGGCGTGGCGGTCAGCCCAGCCGTCGCGATGAACTACATCACCAACGCCACCGACACCACCGTCGGCAGCGGCGCGACGCTCGGGATCAGCGGCGCGCTCGATGCCGAGGCGACGCATACCGGCGCTTCAAGCTCCACGGCCGATGGAACCGCCGCCGGCGATAAGGTGGGCGTTGGGGCGGGAATCGCCATCAACGTCGCCAACGACACGACTACTTCAACGACCAACCGAAGCCTCACCGCCGGCGGGGCCGTCACGTTCCTCGCCGACGGCAGCGGAACGACCGGCGCGACGGCCAAAGCCAGCGCCGCGGGCAGCGACCCGAATAACACCGGCAAGGACTCTAGCGCCAACGATCAGGTCAACACGCAGCTCACCACCAGCGATCCCAATGCCTCCAAAGACTCCGGGGGCGTGCCGGCGGCAAAGACCAGCGACGGCTCGGTCTCCGTGGCCGCGGGCGTGGCGCTCAACCTCGTCAACTCCTCGGCCGTCGCCAGCATCCCCGATGGCGTAACCATCAACGCCGGCGGAATACTCCGGCTCAGCGCGTCCAACAATACCGGCGCGACCGCGACCGCCGACGGCAGCGCGGTCGATGGGTCGAATAAAGTCGGCATCGGCGTGGCCGTCGCGCTCAACATCGCCACCGAGGCCGATCAGGCCAGCATCGGAGCGGCCACCGTCAGCGCAAAAGGCGTCACGCTCGAAGCGCTCGATACGCCGGTCGCGGGAAGTTCGACGAGCACGATCGCCGCATCCGCCACCTCCGGCGCGGGTGGAACCAAGGTCGGCGTCGCGGGTTCCTTGGGGTTGAATGTCGTCACCAACCATACCGAGGCGGTCATCAAGAGCGGGGCGAGCGTGGCCGCCGGTGGGGGCGATGTTTCGCTGGCTGCCACCAGCAATGAAAGCGACAGCGCCTCGGGAACCTCGCAGGCCAAGGGGGGCAAGGTCGGCGTGGGCGCTTCGGTCGCCCTCAACGTCCTGACCACCAACGTGACCCGCGCGGAAGTTGAAGACAATGCAAGCCTGAGCGGCGCGGGCGCGCTGTCGCTGACGGCCACCTCCACGCGCACGGTCGCCACCACCGTGGACGCCGGCACAAGCGGCGGCATCGCCATCAGCCCGGCGGTGGCGATCGCCGTCGTCAATAACACCACCACTGCCCGTCTGGGCGCCGGGTCGGCGACGGATGCCTCGGGCGCGGCCAGCATCCAGGCGATTCACACCGGCTCCAACACCACCACCGCCAGCGCCACCGCCGCCGGGGATAAGGTCGCCGTCGGCGCTTCGGTCGGCATCAACATCGGAACCGACACCACCACCGCCACCGCCGCCCGCAACCTCACCGCCGGCGGCGCGGTCACGATCAATTCCCAGTCCACCGTCACCAGCGATGCCGAGGTGAAAGCCAGCGCGCAGGGCAACAAGAGCAAGGACGCCGGAGGGCGCAGCTCCGATAGCGAAGCCAACGCGCAGGTGAACGACAATCCCAATACATCCGGCCAAACCGTTCCCAAGGCCCAGGACAGCACCGACACCGCCAACAGCGACTCCACCGCGCAATCGGGCACCGGCTCGAGCGGCGTGGGGGTGGCGGCGGCGGTGGGCGTCAACTTCGAGACCAGCTCCAACACTGCCTCCATCGCCGACAGCGCACAGATCATCGCCAACGGCGGCGCGGTCTCCGTCACCGCCGTCAATCAAACCAACGCCACCGCCAAATCCACCGGCACCAGTTTGTCGGATTCGGCCAAGGCCAACATCGGCGCCGCCGTCGGCCTCAACGTCGCCTACGTCACCAACCAGGCAACCGTCGGCGCCGGCGCGCTGGTGAAGGGTCAGGGAATTACCGTGCAGGCGAACCTGCCGAGTCAGCAAGATAATAATACGATCGTCTGGGGCCTGGCCGCCGCGGGAGGGAAGGACGACGTCGGCGTCGCCGGCTCAATCGGCGTCAACGTCCTCACGTTCAACACGCAGGCCAACGTCGGGCAGGGGGCGACGCTGCAATCCACCGGCGGAATCACCGTCAGCGCCGCCAACACGCTCGGATTGCAGAATCTGGCGGTGTCCGGCGGCCTGGGCACAAAGGTGGGCGTGGGGGCATCGGTGGCCGTCAACGTCATCAACAACACCACCGAGGCGACGATCTCCAGCGGCGCGCACACGGACGCGGCTCACGGCACCTCCGTTGACGCCAACGCCGCAATCGTCCCGCTGGCCGTGAACATTCCGCTGATCAATTACAACCCGTTGATTACCTCGATCGCCATCGCGGGCGCGGTGAGTTCGGGACAGGTCGCGGTGGGCGGATCGGCGATTGTTGATGTGATGACGCTGAACACGCATGCCGACGTCGGCGCCGGCGCGCAGATCAACCAGAATCCGGGCGCCATTGCGCCGGCGGCCGATCAGAGCGTCGCCGTCACCTCCGCCGACTCCACCACCATCCGCAACGGGGCCGGCGGCCTGGGCGGCGCGCTGGGCGATGCCGGGATCGGAATTGGCATCACCGTGGACGTGATCACCAAGGACGACCAGGCCCACATCGATCCGACCGCCCTTGTGATAGCGGCACAAGATGTCAACGTGAAAGCCACCAGCGCCGAGGACGTGCTGGCGGTGGCGGCATCCGTGGGCGGGTCGGGGGAGGCGGGCATTTCCGGCTCGATCGCGGTGCTGGTGTTGGGCAATCCGACCGGCGGGGGGACCAAGGCGTTTATCGACGGCGATTCCACCGGCGGGGCCAGCGTGCATGCTGGGGGCAATGTCAACGTCGCCGCCGCCGACAACTCGACCATCCAGCTTTATGCCGGCGGCCTTGCGTTCGGCGGGACCGCGGGCGTGGGCATCTCAACCACGACCCTCGTCAAAACCACCACCACCGAAGCCTACGTCGGCCAGCAGGCCGACGTGCGGGCGGCAGGTACGCAGGGCGTGAGCATTTCCGCGAGCCAGCCCGATACGCTCACGACCGTCGCCGTCGCCGGGGGCGTGGGGGGAACAGCGGGGGTGTCCGGCTCGATTTCCGTCAACGTGCTCAATGAAACCACCACAGCGCACGTTGATTCCAGCGCAAACGTGTCGGCGACCCACACGGCCATCGGCGCAGCGCCGGCGGTGTCGATCACCGCCGCCGCCCCCACCACGATTCTGGGCGTAGCCGGCGCGCTGGCGATCGGCGGAACCGCGGGGGTGGGCGTCGGGGCCGATGTCGAAGTCGTCACCAAAGATACAGAAGCGTCGCTCGCCCCGTTGGCCAGCGTCACCTCCAGCGACAACGTCTCCGTCACCGCGACCAGCAACGAAAACGTCACGTCCGTCTCGGCGGGCCTGGGCGGCGGGGGGACGGCGGCCGTCGCCATCAACGCCGGCGTCTCGGTCTTCAACATCACCACCAAGGCCTTCATCGACGGCGGCGCAACCGCAGGCTCGGGCGCGACGGTAAACGCAAATGGATCGCTGAACGTCGCCGCCGACGAGCAGACCAATCTCAACGTCATCTCCGGCAACCTCACCGTCTCGGGCACCGCCAGCGTGGGCGCGGCGGCGGCGGTCCCAGTCATCACCAAGAACACCCAGTCGTACATCGGGCAAAATGCCAGCGTCACCGCCAAAGGCGCGGATGGCACGGGCATCGACGTCAACACCGGCAACTTCAACGTCTCCACCGCCGCCACCACCTTCGCGCCAGCCAGCGCCGTCAGCGGCAACCAGATCAACCTGGGTTATGCCGACGGCCTGAGCACCGGGCAGGCGGTCGTTTACTATACCGACGGCGGCGCCGCCATCGGCGGGCTGACCGATGGCACCGTTTATTATGCGATTGTCGTAAACCCAACCACGATCAAGCTGGCCGCCACGAATGCCGGCGCGACCGCCGGCAACGCCATCACTCTCAACGGCGGTTTGGGCACCGGCAGCAAGCAGCGGATCACGCCTTCCAACCAAGTTTCCGTGCAGGACAGCACCGGCAGCGGAACTGATATTTCCTCCATGTCCGCCCTCACCACCGTCACGCCAAACGTCCAGCATGGATTCGAGGGCATCGCGGTCACCGCCACCAATCGCGATCACATCGCGACGGCGGGCGTGAGCGGGGGGGTTTCGGGCAACGTCGCGGTGAACATCGGCGGATCGGTCGATGTCTCCAACGTCACCACCGAGGCCCACATCGATTCGGGCGCGGCCATCAACCAAAACAATGCGGGCGCGGGAGCCGGGCAGTCGGTGCTGGTCGGCGCGGGCAACGATTATCGGCAACTGGGCATCGCCGGCGCGCTGGCGATTTCCGGCAATGTCTCGGTTGCGCCCGGGGCGGACGTACGGGTGATCCACCTGCACACCAATGCCTACATTTCCAACCAGACCACCGTTAACGCCGCCAGGGACGTGGCGGTCGCCGCGTCAGCCAGCGGCAATTATCTGTCGCTGTCGGCAGGCATCGCCGGCTCGGGCAATGTGGCCGTCGGCGGCGCGGTGGGCGTCACGGTATTGAATGACCAGACCGCCGCCTACATCGGCAGCGCGGGCGCGACGGCGGCGCAGGCCGCCAACGTCAACGCGGTCGGCAACGTGCTGGTGTCGGCCAATGACGCCACCACCGTCAACGCCATCGCGGGAAGCCTGGGACTGGGCATCGGCGCGGTCGGCGTGGGCGCGTCCATCGGCGTGGTCGATATCACCAAGGACACGCAGGCTTTCGTCGGCGACAACTCGGTGGTCAACGCCGCCGGCGCCGGCTCGACCACGCTGGATGGTATTTACAAGGATGAGAACACCGCCACCGGCGCGTTCAACCAGGTGAGCATGCACGGGCTGGCGGTGCAGGCGGTTTCCAGCGAGAACGTCTTCAGCATCGCCGTCAGCGGGGCCGGCGGGTTTTACGCGGGCGTCGCCGGCGGAGTGAGCGTCGAAATCGTCGGCTCCAATACCACCGCCTACGTCGGCCCCAGCGCACGCATCAATCAGGCCTCGGGCGCGTCGAGCGCGCAGTCGACCAATGTCACCGCGGTCAACACCACCAATGTCAACGCGACCGGCGGCGGGCTGGGGGCGGGCATCGCCGGCATCGGCGGGGGCGTCGACGTGGGCGTCGTCAAGAACAACACCGTCGCCTACATCGGCCAAGGCGCGCAGGTCGCCGCCAGGAGCGATCTGGATGTCAACGCGCTGTCCACCAAGAACATCAACACCAAAGCCCTGAGCGCGGCGGCGGGCGGGTTTGCCGGTGCGGGATCCGTTTCCATCTGGACCCTGGGGACGCAGGTCAATTCCTCCTACAGCGACAACGGCGGCAAGACCGGCGACGGGCTTTCCTCGGGCAACAGCGGCTCCGTGCAGGGCTTTGCCGACACGCAATCGGGCGGCGGCACCAGCACCAACGGCTACCAATCCATCCTCAGCGGCTACCAGAGCGACGGCGCCTCCAACGACGCCAACAACCGCGTGGCGGCGCAAACATCAGGAGCCGACGGTTCCATCAGCAGCAACGCCCCCAACGGCGTGGTGAGCGCGGCCATTAGCGACACCACCGTGCCGATGGGCACCACCGCCTACATCGCGCCCGGCGCCGTCGTCACCAGCGGCGGGAGTGTGGGCCTGCGGGCCAAGGAGCAGGTGAACTTCACCGCGGTCGCGGGCAATGCCGCCGCCGGCGGCGTCGCGCTGGGCGCGTCCATCGCCATCGCCAACATCCAAAGTCACACCGATGCCCACATCGGCGCGGGCGCGGCGGTGAGCGCGGGAACCGGCGCGGGCAACGACGTACTGGTGAACGCGGACATGTTCGAGAACAGTTCCGGCGACGCCTACGCCGGCCAGGCCGGGGGCGTATCGCTGGGCGCGCAGGTGGTCGTCATCAACGACACCAGCACCCAAAGCGCGCATGTGGACGATGGGGCCGCGATCGATCAGGCCGGGGGCGCGCTGAAGGTGCAGGCGAACGCCAACCGCACCGTCACCTCCGACGCCCTTGGCGTGAGTTTCGGCGGGATGGCGGCGGGAGCCGCCGTGGCGGATGCGATCGTGCATGGTTCCACCACCGCCACCACCGGCGCGATTTTGGTCGGGCAGGGCGGGAGCGGGCTAACCGTTGGCGGCGTGGACATCGCCGCCAATTCAACTGTCGCGCCACATGCCGAGGTCCTGGGTGTGAACGCGGGCATCGACTTGGCGCTCACCGGCGCGGTCGCGCTGGCGACGGCCGATCCCGCCGTCACCGCCAGCCTCGGCGACAATTCCACCATCACCGCCCAGGGCGACATTAACGTCATCGCCAATTCCCAGGGCAGCACCTACGCCAAGGCGTTGGGCGTGGCCGTGAGCGGCGGCGTTTCGATCGGCGTCTCGCTGGCGCAGGCCACGATGACGCCGACGATCAGCGCCACCATCGGCGCCGGCCACGTCACCTCCGCGGGCGGCAGCATCACCGTGCAGTCGCTGGAGAACTCGAATCCTGACGGCTCGGCCATCAACGACAATTCCTACGCCTACGCCAATGCCTCGGGCGGCGGGATTCTGGCCGGCAACGGCGCGCAGGCGACCGCGGTTACCAATCCTTCGATTGACACCCACATCGCCGGCCACGTCACGGCAACGACGGGCAACGTGTCGGCGATTTCGCTGGTGAACAATCAGGCCAGCGCCGACGGCGAAGGAATTACCGTGGGCGTGGTGGGCGTGGGCGTCGTACTCGCGGATGCGGCGGCGGGCGGATCGGCCGGGGGCGCGGCCTCCTCCAGCACCAACACCTCGATCGCCAACGGCGCGAACGTGAAAGCCGGCGGCGCGATCACCGTGCAGACGCAAACCACCGACACCTCCAACAGCCAGGCGCAAGCGCCCGGCGGCGGATTGGTGGTCGTGCTGGGATCGGATGCGACCGCCGAGGCTTCGGGCAACGCAAGCAGCAGCGTGGGAGATGGAGCGACGCTCAGTTCCGCCAAAGCCGCCAGCATCACCGCGACCTCCAGCCGCAATGCGACGGCAAATGCCAAGGGATTGACGATCGGCGCGGTGGCGGTTGGCGTGAATAATTCGAGCGCAACCGTCAATGGACAAACGACTGCAAACCTCGCGGATAATACCGCCGTTCCGTCGCCGTCGGATATTTCCGTCGGCGGGTTGAACGTCAACGCCACCTCGACCGACACTGGCACGGCCACGGTGGACGCCTCGGGCGGCGGGGTGTTCAACATCAGTTCGCCCGCCGGCAATCAGGCGACCACCAGCGTGACGCCAAGCGTCAGCGCGTACATCGGAAATAACCGCTCGGTAAATTCGACCGGCGATGTCTCCGTGCAATCGCAGGATACGCCGACGGGCAATGCGACCAGCACGGGAGTAACCGCCGGCGGCCTGAATGTTGCCGGCACCGCGACGCAGCTTACCCTCAGCCCCTCCGTGGGCGCGCACGTCGGCACGGGATCGACGGTGCTGGCGGCGGGCAATTTGAGCGTCAAGGCAAATCTCGTGAAGACCGCCTCGGGCGCCAGTTCCACCGGCTCGGGCGGCGCGCTGATCGGCGTGATCGGCAATACCTCAACCACCACCGCCAACCCGGTTATCGATGCCCACGTCGGCGCGCAGTCCTCGCTGCAAGCCGGCGGCGACATCACGATCTCCACCGATTCGGCCGTCGGCACGTCCGCTTACGCGAGCAATGGCTCGGGCGGCGTGGTGGCCGTGGGAACCGCCAATGCCGACTCCTCGATTTACAGTTCCAACCAGGCCTACCTCGATACAGGAGTGAAAGCGCTGGCAGGCGGAAACTTCACGCTGTCGGCGAATGCCGGCGATGATCTGGGCTCGGTGCATGCCACCACATCCGCCGCCGGCGCGATCGCGGATGTGACCTCCAGCACCATCGCCGACATCAACTACAACACCTCCGCGACCGTCGGGCAGGGCGCGCAGATTAACGCCGGCGGCGCGCTGTCCGTCACGAGCAATACCGCCTCCAGCGGCTCGTCCACTTCCCATGCCGACGGCACGGGCCTGGGCGGATCGGGCAATGCCAACACCAGCAACGACTCCGAGGGCGCCCGCATCGGCCAAACCCAGGGAGCGACCACCAAAACCGAAATCAACGCCAACGCCAATCTCACCGGCGACAGCGTGCAACTGGGCGCGACAGTTTCAGGCATTTCCCTGCATGCCAACGTGGATGCCTACGGCGCGGGGGCGGCGGGCAATTCGAGCGCGGATGCACGCGTGAAGATCAATGCGGAAAACCAAGTGCTGATCCATTCCAACGCCGTCATCACCGGCAACAATGGCGTGGACATCCGCTCGCGCTTCGACAACGTCAACAACGACACGCAAAACCCGGCAACCGCTTACGCCAAGCTGGTGGGCCTGACCGGCAGCGTAGGGTCCACGGCCTCCAACGACGCCAACCTCACCAACTTGGTGCAGACCGATCCGAGCGCATCGGTGATTGCCGGCTCGCGGGCCGGTACATCCAACGGCCTGCAAACGCCCAGCGGCTACGACCGCCTGGCGCTGCTGGTCGATTCCAGCAACGGCGCGGTGAATGGGAACAAGTCGGCAACGCTGGATATACAGGCGGTTTCGCTGGGCACGCCGCACAACGATGGGAGCGTCGTCCAGAACAACTCGATTGTCTGGAATGGCAACGCCGCGATTTTGTCGGGCTCCAGCCCGCGGTTAGTGGTTGATGCCAACGGCGCCATCACCGCCACCAATCTCACCGCCGCCACCAGCGGCGACGGCAAGACGATCATCGTCGGCGACATCGCCAACCCCGGCCCCAGCCAGGCCTACTTCAATTCCTCCAACATCACCGGCAGCGGGGGCACCTGGGATTTCCGCTACAACTTCGCGCATGTCCAGATCACCAATTACTCGAACAAGGACATCCAGATCAACAACATCGCGGTGGTGAATCACAACGCCGCCGCGCAGCCGGAAGTGAACCTCAACGCCCCGACGATCGGCCTGACGTTCAACATTTCCCACAGCGTGGGATCGAGCCTGGTGGATATCGAGAACCTCGGGCAGTCCAACATCATTCTCAATGGCCTGATCGACAATCCGGTCGGCGAAACGCGGATCATCAACGCCGGCGGCAGCATTCTCTCGACGGGCCCGCAGGCCATCGTGCGCACCAACCGCCTGGGCGACCGCGCGGATGTATTGCCGGCCGGGCAATCGGTGCAGGGATTGGCCGCGCCCGCGGGAAGCATCGGAACCGCCGCCAATCCGATCAACCTGGAACTGGTGGCGAGCCTTGGCAATCCCACGCAGGCATATGTAAACGCATCGGGCGATGTGAACCTGGATATCACCGGCCGTCTGCGCGACGCGAGCCAGACCAGCCTCACGGTGAATTTGGATTCCATCCAGGCCGGCGGGAATGCCAACATCAAGCTGGAAGGCAGCCTGACCGACCCGGCGGATGGGACCGCGGGCGGCGTCGATATCGTCACGCCCACCACCAACGCCGCCTATACCAACTTCTACTCCCCCGACACCGGCGTCGGCGTCCCGCTCAATCCGGGCGTGTTTGTCAATCCCGCCAACTCCGTCCTCGTGAGCAGCATCTACGATTTCCGCGGGCTCGATGCGGGCAGCCAGCGGACGGTCGCGGGGATTGTCGCCGGCGGTGCGTTATCCATCGCGGCCAGCAACTCACTGCCCACCGATACGCCGGTGAACGTGGTGGGAATCCTGGGGCCACAGGGCAGTGGCAAGGTCGATGTCCTCACCAACGGCAATATCAATCTCACCGAATCCACCGGCGATCTTCGCGTCGATTCCATCGACTCTGCCGCCGGCAATGTTTCGCTCACCGCCGCGCCGGGCGCGTCGCTCTATGACTCGGGCACAACCGACGATTCCACCGCCCATGTGCGCGGCAACACCATCACGCTCAACGCGGCCAGCGGCGGCGCCGGATCGCAAAGCAACTACCTGGAAATCCAATCCTCCCAGCAGGCGCCGGGCGTGGTCAACGCCAGCGCGCAAAATGACATTTATCTAAAAGAGACAACCGGCAGCATGAGTTTGGGCGCGGTGGTTTCGACGTCGGCGGACGTGGTGCTGCAAACCCTCGCCGGTTCCATCCTTGATGGAAATGCCGCGGGCAGCGCCGACAGCGCCATCGCCAACATCCAGGCGCGCAGCGTCGATCTGGTGGTGAAGAACGGCGGCATTGGGCAGGCGGGCAATGAACTGAAGATCGAAGGGGCGGGACAGGGCCAGGTGCTGGGCAATACCCTGCAAGCCGACCCGACTTTCGCACCGGCAGCCGGCCAGCTTTACGCCACCGCGGACAACAGCATTTACTTGCAGGAAGTCAGCGGCGCGCTGGACGTTTCCAAGGCGGTTTCCGCCACGGGCGGCGTGGAGCTCTCGGTCTGGGACACCGCCCTGGCCGGCGAAGACCTCAACCTGCTCTCGGGCGGCCAGAGCGTCACCGGCATTGCCGTGCCGCACGGGCTGATCCAGGGCGCGGGAGCGGTGCTGCTCAATGTCGGCGACAACGTTACGCTGCCGGCCGGCACGCTGGTGAAGAGCAACGTATCAGTGACGATCAAGGGCGACTCCTACGCCGCCGACCCGGACCCGGGCGTCGGCACGACCATCACCCTCGCTGGCGACGTGCAGGCGCCTGCCGTCGAAATCGACGGCGGCAACGACATCAACTACATCCAGATCACCAATCCCGCCGGAATTAACGCCAACGGCGCCACGACGATCAACGGCGGCACGAGCGACGACCGCTTCTTCATCGACGCCGTCGCCGGCCCGACCACCATCAACGGCGGCGGCGGGGCGGACCGGTTCTTCGTCTCCAGCGATGCCTCGGTTGCGCTGTTCACCAACAATGGCCAATACCAGGATTCGCCGACGCTGGCCGATCCATCGTTCAATCCGCTGTCACTGATGAACGGCAACCTCGCCGGCATTACTGGAAGTCTCACGATCAACACGGGCCCCGGCGGCAGCAACGGCGCCACGCACGATCAGATCGACATCAGCGCCGGCGGCAGCACCGCCAACCTCAACGGCGCGATCTCCAACAGCAGCATCACCGGCCTGGGAATGGCCGGCTCCATCGCCTACTCGACCGTGGACGGCGCGGATTTGTCCGTGCAACTGGGAACGGGCACCAATGCCGTCCGCGTGAAGGGCGTCAATGCCAATGTCACCACCAGCGTCTACGGCAACTCCGGCGCTACCACGCTCAATGTCGGCAACGACAACAACCAACTCTCCGACATCAGCGGCATCCTCGCCTACTACGGCGGCGCGGGCACCGACACGCTCAACGTGTATGACAGTGGCGCCACCGCCGGCGCGACTGGCCAACTCAGCGCCATCGGCATCACCGGGCTGGGCATGGGAACCAACCAACTGCTCACGGCCCATCAGGCTTTTGGCAGCGGGTATCAGGCCGGGCAAAGTTCCTACCCGGCGGCGATCTATTACGCGACGCGCGCCATTACCAATGGCGTCGATTCCTTCTCCACCGCCGTCGATAACGTGAATGTCTACCTGGGCGCGGGCAACGACACGTTCAACGTGGACAGCACCGCGCCCAACGTTTCAACCGCCATCCACGGCGGCGGGGGGGATGACACGCTGACGGTTGGCTCAACTGCCACCGGGCTTCACCCTGGATCCCTGAGCCGGGTGCAATACGTGGCCGGGCCGCTGTCGCTGTACGGAGATGCCGGCGCCAATACCATCACCATCGATGACACCGGCAATCCCAACGCCAACACCGGTACACTTGTAGGTGCGACGGTCTCGATGAACAGCATGCCGGCCGGCGGGTCGATCACGTTTGCCTCCGCCGCCAACATCAATGTGGACATGGGGGCCGGCGCCAACACCTTCTATCTGCCCTCCACCACCGCCGGTTTGACCACCACCATCAATCTCGGCACCGGTCTGGATACGGCTTATGTCGGGCTGGCCCAGGGCCAATCTCCCTCCCAGGGTTCGCTGGACGATATTCAAGGCTCAGTCCTGCTCGAAGGCGGCGCGCCGTCGGCGGGGGATGAACTGATCTTCAGCGATCAGGGCAACACTACGGGGCATACCTACACTGTTAGTAACGTCGTCAATGGAACGGCCGGCAACGCCCCCGACACCACCACCCTCGCCCGCGATGGGATGGCCAACATCCTCTTGGATACCTTCGAGACGGTGGCCCTCGACGGCGGCAGCGGCGCCAGTACCTTTAACATCCAGGGCACGCAGCGCGAGCAATCACCCACCGGCCACGCCTCCACATTCACCGTCAATACCGGCACGGGCAACAGCACCGTAAACGTGGGCGCGCCCGTCACCGGCGGCTACTCGCTGGCCGGCTTCGCCATCGATACCGGCGCGCCCGCGGTTCGCGGCGTCCCGCTGATCATCAACGGGCAGGGCGGCAATGACACCGTGCGGTATCTTGCCACCGCCGACGCCACCAGCAACCTGGTCTTCGGCCAGCAGTCGTTTGCCGACATTTTCCCCAGCAGCCCGCCGGCCAGTCCCGCGGGGCTGCCGAGCTGGCAGCAGCTTTTCACAAGCTTGCTGGGCACGGATCCCACGACGCTTCCCTACGCCACCGTCAGCTTCGCCGCGGCCGGGTCGACCTCGCCGCTGAAGATCGACGCGCGCAACATACAGAACGTCGAGGCGAGCCTGGGCAACGGCAACAACGTCGTCCAGCTTACCGGCACCTATAATTACAACATCATCGTGGACGGCGGCTCGGGCAATGACACGTTCAACGTCGCCAACGACGTGAAGACGCCGGGCACTTCGATCACGCTCAATGGCAAAGGCGGCGATGACCTCCTCTTCGCCAATCTCAACGCCGGCGTTCCCGACAGCGCGATGAACATCACCTTCAACGGCGGCACGCCCGGCCCCAACGGCGACATGCTGCGAATCGACGGCGACGGCGCTGCCACCGGCGGCCAATACACCCCCAGCAGCACCGTTCCCGATGCCGGCACGATTACCGTGCGCGGCAACACGTTCAACTTCACCGGCGTTGAGCCGCTGGTCGTGCATGGGTTGCCGGACTTCAAGGTCATCACGCCCAACAGCGCGGCAAATCTCAACGTCGGCAGCAGCAGCGTTTCATCCATGAATCTGCCGGGACTCACGCTGCATACCTTGACGGTGGACGGCGCGGTGGTCTGGACGCAGCAGGCGCAGCTTCCCTCGACCGATGTGCCGTTGGCGCACGCGCTGCACTACGGAAAAGCCGTCGCTATCAGCGGCAATACGATGATCGTCGGCTCCGACCTCGGGCAAAACGCCGCGACCGTCGATCCGGTGGGAACGGTGCAGGCGTACACTTGGAGCAACGGCGCGTGGGTGCAACAGGCCACGGTTTCACCCGATGATCTGGCTCCGCTTGGCGCGCCAGTTACCGCCGGACAGGGATTTGGCAACGTAGTTGCGATTGATGGCGATACGATGCTTGTAGGCGCGCCCCAGGACGGGGCGGCGGGAGCGGATTACGGCGCGGTGTACGTATTCCAGCGCTTCGCCGACCCCAATTCCGCCGGCGGATATGTCTGGCGCGAGCAGGCCAAGCTGACCGGCGGTTCGGGCGCTTCGCGGGTGGCCAACGAGGAGTTTGGATCGTCGCTTTCAATCAGCGGAAACACGGCAATCGTCGGCTCTCTCAACGGCAACGACGCCTACATCTTCACGCGCGCCGGCACGGTCTGGACGCTACAGCAGAAGCTGACGGGCACGGGAAGTTTCGGCGCGTCAGTTGCGATCAACGGCAACACCGCCGCCGTCGGCGCGACCGCCGACAACGGCGGTTACGGTTCGGTCCACGTCTACTCACTTGGGTCCGGCGCCAATCCCTGGTCGCAGACCGGCACGCTCACGGCCTCCGATGCCCAGGTCGGCGAGTTATTTGGCGCGGCTCTGGCCACCAACGGCTCGCGCATCATCGTGGGCGCGCCCGACTGGACGGGCAAAAACAGCGCGCAGGGCAGGGCGTTTGCCTTCGACGACATCAACGGAACCTGGTCACTGGTTGCCCGCTTTACCGCCGACGACGGCCTTCCTGAAGCGCAGGCCGCAACGCAGGGCAGTGCCGATGACCATTTCGGCGCATCGGTTGCGATGGACGGCAATTATGTGGTGATCGGCGCGCCCGGCCGCGCGGAGATGAATGGCACGGAGAGCGTCGCCAACGCCGGGGCGGCATACGTCTTCTACAACCTCCCCGACCAGGGCTCGGGCACCGGCTCAAGCTGGACGCGCTCGGGCGGCCTTAATGGCACCGGCGAACTGTTCGCCAATCATCCCAACGCCTCGGACGCGCCCAACGGCGCGCCGCTCGCCGACGGTTTCGGCGGCAGCGTGGCGATCGGCGGCGGGCGGATCGTGGTCGGCGTGCCGGGACATGATGTCACCGACTCTAGCTCGGGAACCAGCACCATCGTCCGCGCCGATGTCGGCGCGATCAGCACCTACACTACCACTGGCATCGTTCCTCCGATCATCGACAACACCACCGGTGACATTCCCTCGACCGCGGAAATCCTCACCGGAACCGGCGGATTCGGCTCCAAGACCCTCTACGATCCCGCCTCGCGAGAACTGTTTGTCGCGGCGCCGGGAAATGGGCAGGTGAAGGTCTATGCCAATGAAGGACTGTATTGGCGCTTGTCGCAGACGGTCACGGACTTCAACGGCGGCGCATCGCGATTCGGCAACTCCATGGCGCTGGACGGCACGAATCTGGTGATCGGCGCTCCGGGCGACAATGCGGCCTACGTCTACAACGGCAGCGGTGCATCCATCGGAGAAGCCTGGAGCTACGGCGCGGCACTGACCGGAACCTCCGGTAGCCAGTTCGGAGCGTCGGTTGCCATCAATGGAACCAACATCGTGGTCGGAATGCCCGGCGCGGCGCTGACCTATTATTCGAGCGGCTCTGGCGATCCATCCTACACATTGGATTTGGGCTCAGCGGGCGGGGCGGTGGTCTATAGCGATACATCAGGCGCGTGGACCCAAACGCGCGTGCTGATGCCGTACAACTCCAGTCTCCCAGACAACACTTATAAGACGACTAATGACCTTGTTCAGTCGGCCACCTCGCCTAACGGCGTCGCGGACTTCAAGAGCGTCTCGACGTGGTACGACAACAGCGGGAACCATTATTCAGGCTCAGGCGGCCTCCCCGCCGGGCCTTATGTCGATCTCTATAACATCAAGCTGTTCCCGCGCACGAAGGTCACGATCCATAGTGATGTCTACAACGATTATACCGCGTACAACTACAGCTACACCGACGTCAGCTACGATAGCAGTTTCACGGGAATCGACTACAAGTCCTACGATGTTTCCAGCCTGGGCGCCGATGATTACGAGCCGCGCCAACATCCCGCCGACTTTACCTCACTGGGCGGACAACTGTGGGGAACCAGCGTTGGAATCGTCGGCAATACCATCGTGGTCGGCGCGCCCGGCGCTGGCGATGTGTCGGTCTACGATTTAACCGCCGGCAACTATGGGCACTGGACGGTATCGGACGGCGGATTCACCGCAAGCCCGCTGCGACCCTCCTTCCAGGACACGGGCGCCGGCAATTTCGGCAACGAAGTGCTCATGGCGAACGCCGGGCATTTCTATGTCGGCGCGCCTTCCAGCTCGGCGGGCATCGTGGCAACTTCGGGCGCGCTCTGGTCCTACACCGGCGGCGGCGGTTCCTGGAGCCAAAACAGTTTCCTCAACTCCGCAGCCGCCCAAACCGGCGGAAACTTCGGCGATACCAACACCACCAGCGTGGCCGGCAACGAACTGCTGGTCGGTGCGCCGGGCGAAACGCCCAACGCGGCCTACCTGTTCAACCCCTCAACCGGGGCCTACCAAAACATCGCCTTCTCTCCGTATCAACTGGTGAGCGGCACCTCGACCACCCAGACCGATTCCACACAGAGCCTGGGCTTTGGCTACGGTCCTTCGGTCATCAGCGAGGGGAACTTCGTAGTCGGTTCCTCCAACAACAATACCCTCTACGATTTCCGCCAGCGCGGCCCGCAATGGACTGCCGTTGCCACGTCCACCGATAACCTGCTGGTTCCCGAAGCCACGCCCACGCAAAAGCTGGGCGACAGCGTTTCCATCGACGGCAACACCGCCGTCGTCGGCGCCCGCGATTACAACAACCAGGGGGCGGTGCAGATCTTCATCAAGGATCCGGCGACCGATACCTGGTCGTTGCAAGCCACGATTGAGGCCAGCGATGAATTGCCGCACGACCAGTTCGGGGCGGCGGTGAGTCTGAGCGGCGACACGCTGGTCGTCGGCGCGCCCAATCGCAACGGCGGCATTGGGGCGGCGTACGTCTTTGAGCGCCTGGGCACAACCTGGGTGCAGCGCACGGAATGGACGGACGGCAGCGGAACGGCCGGCGAGCATTTTGGCGCGGTTGTCAGCAATTTCTCCAATACCGCCGTCGTCGGCGCGCCCGGCAGCGGCGAGGCTTTCGTCTATTCGCGCACGGGCATCGACTGGTCCGCGCCGCAAACTTTGGCCGGCACGGGCGGGTTCGGCGCCTCCGTTTCGGTGGATGCCGACACGCTTCTCGTCGGCGCGCCGCAACATGGAATGAGCGGCGCGGCATATGTGTACACGCTTGCCGGCTCGACCTGGACGCAGCAGGGCGGCCTGCTCGCCGCGACCGGCGGACAAGCCGGGGACGGATTCGGGCAGTCGGTGCAGGTGAGTGATAACTACGCCATCATCGGCGCGCCCAATTCCTCGGCCAGCGGCGTGGCGGGCGGGGCGGCGTATACGTTTGCCCGATCGGGCGGCAACTGGTCGCAGCAGTCGCTGCTCGACCTGGGAAGCAGCGCCGTCGCCGGCGACCAATTTGGGTACGCGGTGGCGATCGATGGCGCGCGGCTGGTTGTGGGGGCCTATGGCCGCAACCACACCTATCAGGGGCCGCGCGGCACGCAATCCTCCGGCGAGGCGTTCGCGTACAGCCTCAAGGCCGGCACGTGGGTTTTGGAAACGGGGCCGGGCAGCGCCCTTGCCGCCGCCGACGGCGCGACCGGCGATCAGGCCGGGTATGCCGTCGCCATCAGCGGAAGCAACGTGTTGATCGGCGCGCCGCAGTTGAATGGCCGGCCCAGCCCCGCCATCAGCAGCGACGGCAGCGGGTATGCTTATGTCCGCGACGTCTCTCCGCCGCTCACGCTGTCGCAGATCGATTCGCAAAGCTCGATGCTGGCCGGCGCATTGGCCAGCAACATCACGGGAACTCTTGGCGGCGTGCAAACCGCCAACCTCAGCCTCTTCGATATCCCCGCCGTCACCCTGCAAACCGGCAACGCCGATGACACGATCACCGTCGGCGCCGGCGGGCTCAAGGCGTATGGGCTGCAAAACTTCAACGTCAACACCGGGGCCGGCAACGACACGCTGGTGAACCACGCCGCCGACCTCACGCTCACGGATGCCGGGCAATACAACTACAACCCCGGCGCGGCGGCGGGCCTGACGGCGGGGCAGTCGCTCACGCCCGGCCAGCAAGAGGCCATCTATACGCCCGCCGCCAGCAACTTCTCCTGGGATGGAGGATCGGGGACCAACACGCTGGTAGCCGCCGCCGACACCAATTGGACATTGGATACCCACCAGCTTGCATCCGCCGGCGGCGGATCGATCCAACTGGCCAACGTGCAAAACGCCAATCTCATCGGCGGTCCGGGCGTCAACTTCATCACCGCCCATAGCTGGAACCCAGCGGGCATCGTCACGCTCGACGGCGCGGGCGGGTCGGATCAACTCACGGTATACGCGGGGAATGTGGCGAATGCGGTGGTAGCCGACACCGGCACGGGCGCCGGCGAGCAGGACCAACTCGCTATTATTGGAGGCGATGCCGCCAATACCTTTGCCGCCACTCCCACGCAAGTTCTTGTCAGCAGCAGCCAGGGATCATCCGCCGTCAGTTACAACGGCATCGAGACGCTGCATCTGGTCGGCGGCCCGGCGGACGATACGTTCAACGTCAACAACTTCAGCGCAGCCGCGCTGGTGCTCGATGGACAGGCCGGGTCGGATACCTACAACGTATACCCCGGCAATTCCGCCGGGCAGATTTACGTCAGCGACAGCGGCCCGGCCCCCAGCGCCGGAACAAACATCGATACGCTTAACATCCAGGGCAACACCAATCTCGCCGCCTCCGGCACCGCGCAAAGCACCACCTACGGCAACATTCACTACGACAATACGATCGAAGTCGTGAACGGCATCAACAGCTCGCTCACCTTCAACGGAGATTCGTCAACCACTTCCATCTCCATCGTCGGCTCCGAGCTGTATGTGAATGGCTCGGCGTTCCGTGATCTGAGCGGCATCATCCATCTGACCCTCAACGCCGGCAATGGCAACAAGACCATCACGATTTCAGATGTACCCAGCAACATCCAATCGCTGGTGATTAACGGCGGCAGCGGAGTCGATACCCTCGCCGGCCCCGACACCGCCAGCGCCTGGCACATCACCGGCCAAAACCAGGGCGCGGTGGACGGCGCCAACGCCTTCACCTTCAACCACATCACCAACCTGACCAGCGGCGCGGGAACCAATACCTTCGTATTCGACAACAACACCGCCGCAATCTCCGGCAACATCACCGGCGGCGCGGGGAGCAACACGCTCGATTATTCCGCCCTGGCCAACGCGGTGACGGTCAACCTTGCCGCCGGCACGGCAACGGGCATCGGTGGAACGTTCAGCGGCATCAACTCCCTCATCGGCAGCGCCGCCAACGACACGCTCATCGGCGCCAACGCCGCCAATGCCTGGAGCATCACCGGCAGCAATTCCGGCAGCATCGGATCGAGCGTCGCGTTCTCCTCCTTCGAGAATCTGACCGGCGGCACGGGCGATGACACCTTTAGTTTCAGCGCGACCGGCAACATCAGCGGAAACGTGGACGGCGGCGGAGGGGCGGATGCACTGGTCTTCAATCTCGCTTCGAGCGGCGGCAATACAACCATCGCTTCTCCGCTGGTCACGCGCGGCGGCAATACTCAAACTCACTACAGCAATATCCAAACGCTCACCGTCAACACCGACAGCGCATCGGGCGCTACCGATGCCGTCACGGTGGACGATTCGGGCGCCGGCTTCCCGGCAGCCGTGAACATCAACGGCGGGGCGGGAACCGATCGCGTTTCGCTGGCGCTGGCGCCGGGCGTGACGCCGAGCATTAACTTTAACGGCGGCTCGGGCAATGAGTCGTTGAGCGTCAATGACGCCGCCAATACGATCGTTAGCGCTGATACCCTGACCTCGTCGTCCCTCACCGGCATCGCCGGCGGCGCGTTCATCGGCTACGCGAATCTACAGGATTTGAGCCTGAGCCTGGGCGTGGGCGATAGCACGTTGACCCTGGCCGGCACACACGCCGGCGCGACCGAAGTGCGGTTGGGCGCTGGCGCCAATGTGGTGCATGTGCAAGCGACCACCGGGGCGACGACGATCAACGGCGCCGCCGGCAGCAACGGCTTCGACATCGGAAGCAACGCACCGGCAACGAACGGCACCACCCACGGCATCCAGGGCGCGCTGAACCTCATCGGCTCGGGCGGCGATTCATTGGCCGTCGATGACACCGGCACGCAAACCAGCGACACCGGCACGCTCACCGCCTCCACCCTTACCGGCCTTGGCATGGGATCGGCGGGCATCACCTACGGCGGCATCTCCGCGCTCGGCGTCCACCTGGGCTTCCACGACAATCACTTCACCATCGCCGGCACCGCGCCCGGCGCGAGCACGACAGTCAGCACCGACGCCAACGACACGATCAACGTGCGAAACATCAGCGGCCCCACGCTCGTGGCAACCGCTACCGGCAGCAACACCATCAATGTCGGCAGCACCGCCGGGGCGGGCAGTGCGGGCGTGATCGACGGGATTCAGGCGGCGCTCACCATCGCCGGCGCGGGCAGCGACACGCTCAATGTCGATGACACCGCCAGCACGCTCCCCAAGGCCGGGGTCCTGACTTCCTCAACCCTGACGGGCCTGAACATGGCCTCGGCTGGCATCACCTACAGCGGCCTTGCCGCATTGAACATCGCGCTGGGCAGCCGCGGAAATACCTTCACGATTGCCGGCACCGCGACGCCGACTACTACCACGCTGCATAGCGGCGCGGGAGACGACAATGTGAATATCCAGGCCAACAACTCGGCGACGTGGATTTACACCGACGGCGGCACGAACGCCGTCAATGTCGGCAACAATGGATTGGTGTCCGGCATTCAAGGCCCGCTGACGATCCTGGGTGGCGGGGCGGACACGCTGAATGTGGACGACTCGGCCGATGTCGTTTCAACGACCGGCGTGCTGGGCAGCGCCACGCTGACCGGTCTTGAGTTTGGAGCCGGTGGTATCGGATGGGGCGGAATAGCCGCGGTGGATATTTCGCTGGGCAACGCCGGCAACAATTTCGCGATTTCCTCCACGCGCGCCGGAACGACGACCACCGTTAACACCGGTTCGGGCACCGACACGGTTCATGTCTATTCGACAACCGGCAACGTCAATCTCAACACCGGCGCGGGCGCGAATATGGTCGATGTGGGCGCCAACGGAGTTGTCGATGGCATCCAGGGACGGCTGAATCTCACCGGCGGCGGCGCGGATGTGCTCAATGTCGATGACACCGCCAGCGGAACCAAGACCGGCGCCCTCACGGGCAACGCACTGACCGGCCTGGCGATGGGGCCAGACGGAATCTTGTACAGCGGCGTCGCCGCGCTGAACGTGGCGCTGGGCAACGCCGGCAATACATTCACCGTTGCCGGGACCAACGCCGGCACCGTCATCACGCTCAATACCGGCGACGGCGCTGATACCGTCAACGTGCTGGCAACCTCAAGCCAGGCCACCATCAACACTCAAGGAGGCAACGACACGATCAACCTGCAAGCCGCCTCCGCCCCGCTCGCGCTCAATACGGGCGGCGGCGTGAACACCATCAACGTCGGCAGCGCCAGCCCCACGGCTGGCGGCGTGCTCGATAATCTTGCAGGCGCGATCACGCTCACCGGCAGCGGCGCCGACACCCTCAACGTTGATGACACCGGCAGCGGCATTTCCAAGACCGGTACGCTCACCTCCGCCGCGCTCACTGGCCTGGGCATGGCGGGCATCGACTACACCGGCCTGTCGTCGCTGAATATCAACCTCGGCAACGCGGGCAATACCTTCACCATCGCCTCCACCTACGCCACCACCGCCGTTGCCCTCAACATCGGCGGCGGCAATGACACCGTTAACGTAAACGCCGCTTCGTCGCCCGCAACGATCAATAGCGGCGCGGGCGTCAATGCCATCAACCTCGGCAGCCTTGCCCCCGCCGCCAGCGCCAGCGTCTTGAACACGATTCAGGGCGTGCTGACGGTGGTTGGCGGCGGCGACGATACGATGAACGTGGACGACACCGGCGATGTCGCCGCCCAAACGACCGTCGCCCTCACCGCCTCAGCCCTCACGGGCCTGGGCCTTGGCGGCGGTGTTCTGTACAGCGGGCTCCACGCCTTGAATATCAATCTGGGCCAGGGAAATGCCGTCGCTCCCGCCGCGGGAGGAAATGCCTTTGCCATCAACGTCGCCAGCGGCACGAACCTGCCCACGCTCACCAGCATCAACGGCGGCGTGTCGAGCAACGACTCCCTGGCGGCGACTTTTGCCGGCGACTTCAACGGCGCGCTCAACCTCGCCGCCTTCGAGCATGGCACTCTGACCGTTCATGGCAACGCCAACGGCACCTTCAGCGATGCCGGGCCCTCCACGCTCGAAAATGTGCAGATCGACGGCTCGTTGACCACCCTCGCGCACGTCAACGCCGACACGCTCAACGCGATGCACGTCGGCGGCGATTTGGCCGGCGCGGTCCTGGTTCAACACACGCTGGGCAGCCTGATCGTCGGCGGAAATCTCTCGGGCTCCGTCAGCGAAACCGGCACGATCGCCCAACTCACCGTCGGCGGCACGATCACCCCCAGCGGCACGATTTCAGCGGTCAACACGACGCCCACGCTCGGCAATATCACTGCCCTCAGCGTCGGCCAGGATTTGGCCGGCATCGTGACAGTTTCAGGTGCGCTGACGACCCTTGCCATCACCGGCAACGATTCGGGCCGCGTCAGCGAGACCGGCACTATTGCCAACGCCGCCATCGGCGGCTCATTAACCGCGGGTGCCGTGCTTAGCGCGATCAACGCCGCCGCGACATCCGGCAACATCAACAACCTCGCCATCGGTAAAATCCCCGGCGATGGGCAGGTTCTGGCGGGTCGGGTCGTGGTCTCGGGAACGCTGGCAAACCTGTCCGTCACGGGAGATGTCTCCGGCTCGGTCGCCGAGACCGGCACGATCTCGAATCTCTCGATTGGCGGCTCGCTCGCTTCGACGGGCGCGATCAATGCCGTCAATTCCACGGCCGCCTTGGGCAACATCAACACGATGCGCGTCGGCCAGAACCTGGCGGGCGCGGTGCAAGTCTCTGGCACGCTGGCGAATCTATCCGTCGCCGGCGATGTCTCTGGATCGGTCAACGAATCGGGCACCATCGCGCAACTTTCGATCGGCGGCTCACTCACTGCCAGCGGCGCGATGAACGCCGTCAATTCCGCCCCCGCATCGGCGAATATCACCGCCATGACCGTTGGCAAGAATCTGGGCGGTGCGCTGCTGGTTTCGGGAACGCTGGCCGCGCTGAACGTCGCCGGCGACGTCTCCGGTTCCATCAGCGAAACCGGCATGATCAACACCCTGGGCATCGGCGGATCGCTCACTGGCACTGGGCTCGTATCAGCCGTCAACGTCAGCCCCGCTCTTGGCAACATCAACGCCATGACCATCGGCCAGAACCTGGCCGGCAAGGTATCGGTGTCCGGAACGCTTGCCTCGCTCACCGTCGGCGGCGACGTATCCGGCTCCGTTGCCGAGTCGGGCACGATGAACGCGCTGAGCATCAATGGCTCGCTCACCGCGACCGGCACGATCACCGCCTTCAATGCAAGTCAGCCGTTGGGTAATATCAACACGATGCAGGTCGGCGGCAGCGTGGCCGGCTCGGCTCTGATTTCTGGAACGCTCGGCAAGTTGACCGTCGGCGGCGACGTTTCCGGCGCCATCACCGAATCCGGCACGATTGCTCAACTGGCTGTTCAAGGTTCGCTCACCGCAACCGGCGCGATCAACGCCGTCAATCCGGCGGCAACTTCCGGCAACATCACCACCATGAGCGTCGGCCAGAATCTGGCCGGCAAGCTCCTGGTTTCCGGCACGCTCGCCACGCTCACCGTCGGCGGCGATATCTCCGGCTCGGTCAGCGAAACCGGAACCATCAACCTTCTGTCGATGGGCGGATCGCTCACGCAAACTGGGATCATCAAAGCGGTGAACACGATCGCCAGCCTGGGGAACATCAACACGCTTTCGATCGGGCAGGACTTTGCCGGCACGGTGATCGTGTCGGGCACGCTCGGCACGCTGACGATCGTGCATGGATCGATGACGCCGACCGCACAGCTCACCGTCGGCAACCTCGCCTCGCTGGCGATTGGCCCCAATCAACTTGTGGTTGGCGAGAATCTGGCCGGTAATCTCACCGTGACCGGCAATCTCGGAAGCCTGCGCGTGGCCGGCGGCACGCCGGGCCTCATCACGGCGGGGCATATCGGAACCATCTCCGTCTTCGGCGGATTCGGGCCCGATGTGCTTCGCGTCATCGAGAACGGAATTCAGCGCCGCGTTGAGCTGGCCACGCCCGCCGCGCCTTTCCCGCTGCCCGATCCCACCGTGACCGTGTCGGCAAGCGCTCCGTACGTCAACGTGCAGTTTGTGTATGAAGATGGCACGCCGACGACGCCCGGCAGCTATGCCAATCCGCAACTGACCGCCCGTATCAGCAATCCAACCGCCGGCGCAGATCAATTTGACCTGAGCCTGGTCACTTACAACGACACGGCCAAGTTCAACCTGGCACGGCTCGATGCCGCAGGCGCGGCGGGCGTGCGAAATGTGGATGTGGAGGGCGATCTGCTTTCCTCGGTCACCTCGCAGGCCGCCGCCTTCTTCGCGCTGCCCGCTGGCGGAGTGGATCAGGCGCCCGGCGGCATCCGGCTGCCGATGGATAATGTCGCCGGCGTGGCCATCCGCGACTTCGCGCCCAACGACAGCATTGCGGCCAGGAGCATTCAGGCTGTCGCATTCGGCGCGCATGCCGAGGAAAACGGCCGGCAATATAACGGCGCGACCGCCGATGGGGAGGATGCATCCGAACTGCTCGTCCCCGGTACCGCGATGGTTGCCGCCAACGACACCTACCGCGTGCCTTTCGCCGATCTTCCGCAGTATCAGGTGGGATTGTTCATCGTCACCGATTCCGAAGGCGGCTACTTCGATCAGAGCAATGTGGTCTTCACGGTCGAGAGCCAGACGACCGCCAACGCCGCCGGCACCGCGAACATCGTCACGCCCAGCAACGTCGCCCGCGGGGCGGCAACGGCACTGGTCACCGTGGCCGGCAGCCCCGATCTGGATGATGCCCCACCGCAAGGCGGGCATGGTCAATCGACCTGGGAGCATGGCCAATCCGATGGGGAAGACGGCCAGCCGGATTGGGAGGATGGCCAGGGCAATTCCATCATCCAATCCATCAACATTCGCGGCGACGGCGCTTCGATCAGCACCCGGCAATTCATCGCCAACTCCATCACCAGCACCGGCCCGCTGGGCGACCTCGCGCTCACCGGCGAGCCGGGCATCACCAACATCACCGCGCCCAGCATCTTCGGCTCTATCATCGGCGGCCCCATCACCGGCACGGTGCAGACCACCGGCGTGCGCATCGACCCGATCACCGGCGCTGTGTCCACAGTTTCAGCCGATTTGGGAAGCGTTTACCTGACGTTTGACCGGCACGGCAATCCTTCGCTGAACACGACGACGATCGACGGCGGCCTCACCGGCCAGATCATCAGCCGGGGAAATCTGATCAGCTCCATCAACGCCAACGGCGGTCTGATCGCCGCCCAGGGAAATATCGGAACTTACGCCAGCTCCGACGGCGTGATGACACGACAGGGCGGCATCCAATCCAACGGCGGATTCGACGGAACGATCCTCGCCCTTGGCAAGATCATCGGCGACATCACGCTCCACGGCGGCCTGGAAGACGGCGGGCGAATCGCCGCCAAAGCCGGCATTTTCGGCAACGTCGAAGTGGACGGCGGCATCGACGAAGCCAGCGCCATCATCTCCGACGGCCCCATCGGCGATCCCGCCGCCGGCACCCGCCTGAACATCAACGGTGACAATGAAGGCCTGATTGCCGCGAAGGGCGCCATCAACTGGGAAGGCTCCGGCGACGAGCATGGAAACGGGCACGAATGGGGCGATGAGGGCGACGGCGCGAACGGAAACGTGTTTTCCAACCTGTCCGGCCCGAACGCCGCGATGGTCGATGCGGTCTTCACCAACTACCGCCCGGCCCTCGGATTCGATCTGAGCGGCACCGACCTGGCCGGCCTCTCGATCCTCCTCAACGACGTGGCCACGTTCCATGTGGACTCCGGCGGCGCCTTGTCCGGCGCCCCCGGCGCCGCGGCAGCGGTTACGACGCTGGCCTCTTCGGTCAACCCCGCCGCCTATGGCCAGCCGATCACCCTGACCGCCACGGTCCGCGCCGCCGTCATCGGAACGGGCATGCCGACTGGCACGGTCACTTTCATGGATGGAACCACGGTGTTGGGGACCGTGGCGCTGAACGCCTCGGGACAGGCCGCGTTAACGCTCCCGCTGCTCGCCAGAGGCACGCACACGATCACCGCCATCTACTCCGGCAGCGCAGCCTTCGCCGGCGACAACCCGGTGACACTGATGCAACAGGTGGTTTAGGTGAAAATCCGAAATCCGAAGCACGAAATCCGAAACAAATTCAAAAGCAGGAAAAGCGGAAAATTCAAAGGGCGCATCCGTTGGGTCTTTTTCTTGACCATTACCGTATCACGGGCGTCTCGCCCGTGCGGGCGGCGCGGTAGTCGAAGAGTCAGAATATCTTCAATCCCAGCGCCGTCTTTTATTGATCTTGCGTTGATGTGTTTTGGCGATTTTCCCTCTGCATTCGTGTCCATTCGTGCCCATTCGTGGCAAACCTCCCGCATCGTCCGCGAGCGCGACCGGCTCGGCATCGACGTTTGCGCTTCCCTGAAAATTCGCGCACACCCACCTTTCTCGCGCCCGCGAATCCCCAACTTTTCCTCACCCAATTCGTAGTAATCAAGGCCGTTTTACCCGATAATGCGGCAGCGCTTCCGCCCGGCTTCCGGCGAAACGGAATTCGGCTTTTTTGGCCCCACACGGGCCGGGCGGCAATGCGCTTGAATATTGTCCGACAGGAGCAACGAATGGCTGATGAGCAGACGATTGACGACGCCCAAAAAACGGCGGAAGCATCCGCAACTTCACAAATTTCCCCACCGGCCGCCGACAAGCCCGAAACCTATAACGCAAGCATGATCAAATCGCTCGACGACGTCGAGCACGTCCGCACGCGGCCGGGCATGTACATCGGCGGGTACAACCCGCGCGGCTTGCATCACCTGGTCTACGAGATTCTGGATAACTCCATCGACGAGGCCCTGGCCGGCTTTGCCGGGCATGTGGAGGTGCGCATCAATCCCGATGGAAGCTGCACGGTCACTGATGATGGGCGCGGCATTCCGGTGGACATCCACCCCGACACCGGCCTGCCGGCCGTTGAGATGGTCTTCGCCAGCCTGGCCACCGGCGGCAAATTCGTGCATGACGAGGAGAGCGCCTACAAAACCTCCGGCGGCCTGCACGGCGTGGGGGCGTCCGTCGTCAACTTCGTCTCCGAATGGCTCGAAGTAGAGGTCTACCGCAACGGCCAGGTCTACCACATGGAATTCGAGCGCGGCCGCAAAAGCACCGATCTCAAAGTGATCGGCAAGGCCCCGCGCACCGGAACCAAAGTCAGCTTCAAGCCCGACCCCACGCTTTTCACCGACGTGAATTTCGTCCACGAAACGCTCGCCCAACGCCTGCGCGAGCTCTCCTATCTCAACAGCGGCGTCGAGATCAATTTCATTGATGAGCGCGTCAACAAGAGCGACACCTACAAGTTTGATGATGGCCTGGTTGCCTACGTCCGCTATCTCAACGAAAGCAAGAACGCGCTACACGAGGTGATCTCGTTTAAGAAGCAGGATCCCGACAGCCGGCTGAAGGTTGAAGTTGCGCTGCAATACAACGATGGCTACAACGAAACCATCCTCACCTTCGCCAACAATATCAACAATCACGACGGCGGCACTCACCTCAGCGGCTTTAAGACCGCCCTGACCGGCACGATTAACCGCCATGCCGAGGGGGCTGGCTGGATCAAGGACACCCGCCCCAGCGGCGACGATTTGCGCGAGGGATTGATCGCGGTCATCAGCGTACATCTCTCCGAGCCCAGCTTCGAGAGCCAGACCAAGGACAAGCTGCTGAATCCGGAAGTCGAGGGGTTTGTCTCATCGGCGGTTTCCGAAAAGCTGGGCGCGTTCCTGGAGGAAAATCCCAAGCAGGCCAAGGCGATTTTCGAGAAGGGGATGCTCGCTGCCGAGGCCCGCGAGGCCGCACGCCGGGCGCGCGAACTGACCCGTCGCAAGAACAGCCTGGAAGGCGGCAGCCTGCCCGGCAAGCTCGCCGACTGCCGAAGCCGATCCAATGTCGATACCGAATTGTTCCTCGTCGAAGGCGATTCCGCCGGCGGCTCTGCCAAGCAGGGCCGCGATTCCAATCTCCAGGCCATTCTCGCCCTTCGCGGAAAATTGCTCAACGTCGAGAAGGCCAATCTCGTTAAGATGCTGGGCCACGAGGAAATTCGCACAATCATCAGCGCATTGGGTTGCGGCATCCGCGAGGAATACAACGGCGAAAAACGCCGATATGGCAAGATCATCATCATGACCGACGCCGACGTGGACGGCTCGCATATCCGCACGCTGTTGCTGACCTTCTTCTTCCGCCACATGACGGAGTTGATCCGCGATGGCCGGCTCTACGTGGCGCAGCCGCCGCTCTTCAAGGTGACGCGAAAGAAAAAAGTTGAGTATGTGCTCAACGAAAGCCGCATGCGGCAGATCTCCACGGACCTTGGGCTTGATGGAACCGATCTGCTGGTGCGCGACGACGCCGGCGCTGAAGTCCGCAGGATCGGCGGCGCCGAACTGCGCAAGCTCGTCGATCATCTCAACAAGCTCGACGAACTGGTACGCGTGATCGAGAGGCGGGGGATCGACTTCGCCGAGTTTCTTTCACTTCGCGATCCCGGCGGGCATCTGCCCAAGTTCCGCGAAGTGGTGGATGGCGAAGAGCATTTCTCGCGGACGCCCGATGAGCACAGCAAATACCTCGCCGACAGAGGCTTCATGGACCTGGAGCCCGTTGTCACGGCAGTACCGGCAGCCGCGCCTTTGGACACGGCGGCAATGCCGCCTATCACTCCCGCCTCCACCAACGGCAACGGCAAACTCCCCAAGCCCGCGCCGCCCGCCAAGGCCGATGACAAATCCCGCCGGCTCCAGAAAAACCAGGAGCTTCATGAGGTCAAGGACCTCGAGCGTTTGTTCGCCCAACTCGTCGAGTTTGGCTTGTCGATCGACGATTACTATCTCACGCAGGAAGAATCCGTCAGCGGCGAGAAGCTGGCGACCAAGTACGCCCTGGCCAATGAGGCCGACACACACGATGTGCCCGGCGTCGCCCGCATCCTTCCCGAAATCCTCAAGATCGGAAAGACCGGCATGGAGGTGCAGCGCTTCAAGGGCCTGGGCGAAATGAACAGCGGCCAACTCTGGGAAACCACCCTCGACCCGACAGTCCGCACCCTCCTCCGCGTCACCCTCCACGAGGCCGCCGAGGCCGAACGCATGTTCAGTATTTTAATGGGCGAAGACGTGGAACGCCGCAGGCAGTACATTGAGGAGCATGCGCTGGAAGTGAAGAATCTGGATGTGTGATGCGCGAGTTTCGCGAGGGAACCATTATGTTGAAGTTGAATCCACGCTCCTCGTAGGGTTCGCTTCCGCGAACGTGCCTCGCACCGCCGCGCGAATGACCGCGTTCGCTGAAGCGAACCCTACAAGCCCGTTCATCCGCGCCGGGCGATGTTGTAAGTTGTGCAACCGCTGAGCTTGTCGGTGGTAACATGGATATTGTCGGCGGTTGCGAATCGAGCGAACAGACCCATCCCCGTTTCGAGGAATCCCATGCGACCAGGCCTTGTCCCACAGTCGGCTCCGTGTATCGTTTCGCACAATATGGCGTTGGGCGGCGCGCAGACTGCCGTGCTGCGGATGATTCAGGCGCTGCCGGCCTGGGCGCGGGAGCGGACGACGTTGTATTGCCAGTCGCCGGACATGCCGTTGCTGGAGGCGGCGGTGGGGAAGCATGGGTTTGCCGTCGGCAAAATCACCGCCGACGCGCCGGCTGATCCTTCGTGCTGGGTGCTCAGTTACGGAAACTTGCGAGACCTTCCGCAGCGCCCCACGTCGCTCATCCTGCATTCCTGGGACGATGAAGGCTTTCGCTATGTCACGCGAACGTACGGCCATATGCGCGGGCTGACGGTGGCCGGCGTGTCGCAGCAAGTGCTGAACCGGTATGCCGACTGGATCGGGCAGGGGGGGCATACGACGGCGGGGCTGCTCCCGCCGCCGGTAACGCAGTGGGCTTGCGTGAAGGGCGAGCGCACCGAGGGAAG
Organism: Tepidisphaeraceae bacterium; assembly: GCA_035648595.1. Classification (GTDB taxonomy): domain Bacteria; phylum Planctomycetota; class Phycisphaerae; order Tepidisphaerales; family Tepidisphaeraceae; genus RYN-428. Next base: position 36,571 of record DASRLH010000345.1, read on the forward strand.
GATCGTTGTCGCGTGGATGGGCAGGCCGCTGGAATCCAAGGGGTTGATGAGCCTTCCGTATCTTCTGGCGCTCGATCCGCAGTTGATCGTGCGGGCATGGACCGGCGCCGAAACCGCCGGCCTGGAATACACGCGCCGGGTGCAGGCGCAGGCGATGGCGGAACTGCTCAAGCTGGCAGACGATCTGGGCGTGCGCGATCGGCTCGACCTTCGCCCGCTGGATTTTGATCCATTCGCCTACAGCCATCGGCTGGCGGGCGCGCATGTGTTGCTGGGCAATAGCCGCCGCGAAGGTTTTTTAATGACCGCGGCCGAGGCGCTCAGTTGCGGCATCCCCGTCGTCGTCACGCGCACCTGCGGCGTGGCGGATTTCGTCGCCCAGGGCGTGAACGGGCAGCTCATCGACTGGGACGAAAATCCCCAGCGCCTCGCCCGCGCCAGTTACGCCGCCATTCGCCAGGCCGTCGATCTGGATCCGATGCGCTGCCTGCAATCGGTGCGGAATCTGTCGTTGCAGGCCGGCTATCAGGCCGCCTACGGGCAGGTGCTTGCCCGGCTCACGCACACCAGCCTGCAACATGAATCGCCGCGCGTGACGGTGGGGGTGCGCATTCACAAGGGAATGCGGATCGAAAGACTTGACGAAGCGGTCAGCAGCCTGGCGATGCAAACCTATCGGCGGTTCAAGACCGTGCTGCTGGTGGACGGTCCTTGGGAATATGGCGAGATGCTCAGCCGCCGATACGACTTGCCGTTGCTTTGCACGGGGCTTGAGCCGGACATCACGCATTGCTCGGCGTTGCACCGCCAGGCGGTGGCGGCGTGCGACACCGAATTCTACAAGCCGCTCGACTACGACGATCAGCTTCTCCCCGATTACCTGCAGCGCGCCGTCGCCGCGATGGACGACAAGAAGCTGGACGTATACGGCTGCCGGCTGATGACGCTTCAGGACGGCCAATTCTCGCAGCGCCCCTGGCCGCACAAGGCGTTGGAAACGATGTTCACGGGCCAGTCCGGCGACAACATGCTCCCGCATTCCTCGGTGCTGGTGCGCGCGCAAATGTGCCGCAAGGCCGGCAACTACCAGGAGCGCGCCATCGGGCTTGGGGCCGACGACTACAACCTCTGGTTCCGCATCCATAACGCCGGCGGCAAATTCTGGCGCGACGACGTACACAACGTCGTTTATCGCATCCACGAAAGCAACTCGCTGAAAATCCGCAAATCGCGCTACGGGTCAAACGCAGCGACGGTATTGGCGGAATCAAAATCTGAACAACAGACTCGACTTGCAATCGGAGTTGCGACGGCTGCCGAATCCCCAGGAATTCCGGCCACTCCCGACGTGACCCAAAGCGCGCCCGTCAGAAGTCACCGGCTGGCCGGTGCCGCTGCCGCCGCCGCGCTGGCGTTGGCGGCCCTGCCCGCCGCCGCGGCCGCGCCAATAGCCGCGACCGCGAATCCCGTGTCCGATGTCCAGCCCGCGCCCGCCGGTCTGCTCGATCGCTGGGTGGCGATGGTCAAGCGCACCGGCAAATCCGCGATCGATAAATTGAATAAGGTGAATCTTCCGGATCCCAGCGCGGGAGGCAAGGATGTGCATCAAGGAGCGGGCCACGCGCCCATTGATTTGGCGCCGCCGCATTCTTAAAGGAGCGTGCGCGATGACGCGCCGCTGGCATTACGGGATTCAAGGCTTCGGGATTTTAAATGTGGCACGGGCGTCCCGCCCGTGCCGACGGCCAAAGGGCAGGAACAATCGACGTGTCCCGCATCCCATACAACACGCACGGGCGAGACGCCCGTGTCACGATGTGGGTCGTGCCCATTCGTGGCTCCCTCTTTTGATTGGCAATTCTCACGCCGCCGGCAGCGGATCGAATTCCATGGCGACGCGATAGCCCATTGTGCTGGGCTCGCAACGAAGCACCCGGCCCAGCGCATCCCAGCCGCCCAGGTTGCCCTGGCGAGGGAAGAAGACATTGAGCCGTTCGCCTTGCTCGAGGGGCAAAGGGCTGATGGCGGATAAGCCGCCCAGCGACAGGTCGCGCAGATACAGCGTGAGCGCGGGATTCTGGCGGGCCTGCAGCGTGTTATCCACGCGCCGGCTTGGCGCGGGCACCGCCATGTCCTTCCGCGGAAATATCCGCCGCTCTTCGTTGCTCTTTTGGGCGGAAATCCGATTAGGCATTTTCAGCAAGGCGACCATACCCTCAGCCATCGGCGACAAGAGCGGGGGAAATTACCCAGCTTACGCACGTTTTTTTGCCGTCCGGTAAAACCGCAATTGGCATAATGAATGAGGGACTTGGAAAAGCATATTGGACGAGCGCAATTTGCGTTTCGCGCAGACAATACCCATTCGAGACTTCGTAGAAGCGACGTCCTCGTCGCTTTGGGGGCGCTGCGCCCCCCGCGGAAGAAACGCGGCGGGGACGCCGCGTCTACGTCAAGCAATGTCCGCCTTTACTTGGACGGCGCTGCGCCTGCGGAGAGGACTCGACGGCATGGATGCCGGGTCTGCGTAGAAGCGACGTCCCCGTCGCTTTTGATGGCGGTACGCCCGCCGAAAAGACACGCGGCGGGGACGCCGCGTCTACGTGATTGCCGAATGCCGCTTTACCTTCCTTTTCTTCTCAGGCCGGTTTCCGTAGAATCCGGCTCATTCCCGTGCGTGGCGTCGCGCCATTTCCGGCTTTCGCCGCGCCCGGAAAAAGCCGAGGAACCTGACTTGAGTGACAAGACCGAACACCCGCCTATCCCCGAGGCCTTTGCCGCCCTGGGCGTGCGGCCCTCTATCTTGAAGGCGCTGGCGGAGCTGAAATTCACGCAGCCGTCGGATATCCAGACCTTGCTGATCCCCCGCGCCCTGGCCGGGGTTGATATCCTGGGTCAGGCGCGCACCGGCACCGGCAAGACCGCCGCCTTCGGCATCCCCATTCTCAGCAAGTGCCAGAAGGGACTGGCCACGCAAGCCATCATTCTCGTGCCCACGCGCGAGCTGGCGGTCCAGGTGGAGGCGGAGATCAAGCGGCTGGGCCAGTACACGCCCATCCGCACCGTGCCCGTCTATGGCGGACAGAAAATCGCCGCCCAGATGAAGTACCTCAAACACGGCCCGGAAATCCTGATTGGCACCCCGGGCCGCGTCATCGACCTGCTGGATCGGCGGATCATCAGCTTCCAGAACATCCGCTTCGTCGTACTCGATGAAGTCGACCGCATGCTCGACATCGGCTTCCGCGACGACATCCGCAACATCCTTTCGCGCGTCAAAGGCGTCCGCCAAAAAGTCGAAGAACGCGAATCGCGCGAGCGAAGGCCGCAAAATCCCGGCAGGCACGATTCACAGCAAGATTCCGGCGTGGAAGGCGACGACCTTCACTCCGCCTCTCAACACCCCGATGCGGACTCCGACTCCTATTCCGATTCTCAGCACTCAGCACCCAGCACTCAGCACTCTCACTGCGACCCCGATCGTCACCAGATGATGTTCGTCTCCGCGACGATATCGCCGGAGATCGAGAAGCTCAGCCGCCAATACATGCGCGAGCCGGTGGAGAAGCTGATCGCGCCCGGATCGGATGAGAAGCCGACGGTGGAAGAAGTCGAGCAGTATTATTTTTCCGTGCAGCCGTGGGATAAATACCGGCTTTTGCGCAAGCTGCTGGAGCGCGAGAATCCCGAGTTGGCCATCGTCTTTTGCCGGACCAAGCGCGGGGCGGAGAAGATCGCCAAGCGGCTGCATTCCGACGGGATCGAATGCCGGGAGATTCACGGCAATCTCGCTCAGAACAAACGCGACCGGGTGATGAAAAGTTTTCGTGGCGGCAAGTTTGATGTGCTCGTTGCCACCGATTTGGCCAGTCGCGGGATTGACGTGGCGGACATCAGCCACATTGTTAACTTCGACATTCCCGAAGACCCGGAAGTCTACGTTCATCGCGTGGGCCGCACCGCCCGCATGGGAGCGGCGGGTAAGGCATTCACCTTCGTGGGCCGCGACCAGGGCGATGAACTGACCAAGGTGGAAACGCTGATCAACATGGTCATCCCGCTTGCGACAATTGAAGGCTGGGAGCCCAACCCCACGCCCGCCGACTGGACCGAGGGCAAGCCCGGCGAAATGCAGATCGAGCCGGGCAAGCCCGTCGTCAACCGCTTCGAGCGCGCCTACAACCCCTCGGGCGCCGCCAGCGCCGGCGCCGCGACCGCCGAGCAAGCCCCCATCGCGCTTCCAACCCGAACGATCGGAAGCAAAATACCCCTGAATCGAAGGCATAAGCGACGACGGTGAACGGCGAGGAAAATCCGAAATTCGAAGCACGAAATCCGAAACAAATTCAAATGAAGATCAAGCGGAAAATCCAAAACAGTCATGTGGTTTTAAGATTTGAAATTTCTTTGTTTGAATTTGTTTCGGATTTCGGATTTCGTGCTTCGGATTTTGTTGGCGTCCCCGCGTTTCGTATCTCGGATTTACAAACATGAACCTTCCCAGATTCTCCATGGGTATCGGCGACCGCTTTGCCTACCAGGGCAAGGCCCAACTCGCGGCCTTCCTGCAAGCAAAAAAACTTGGAGTCGAAGTCGCTCCCGTCTGGAACAAATCCAACCGCGAACACCTGATCGTCCACAGCGAGCCGGCCAGCGTGCGGCAGGAGGCGGATGCCGCCGTGAAGGCGCTGGATTGGAAGGGGCAATATTTCGTCGATGCCGATCACATCGGCGTAAAGACCGTTGATCGCTTCATCGTCCCCAGCGATTTTTTCACGCTCGACGTGGCCGACTTCATCGGCAAGCCCGCCGCCGACGCCGACATCAAAGCCTTCGTTTCCAATTACAGCCGTTACGGCGGCTCAGTCAAAATCCCCGGCGTCAGCGCCGCGCTCGATGTCTCCACCGAGCGCATCCAAGCCATTGCCCGCAAGTATCTGTTTGCCGCCCAGGAGGCGGGCCGCATCTATCGGCATGTCGAGGCGGCCAAGGGAAAGGGCAACTTCGTCACGGAAGTTTCCGTGGACGAAACCGATCAGACGCAAACGCCCCTGGAGCTATTCTTCATTCTGGCGGCCATCGCCGATCAGAACGTGCCGATCCAAACTATCGCCCCAAAATTCACCGGCCGTTTTAACAAAGGCGTCGATTATGTCGGCGACGTCAGGCAATTCGCCCGCGAATTCAGCGATGATCTGGCCATCATCGCGCACGCGATAAAGGAATTCGGCCTTCCCGGCAACCTCAAGCTTTCCGTTCATTCCGGCAGCGACAAGTTCTCAATCTATGGCATCATCCGCGCCGCGATCCAAAAGACCGGCGCCGGTTTGCATGTGAAGACCGCCGGCACCACCTGGCTCGAAGAATTGATCGGCCTGGCCTGCGCCGGCGGAGAGGGCCTGCAAATCGCCAGGGATGTTTACCGGCAAGCCGTGGATCGATTCGATGAGTTGTGCGGCCCGTACGCCAGCGTGATTGACATCGATCGGACGCGGCTCCCATCAACCGATGAGGTTTCGCGTTGGACGGGGCGGCAGTATACCGACGCACTTCGGCACGATCCAACCAATGCCAGTTACAATCCGCACGTTCGCCAGTTGCTGCACGTCGGCTACAAAGTGGCGGCACAGATGGGGGACCGATATATCCATGCGCTCGAACAGTTCGAGCCGACCATCGCGCAGAACGTGACGTGCAATACCTTCGAGCGGCATTTGAAACCCATATTTATCGGATAACCAGCTCCAAACAGCAGCGCAGCTCTGCGTTGTTCGCGGAACCCAGACCCTGGACGGTATAGGATCGGGAAGAGCAACCTTGATCGTGACACGGGCGTCCCGCCCGTGCGTGGTGCTATCGAGTCGGGACAAACGCGGCTTTCTCAAGTTTCCTGCTGTAGGCACGGGCGAGACGCCCGTGTCACACTGAGAATACTCAAACCACGAGTGCCGGGGGGGCGTGTCACGCGTTTCCGCGGCTATTTCGAAGGCAAGGATTCATCGACCGCAATACACTTGACCGCGCCGTTTTCCAGCAGCAGCACTTGGTCGGCGAGTTGCCGGGCGTCTTCGATATGATGGGTGACGTGCAACGTGACGACGTTGGTGTGTCGGCGGACTTCCTTCAGCAAATCGTGCATCTGTGATCGGCTTTGATCATCCAGTGCGCTGAGCGGCTCGTCGAGCAGCAGCACACCCGGCCGCGCGGCCAGAGCCCGGCCAAGCGCTACGCGCTGCGATTCTCCGCCGCTCAATCCAGCCGGCGTGCGATCCAGCAATTCCCCAAGGCACAGAAGATCGGCTAACTCGCGCACCCGCGCTTCAATCAACCGCCTCGGCCAACGCCGGATGCGCAGCGCGAACGCGAGATTTTCGCGCACGCTCATCGTTCCAAACAACGCCCGGTCCTGCGGCACATAACCGATCCCGCGCTGGGCCGGCTTGAGTCGCGTCACGTCGCGGCCCATAAGCTGGATTGTGCCGGCGGCCAGGCGGTGCAGGCCGCAGATCGCTTCCAGAATTGTCGTCTTGCCGCTGCCGGTGCGGCCCATCAGCACCGCATGGCCGCCAGCGGGAACTTCAAACGAGAGATCATCGAGCCTGAACGCGCCGGCGCGCAGGCTCAGCCCATTCACCCGGATCATCGCCGCACCGCCCCGGCGGCCAACCCCTGCCCGCCAACGAAGCGAATGACGATCAGCACCCCCACCGCCGCGGCCACCATCAGCATGGATATCGCCACCGCCGCGTCCAGATTCCCCACCGAAAACTCCAGGAAAATACTGGTCGGCAGCACCTCCGTGCGGAAGCGGGTCGTGCCGGCGAATACAAGAATCGGCCCGAACTCGCCCAACGCCCGCGCCCAGGCGAGGGTGCCCGCCGTCAGCATGCCGCGCGATGCCTCGGGAAGCGTTACCAGCCAAAAAGCCTGGAACCGGCTGCAACCCAGCGTCATCGCCACCTGCTCGGTGCGCGGGTTCTGCTGATCGAACGTCGCCCGCATCGTGCGCACCGCGAATGCGCAGGCGACCGTGAACTGCGCCAGAATGACGGCGGGGGCCGCGTAGGTGATCGTGATGTGTCTTTCGATGAACCGGCCCGGCGGCGTCTGCAACAAGATCAGCAGGCTCAATCCAATCACCAACGGCGGCAACACGATGGGAATATCCAACACCGCATCGAGCAATCCCCGCAGCGGAAACCGGAAGCGCGACAAAATATATCCCAGCGGCACCGCGAAGAATACCGAAAGTATCGCCGTGATCGAGCAGGAAAGCAGGCTGAGTCGCAACGCGAAACGAATCTCGGGGCGGCGCAGCGGCGCAACCGCCTTGCCGGCCATGGCGGCCAGCGCTTGCCCGGCATTAAGGGCGTGACCGGTCGAAGGAGATGGCCGCAAAAATGCGATATCCGCCGCCAGCATCCCGACGATCAAAAGAACGTAAAGGCCGCCGATGATCGACAGCGCGAGGAGAAACAAGCCATCCGAGCCGCGACGGGGCATGTTGGAGGGATCGACAGTACCTGGGGCCACGCGAATCATTGTCGTTTGCTAGGAGCGCGGCTGAAAAACACTGTGGCTCATCAAATGCGCCTCTTGATGATAAACGAGGCTCGGGCCAGCCGCTATAAGGGATGGATTTAGGCAAACACGCTTTGTAAAGCATTGCCAAGAGTTTGGGATAAAGGGACTCGAACATGAATCTGAAATGCGCTTTCACGATAGCTTCGCTCCTTGTGGCCGGCACGGTGCATGCCGGGGAGCTGGCGGGCTACCAGTTCCTGGCGACCCTCGTGCGCACGGGCGACACCGAGATTTTCCTGGTTGATCCCGACAGCGGCGATGCCACCAATCTCACGCGCAGCCCCGCGTCCGAGGAGCGGTATCCGTGCTGGTCTCCCGATGGCAAGCGGATCGCGTTCATCTCCGACCGCGCCGGGGGCGCGAATCTGTTCGTGATGGACGCGGATGGGCGGAACGTCAAACAACTCACGCACACCACCACGGTCTGCTACATGCCCAGTTGGGTTGGCGATCGCATCGTGCTGGGCATGCACGGAGCCCGGCCGGAGATGGGCAGCATGAAGCCCGACGGCAGCGATTTGAAGATTATGGGCCTGGGACACGATCCATGCCTCTCTCCCGACGGCAAAAAAATCGCCTATACCGGCGAAGCGCCCGGCGGAGTGAGCGTATTCGTGATGGACGCCGACGGTTCCAACAAACGACAGATCGTCAAGGACGTCAATCCCTGGGGCGCGATCTTCCCCAGTTGGTCTCCGGACGGAAAGCAGATCGTTTACGCGTTCAAGGCCGGCGAGGCGCTCGAACTATTCATCGTGAACGTGGATGGATCCAACCGCCGGCAACTCACGCACCTGGGGAAGATTTGCACACCGCCGGCCTGGTCGCCTGATGGCAAGTGGATCTCATTTCGGTACACGGACGAAGCCTACTGGCGCGACAAGGAACGGATGAAGAAGGTGTACGCGGAGCATCCAGCCGGCAAGCGGCCCGTGTGGGTGATTCACCCCGATGGAACCGACGCACATGTCGTCCAGCCGCTCCGGTATCAATGCGCCATGGATGGCAGCCGGGCCGCTTGGAAGCCGGGATCAACTATCAGCAGATGGCCGACCTGATGCGCTTTCTACAGACTCTTAAGGACTAGCCGATGAATAGATTCGTCAAACCCCTCACATTGCTCGTCGCGCTCCTGATCTGCTGCGCGATGACCGTCGCGGCAAATGCCGCTGATCCTCTCGATTACACCGTTTCCTGGGTCGGCAACTCCTTTTCCGGAGCCGACAACAAATGGGTACAAAACTTTTTTCTGGACATGGTGACGGCCCCCGATGGCGCCTGTTACACATGGAGCCACTGGGATGAGGGGGGCAAGAAGTTCGGCATCTACAAGGACGGAACCGTCATCGGCAATCAGGACGTTCATGCCAACAGCCTGCAGGTGAAGGATAAGTCCGGCAGGCTCTGGAAACTCAACGTGCAATACGTTGATCCCAAAAACAACGAATGGGACTTCGTTCCCAAATCCATCACCTGCGATGGCAAGGAAGTGAAATTCCCAGGACTGTTCATGCCGATGGCACTGGCGCTGGCCAATGATGGTTCGTTGATGATCGCCGACTCGCAGACAAGCCCGCGCCAGCAGGTGCTTTTTTACAACGTGGCCGACATCGCACGTCCAAAACTGCTCAAGGCGTTCGGGGATTACGGCGGCATTTCATCCGGCACGCCAGGACAGGTGACCCCCACCAAGTTCTGGGGCATTCGCGGCATCGGCATGGACAAGGATGGCAACATCTATGTCGCCATGAGCGAGATGGGCAGCATTCTTCGCAAACTCACGCCGGCCGGGAAGCTCGTATGGGAATTATACGACCACTTCTTCGTCGACGTCGCGTGCGCCGATCCGAACACGGACGGCAACGATGTCTGGGGGATCCAGGAGCATTACCGAATGGATTATTCCCGGCCCGCCGGCAAGGATGCCGCTTGGGTGGGTTATTCACTGGACCGCCACAAATATCCCAATGATCCGCGCGGCCTGACATTCGTGAAACAACAGGGCGAGCACGGACTCACTTCGCCTCAAATCGTATATCTGGAGGGCAAGCGGTTTATGTTTGTCGGCGGGATGTTCGCCAGCAACTTCATCAACATTTTTCGCTACGAGGGGGAGATGGCTATTCCCTCGGGCCTGATCATGCAATGGGGCAATCCGATCTATCGCACCAACCTCAGTTGGCCGCCGAACAAGCCCAGGGGTGCGTTTATCTGGCGCGATGTGAACGGCGACGGCGACTATCAGGCCGACGAGTTCGCACCCAATACCGACCGCGTAAAACCCGGCCCGTTCTGGGTCGACAAGAAGGGCAACATCTGGATGGCGTACGGCTTTTTCCGCTACGACTTCCAGGGATTGGACGCCAGGGGAAATCCGATTTATCGCGCCGACAAAATCACCGTCATGGACCCGCCCAGGGGGATGAAGAACGTGGCGCGGGTCTGGTACGATGTGGACAGCGATACCCTTGTCGCCGCCGAGGAAGGCGCCGATGAGCGGGGCAGAACGGAGATGCGTCACATCGGCCGCGTGTTTGTTTGCAAAAACTATCTCGCTGGAAACCGCAACCCAATTAGCTTCAAGTCAGGCGCGGGCCGCGAGGCGGGTTGTGTAACAGCGGCGGGAGAATATGTCTTCACCGGCGGCTGGAAGGAACGGGGCCGCGTTTACATCAACCGTATCGCCGATGGCGCGCCCGTCGGCGTTTTTGATCCTGGCCCGACCGTCGGCGGCGTCGATAAGACGGGCTGGGTGGACATCCTCACCGGCATCACCGCCCACAAACGGGCCGACGGCCAATATCTTGTTTTCGTGGAGGAGGATTATCGCGGTAAGGCGATCCTCTACCGATGGAAGCCGACCGCCGACGTGCCGCGATAAATCATGATCCGTTTGCTTTATTTGGACGACGGCTCTTGAACGACGTTGTAGCCCAGCTGCGCAAATACCCGCAAGCCCTTATCGGAAGCCGTCACGTAGTGAGCGAATCGGAGCGCCTCGGCGGACTGGGTGCTGAAGGAGAGAACGCCGACCGCGATTCTTGATTCCACGCCGACGAGGGCGGGAACGGGAATCGCCTGCAATCCGCCCACTTGCCGCACGGTCATATCCCAGACGATCGCGCCATCGACCGAGCCGAGTTTCACGTCATTGGCGGCGTCGGTGACGGTGCCGGTGAAGACGGCGGTCTGGCGCTTGAGCGGCTCCCATAAGCCGGCCTTTTGCAGAACCGGCCGGGTGAGCTTTCCGATGGCGGCGGCATCGGGATTGGCCTGGGCGAGCGTGCGGCCCGGTTGCAGGAAATCATCAAGCGATCGGATGCCCGCGGGATTTCCCCCTTTCAACGCCAGCACCGGACGCATGACGGCCAGGGGGAACGCCTGGGCGATGATCCCTTTGGCGCGGGCCATCGCGATGTAGCTGTCGTCGGCGGGGATGAACAAATCGCCCTTGCGGGATATTGCCGCGCTGGCCAGGAGGGTGTTGGAGCCGCCGTACTGCGACTCGATTTCGACGCCGAACTTCTTCTCGTAATCGCGGGAAATCACGTCCACCGGTTCTTTGGCGGCGGCGGCGCAGTAAATAATAAGCGGGCGCGTTCCGTGCCTGGCCGACGCTGACGTGATGATTCGCCCATCCCACGCGAGCAGCGCGGTCAGGATGCCCAGCGCGGCCAGCGCGCCGAAAAACACCAGCGTCATTCGGCTAAAGCCGCGGTGGGTCATTTGAGTCGCCGGTGTTGGCTTTGCACTGCCACGCCATCGGCACGGGCGAGACGCCCGTGATACGTTGACGCATCTGTTTCACGAAACCTGCACACTGAAAAGATTGAAGCGGCAGCCATGAATAAATGACAATCCGCCGGGCCGCCTCAGCGTTTTCTTCCGCCGACGAAATCCGGGTGATCCTTGCGGCCGGCGGATTCCATGTACGCCAGCAGGTCGAGGATTTCGTTTTGGGTGAACGTGTTAACGAGTCCTTCGGGCATCGGCGAAACCTTCGACAACTGCCGCGCCTGCACATCCGATTTTTTCACCGTGATCTTCTCGGGCTTGAGCTGATCGGGTTGAAGGACCAGCGCATCGGGCGTTTCCTGGATCAGGCGGCCGATCACCACGTCGCCGTTCTTTTGGCGAACGGCGGTGTTCATGTACTGCTCGGAGATCACCTTGGATGGGAGGATGATGGATTCGAGGATGTCGCGCCGGGCGAATCGGCTGGAAATGGCGGTCAAATCCGGGCCGACCGACCCGCCATCGTTGCCGAACTTATGGCATGCACTGCACTGCGCTTCCTGATACACCGCCTTGCCGCGATTGTAGCTGCGGCCGCGGCTTACCTGCGCCAGCAGCGGCTCAAGGTCCGCCATCTTCCATTCCTTCACCAGCTTGCGAACCTTCGCCGGCCGGCGCGGAGCGCGGGCGGGCGGATTGAAGGCCTCGATCACATCGGCAAGCGAAGTCTTCTCATCGGCAGACAACGAATTCACCGCGTCTTCGTGAATGTGCTTGATGAAGTTGCTATAACTCGCTCCGTCCCCGTAAGGCCTCCCGGCGTCGTCAAACCACTTGAGCACGTAATCGGGATGCTCCGGCGGGTGCGCCCGGCGATCGCGCGTCCACCACGAAAAATAATCTTTGCGGAGATCCGGCGTCCAGCCATCCTTGATCGTCCGCAGGGCCAGCACGTAATTCAACTGCTCCTCTTGCGTTCGTGCCGCATCCAGCAGTTTCACCGTTTTTGCCACCGCGTCTGGCGCATCCAGCGCCAAAAGCACCTGGCACAACTCGCGGTTCATGGCGATGGTTTTTGCCGGGTACAGCGGATCGAGCTCGGCGATGATCGGCTTGGCCAATTGGCCCGACGGCTTGCCCTGCCGGCTGATGCTCACCTCGATCACGCGCAGCTTTACAAGCTGCTCGCGGGGCGGGAGCGACGCCATGTGAATCTTCGCCAGCGCGTTGAGCACGTCCGCCTGCGCGCCGGCTCCGCCCAGTCGCGCCAGCGCCAAAAGCCCTGTGAGGGCGGCTTGCGGCTTGGTCTCGGCAAGTGCTTTGGCCTTCCATTCCGCGACCGGCTGCGCCTCAATGGCGATTCGCGCGGCATAGCGAATGAAGCGATCTTTGCTATCGAGGAAGGGCCAGGCGGCATCGACTGCCGCGCTGTTGACGTGCCCGTGGAAGGCTTCGAGCTTGTGCCGCTGGGCGCGGGCCTCGGCGCCGTCGGCATCGTGCAGGTTTGCCGGCGCGGTGGATTCGCTGCCGACGTAGCTGACGCGATAAAGCGCCGCCTGCGTGCCTCGTCCGCCCACGGTGAAGTACAGCGCGCCGTCCTTGCCGATCACCAGGCCCGTGAGTTGAAGCTGCGTCTTGGGGCCGTCGGCATGCAGCGATTTGGGTGTGACAAAGTTCTCCCAACTTGTGCATTTATAGCTCGATCCCCTGGGGGCCAGATGCGCCGCCATCAGGCGGCCATAGGTCCAGTCGGTGATGTAGAACGCCTTCTGATATTTCGCGGGGAATTTCGCCCCGGTTCCAAACGTCACGCCCGTCGGGCAGCCGATGCCGATGTTCACGACCGCCGGCAAACTGTCGGCGTAATATTCCGGCCACTTGGCCGAGCCTTCGCGGAAGCCCTGATCGGCGGCGCTGGTCGCATGATAGACGCGGATGGGCCGATACCAGGGCGTGCCCCAGTCCCATTCCATGTCGCTGTCAAATCCCAGCAATTCGCCGTCGGGATTGAACGCCACGTCATAGGTATTTCGGTCTCCGGAAGCAAAAAGCTCCGGGTTCTTCCCATCCAGATCCATCCGGCAGATGAACCCGCCCGGCGGCTTCTTGCCGGCGCCAAAGCCGTTGCCATCCTCCACGCGCGGCAGGGCCAGATCATCCGCGTAATTCTTATGCGGGCTGCTGGCGATCAAATCCTGGGGCAATTCCGTGAAGTTGCCGCACACGATATACAGCTTGTGATCCGGGCCCAAATGGATGGCATGCGCCCCGTGCTCGCCCGAACCGTTCCTCCACTCCCGAAGCATCTCCACGCTGCCGAACGATCCATCCCCCCTGGCATCGCGCAGCCGAAACAGGCCAAAATGCTGCCCGTCGCTGCCATCCACGTACAACGCGCCGTTGATGTACAGTTGCCCCATGATCTCGCTGATCGGCAGCTTGAGCACCTCCTGCCTGGTGACCTTGCCCTGTGCATCGAGCGTCACCCGCGTCATCGGCTGGCGGCGCTGGCCGCCCAGCAGCAGCCGGCCCTGATCGTCCTTGCCCAGCGAAATCCACGACCCGTTCACTTTCGGATCGGCCTTGGCTACCAACTCCACCTTAAAGCCCGGCAGCGTTTCCAGCTCCGCTGCGGACTTGTCTCCCTCCCCAGCCGCGCGAACGCCGGCGCAATGGCCCAGCAAAGTCGCCACACAACAAATCGCCAAAAGCCCGGAACGCCGATGCACTGTGATTGCCATGAATAAATCCCATTGAACAAAACCGGTTGAATGAAACCGCGCATATCGTGCGGGACGTAGCCGCGCGACTCAATTTAATTAGTGGTGCAAGTGGCGGTTGTTGAACAAGCCATCTTGCTTTTGGCAGGAGACTTATACTTAGGAATTGGCCCAGTATAACTTCCCTAACTGCCTAAAGAGGAGTAGTCTTCCATTTCATTGTGGGGCAACTTCAGGAGAAATGGCATGGACGCCTACCCCGTCGATGTTGAGTCGAAGATGAAACGGTTGTTCGATTG
>DASRLH010000346.1:0-5960 GCA_035648595.1 Tepidisphaeraceae bacterium
CCAAGTCCGCGCCGCATATCTGAGCGAGGATGGCCGGGCCGAAAAGCACCACGAGCGGCGTCCGCGCCGCCCCGCCGTAGGGCGCAATCGGGCTGGGGCGTTCCAGACCGCCGGGTGAGGCGCAGAGACGGTCGTGCACCCCCCGGCGTTGTTGCCCTACCAGCCGCACGGCTATGATGAATAAATGCGAAAGATGGCACCGCAACTGCCCGAGTGCTACGCGCTCGGCCCGGACAACTGGCCTGCGGGCCGGCGAAAGAAAAGCCTGGGCCGCAGGAAAGGTACAAGGACGGCTGCGCCGGCGGCGGAGTGATTGGATTTATCGCATTGGAAGCCACTAGTGCATTGTCATGCTTCCAAATGCGGGTAAAACTCTAGTGATTTACCCCAAAATCATTGCGTGACAATGCACTAGCTGGAGTGGGTGGAAAGCCGGGCCGGGCGATCAGGTCCGACCCGGCCGTCACATGGCATCCGCCTCCGCCCTCCGGTTGCTTCCCAGCAGAGCCGTATCCTCCGGGCGGACCAGAAGAAGGTATTAAGCGGCGAGTGAGCCGGGACGGTCCTCGGCTCGGATCAGCAGGAATCAGATGGAAGTCTATCGTTCCGGGCGGAGACAAGGGAGACAAGATTGGCGGCTTGACGGAGGGACGCAGATAACCAGAATGAAGGTGGCGTGGGCGATTCGGTGGTCACCACCCACTAGACTTGGTTTATCAGGAGCCGCCGTGCGCATCGCAATGGTGTTTGCCCTCGTGATCGGTCTGGTCGCTGCGGTAATGTTACTTCTTTATTTTGCCGCGAGAACTCGGCGGCGATCGGTCCATTGGATGTGGTGGGGACTCCACCCGCTGTTCGGCCTGATCGCGCTTCTTGTGCTGCTTTCAAAGGGGGATCCGAGTGCCAAAGGTGCACAAAAGTCTGGAATCACTCAAGTCGTCGGCTGGGTGGTTTTTATCTTTGGGTTAGGGCTTGTGGCGATGTTCTTGACTAATTTGATGTTTTTCGGCTTTCAGGCCTTCGACGTTATGAGTTGGGCCGCAATCGCTTTCTCGTTGCTCATCGTGATGTTGGGCTACTACGTGAAGTCGCCCGACAAGTACGGACCATTGGGAAGCTCTGACGTGTTTCGGCCTATGAAAGCGCGTCCGAAATGCGGTGTACGGCTAAGGGGAATCAAAGCCGATATGGTCGGCGACATAGGTGTCTGTCGCGAGTGCAAGGCGGAGTTCGAGATTGTGACAGACGGCGCTTGAGTACATACATCCCGCCGCGTAGACGAGCGGTCCGAGGCGGGGTGCCGATACCGGAGCCGATACCGGGACGCAGTTAGTTCTTGACGCACGCCCCGCTTTCCCATAGGCTTTCCCCCATGCCAAGAAGACCCCGCGTCGCGCCCGGCGGCATCGTCTACCATGTGCTGAACCGGTCCGTGGGCAAGATGAAAATGTTCGCCGCGTCCCGATTAAGATTCCCATGCCGGGGCCGCCTCATGCGACGACGCATGGAATCCCATAATGTGCGATTTGCGGATCACGACTGACAATCGTGAAACGTTCATGGAGTGACTGAGCAATCAGAAGTCGATCGAACGGATCGCGGTGGTGATTCGGCAGAGCAAGAACGCCAAGCGCATGTGCGATCGTCACAGGCAGCGGCAGGAAGCGATTGGCGGCCATGATGCCTTCCATATCGTCCGGAGCATCCAATTTGCGGAGTGCCTTCTTGATTGCAATTTCCCATGCGACAGCGGCACTGATATAGACGCTGTTTTTCCCGTCACCAATCGCTTGGCGAGCGGCTTCGCTGAGGAGTTGCGGATCGTCCATCCACCACAAGAAAACGTGAGTATCTAGCAAAAGCCTCATTCTGGGTCGACGCCAAAGGAGACGGCGAGTTCAAGGGGAAGGGTGTCAAAATCCTCGGCGATTCGGACACGACCTTTCCACTGTCCTCCCACACGGGGCCCACTCTCTGCCTGAATTGGAACAAGTCGCACCATGGGTTGTCCGGCCTTGGCGATGATCACTTCCTCGCCCTGCATTGCATGCTCGACCAGTTTCGAGAGCTGGGATTTCGCTTCGTGAATATTCGCGATTTTCATGTTTACAACTCCGTGCCTAGTTTAGCTTAGCTAGTCTAAATTGTCCGAGTTGTTGAGTCAATGGGTTCGTTTCCAGATCAGGCCTGGTACTGTTGGTCACTGACCTTCTCCAACCAGTCCACGGCCTTGCCGTTGAGCTTTTCCTGAATGGCGATGTGGGTCATGGCGGTGGTCGGCGAGGCCCCATGCCAGTGCTTCTCGGCGGGCGGGAACCAGATCACGTCGCCGGCCCGGATTTCCTCGACGGGGCCGCCCTCGCGCTGCGCCCGGCCGCGGCCAGCGGTCACGATCAGGGTCTGGCCGAGCGGGTGCGTATGCCATGCGGTGCGGGAGCCCGGCTCGAAGGTGACGCTCGCGCCGCTCACGCGGGCCGGATCGGATCGATCGAACAGCGGGTCAATCCGAACGGCGCCGGTGAACCAATCCGCGGGACCCTTGCCGGAGGGTTGAGAACCAACGCGATTGATTTCCATTTGGTTTCTCCTTGCACCTGAACCATGGGTTCCAAGGCTTGGGCAACCCGCCGACCGGCCACGACAGGGTTGCTGGAATGGATGATCGCCAATCGATTAAGTATCCACGGAATCTTCTTTACCGGGTCAATCATTACGCTGACCACCTGGCCTTTGAACTTGGCATTTCCAATCGCATAGTTCACTTCAAGAGCAAGGTTCGGAGATTTAACCGCGGCTTGCGATAGGACAAATACAATGGCGTCCGCTTGCTCCAAAGCGCGCCCTGTCCGCAAGGCAAAATTCTCCCCTACCGCCAGTTGCTCTTCGGCCAGCCACACTTCAAATCCAGTTTGTTTGAGCTGATCCGACAAATCCCGCGCGAATGCGTCGTCCGTCGGCGCGTGGCTGATAAAAATATTCATGATGTCTCCGGACGCCCTCTCTATCGAGGAAAGCGTAGTCCATAGATTATGGCGAGTCAAAGAAGCTGACGTTCGGCCAAGGCAAGCAGTTACGCGCGCTTCACTCTTCGGGCGGCGCCGGAATATTCAGCCGGAATCGCGAGCCGGTTCCCGGCGAGCTTTCGACATCGACGCTGCCGCCGTGAACCTGGGCGACGTGCTTGACGATGGAGAGGCCCAGTCCAGTCCCGCCCATGTCGCGGGAGCGGGAGCGGTCTACGCGGTAGAATCGCTCGAAGATGCGGTCGAGGTCGGGGGCGGGGATGCCGATGCCGTTGTCGGCGACTTCCACCACCAGGTCGCCGTGATTGCGGGCGACGCTGACGTTGACTTTGCCGTTCTCCGGCGTGTATTTGATCGCGTTGTCGATCAAATTGCTGATGGCGCGTTCCAGATAATCGGGGTTGCCCCAGGCGCGCGGGAGCGGGCCATTGATGTCGAGCGTGACGTTCTGCCCTTTCTTTTGGGCGGCGGGTTGCAGGAGGTCGGTCACCCGCCGGACGAGCGCGCCAAGATCGAAATTCACCCGGCGGGGCATTTCGGGGGAGCTTTCCAGCCGAGAGAGCTCGAGCAGATCGTTCACCAGGTTGGTGAGCTGATCGACGTGCCGGGCGATGGTCGCCAGGAAGCGCGGGCCGGCGACGGGGTCCTTCATCGCGCCGTCCCGCAATGTTTCGGTGAAGCCCTTGATAACTGTCAGCGGCGTACGAAGCTCGTGGCTGACGTTGGCGACGAACTCCTTGCGGAGCTCCTGGTAGCGGACGGATTTGGTCGTGTCATGCGCGACGAGCACCAACCCCTCCATCGCCCCGGCAGTCGGAAACGCACACGCGGCAACTTCCAGATATCGCCCGGCCATCGGGCTGACCTGAAACGCCCGTCGCTCCGACCCGGCCAGCACTTCACCCGCCGCGCGCAACACCGGCTCGTTGCGCACGACCTCCCACAACGCCTTGCCCTGCGCGCCTTGCGGATCGAAATCGAGCAGTTCGGCGGCTTTGTTGTTGACCAGCACAATGCGTTGCCGCGTATCGATGGCGATGACGCCGTCGCTCATGCTGGCGACAATCGCGAGGAGTTCAGCGCGCTCCTTGCCGAGTTGCGAGAGCAGGCTGCTCAGTGAATCGGCCATGGCATTGAGCGATGTGGTGAGGGTGGCGATTTCACCGCCGCCGGCGAGCATGAGCCGCCGGCCCATTTCGCCGCGCGCCAGCGCCTGGGCAAACCCGGCCAGCTCGCGCACGGGCGCGGTGTTTCGTCGTGCGAAGTAAAACCCAATGCTGGCGGCGATCGCCATGGCGGCCAAGGTGACTGCCGTCAGCCCGCCGTAGAGAAGATTCAGTTCGCGGTCGAGAGCCGCCAGGTGAACGGCCAGGCGAACGAAGTATGGCGTCCCATCGGGCGTTTGGGCCTTTCGGGCCAAATAGAGCAAATCGGCGTGGATCGTGGCGCTGTGGCGAATGCTGTCGCCCTGGCCCGAAGAAGCCGCCTCCACGACTTCGGGGCGCTGGCGATGATTTTCCATTTCTTGCGGGTTCGCCTCGTTATCGCCCAAGACCTTCCCCGCGTCGGTGATGATGGTGATCCGGCAATTCAGGCGCGCTCCTAATTCGCGTGCCTTTGCCGCGACGCGGGTTTCGCGGCCCGCCCCCGCGTCCGCCCCGACCAAATCGGACACCAGCTTGGCTTCATCGCCCAGGGCCTGGCGGGTGCGGTCCAGGTAAGCCGACCGGAGCCGCAGCGCGGCGAATGCGCCAACGGCTGCTGTCGCCGCGCAGATGAGCAGCAAATAAGGGAGGAAGAGTCGGCGAAAAAAGCGGCTGGTCAGCAAGCGGAGCTCGTGTGAATAGGGTGGACAAATCTGAATTCCGAAACCCGAATGCCGAAATCCGAAATAAATCGACTCATTTTCGATTATAGGTTACGTCGCGATAAGAGCATGTGAATACGCCGTGCGCGGCTCGGTTATCGCAGCGGCATGCCCTTCGCGAGCGTGGCGGGCCGGGGATATTTGAGATCGGTCCGGCCCGTTTTGGTGATTTCGAGAATCACCAGATTCCGCGCGCCTGGGAGTTCGACTGGATGAGATACAATCTCGCCGCCGCCCAGCAGCCGGACGGCACGGGCGGCGACGGGGGTCTCCACTTCGGCCCGTTTTCCCTTCATCATCAATACTTTGCCGCCCACCTTCACCAGCGGCAGGCACCACTCAGCCAGCCAATCGACCGTCGCCACCGCCCGCGCGACGGCCACGTCAAACGATTGCCGTCGGCCCGACCGCCCCACGTCCTCGGCGCGATCGTTGCTGACGCGCACGTTGGTCAGCTCCAGTTGCGCGACGATGCGCTCAAGGAACGCGGCTTTCTTTTTGGTGGACTCGATCAGCAGCACTTGCATTTCTGGCCGGGCGATGGCCAGCGGGATTCCAGGCACGCCTCCGCCGCTGCCCACGTCCGCCAGCGAGCAATTGCCCGCCGGAAGCAAGGGTAAGAGCGTCAACGCATCGCCGACATGCTGCACCTCCGCCGCGCCGCGTTCGATAATGCGCGTGAGGTTCATCGTGGTGTTGGCCTGAAGCAGCAGATCCAGATAGCGGTTAAGCCGGGCGTGCTGCGCCTCGGTGATCGTGAGGCCGGCTCGCGCGGTGAGAGTGTTCCAAAGTTCGATCATGCAAGTGTTGGCTTAATGAAGAATCTCACCACCGAGGCACGCAAACACACAGGCGCTTGCCGCTCCGGTCACGCACTTAGCCGAAAGTGCTTCAAAATAAGAATACTGTAGTTGTACTACCACTGCGCCATCCGCACGGGCGGGACGCCACAGGCGTCCGGGATATGGCAAGTTTACGCGAATGGGTTCCAATGAGCCAAGGGAGAGCGTGGACAATAGGCAGGGGATCGCAGCGACGGCGGTTCCATGCGCGCATGCGGCGGCGTCGCC
>DASRLH010000347.1:0-3224 GCA_035648595.1 Tepidisphaeraceae bacterium
GTGCCCGCTACATGAGCCTGGAAACCATCGCTCCCCTGAGCGATGATCCCTTCGTCAGTCTGCCCGCTGTGGCAGCCTGAACAAGCAGCCGACGCTGCTCAGGATAGCCGCTCCTACACCACGCCCGGGGGCACGATCCCGACGAGGGTGGTTGGTTAGGGGGAGGTGGTCGTCGCGGTACTTGTTGCGATATCGCTTGCCGGCGGGATTGGGGCTTGGATGATTACCATTCGGGTGCTGGTGGCGGCGGGGGTATAAGCCATTAAGTTAAGCAAAACGTGCGATAGCAGGGGGAACGATGCGCGCTGCGACGAAAACGGGTTTGGCGATGATCGCGAGTTGCGGGATCGTGCTGCTCGCGGGTTTCGGTGGCCCGTCTTCTGCTGAGACTTTGCAGGAACGCGGCAAATATCTCGTCACCACGATTGGTGCGTGTGGCGTTTGCCATACGCCGCGAGACGCCGCCGGCAAGCCGATCGCGAGCATGGCGTTGGCCGGCGGGTTTGAATTCGACGTGGCGGCACTCGGGCATATTATCCCTCCCAACATCACACCCGACCCGGAGACTGGCATCGGCAACTGGTCGGAGGTGGAAATCATCACCGCACTGCGTGAGGGCAAGCGACCGGACGGGACGATCATCGGCCCGCCAATGCCGATCCGGCTCTTTCGCCAACTGTCGGATCGAGATGCAGCAGCAATCGCCGCCTATCTGCACAGCTTGAAGCCGATCCGACACGCGGTTGGGAGGACGCAATTCAAGATACCGCTGCCGACCGCCTACGGGCCTCCGGTTGCGCATGTCGAAGACCCGCCGCAAGCGGATAAGGTCGCTTACGGCGGCTATCTCTTAGGGGCGGTCGGGAACTGCGTGGGGTGCCATACTCCGCCTGGAAACAAGGGGCCGTCCGACATGAGCCGAGCCTTTGCCGGCGGTCGCGAATTGCCGGATGCGGACAACCCGGGGGCGCTCACAATCAGCCGCAATATTACCCCCGATCCCGAGGATGGCATTGGCAAGTGGAGCGACGACGAGATCAAGCGCGCGATCACCACCGGCATCCGCCCGGACGGGACGCGGCTGTCACGGACGATGCCGTTCGACTGGTATGCCAAGATCGCACCCGCCGACCTCGACGCCATCGTCGCCCATCTGCGCTCGCTAAAGCCGTTGAAGGCGCAGTAGGAACGGTCGTGCGCCGTTCGCCGAGACGACTTTTCACAAGCGCCTCGTCGCGCACTCCCGTCGCAAGTGCGCCACCGCGATATCGGACATCGCGCCGGTTAGGGGGACGTTGTCGTCGCGGCCGCTGATGTGGCGGTGCTTCCCTGCCCTGATGATATGGGGGCTTGGATGATTACCATTCGGGTGCTGGTGGCGGTGAGGCCGGACTGGTCGGTGGCGACGTATTGAATGGTGTTGGTGGCGGGTTGTGATGTGTCGAGTTGGATCGGCGATGTGAGGACGCCGTTGAGGTAGGTCGTGATGCCGAGGTTGAGGTCGGCTTGCGGGCCCTCGATGGTGGCGCCGAGGTCAGAGTACGTGGCGCCGACCTGGACGATGGCGGGGTTATCGCCGTTGATCTGGATGATGGGTGGGGTGTCCGTCGTGGACGTTGCTGATGCGCTGGAACCGCTGCCGCGAGGTGTGCCACTTCCCTGCCCTGGTACAGCGGCACCGGCAGATGAGCCACCGCCTTGGCTTGCCAGCAGCGCAGCAAGTTGTTGAACGCTCACGCAGGTCGGGCCGTCGCAAATTTCTTTCGTGTGCACGCGCTGGGCGAAAAGGTCTTGGATGCCGTTGGACGCATTGCCGAGCCAGGCAATGAGGTTGGTTTCGAAGTCGCCGCTGATGTTCGCAATATCCTTGATCGCATTGATAAGCGCGAAAGTGAGCGCGCTGTAGTTGACCTCAAGGAGCTGGGTGGGGGTGGTGTCCGTGGGGTTGAGGAGTGCGGAGGTGGTGGCGACGAGGTCGGAAGCGACCGCTTGTACCTGCTGGGCGATGAGACCGGTGCGAACGTTGCCGTCGTTGGGTGTTCCTGCAAGGCCGTTGTATTCGTACGTGACGGGGTTGAGGGAGATAATTTCCGACAGACCATCGTTAAACGGGTTGATGTCTTGCTTCACCCGCTCGTCTGAAAGGCAGGTCCCGGAAGTGCCGCCGTTGTAGTTGAGGCAGCCGGTCAGGGTGGCGTTGCCGTTGTCGGCGACGGCTAATTCTGTTGTTGAGGCGCTGCTGACCACCGTGAAGGCGGTCGTGGCGCCGGTGTCGGGACCCCAGACTTCAAGTTTCGAATAGGGGCTGGTGGTGCCGATGCCGACGTTGCCGGAAACGATTAGACCATTCGCGGGAAGTACCGCTCCGCCGGAGACGTTCGTCCCGACCTCAACTCCTCCGTTGCTTGCCATTGTGAGATAGTTAGTCCCATCCATCCCCAAATTAAATTTTACGTTGGAATTGTCCCAGTTGAGGCGGGCAGCGGAGCCGCTGGTATTCGAGCCTACGTAGATATTGGTGAGGTTAGCTCCGTTATTCAGCCAAATAGCCGACCCATTGACTTGCAGGGTTTGTGTGGGATTTGAGGTCCCGATCCCGACGTTGCCGAGATCATTCACAATGAGGCTTGTGGCAGTCGAGGAGCCGACAACCAACTCGGGGGCGCTTGAATTGGTGCTCGATATCGAGAAGTTGCCCCAGGGGGTGGTGCTCCCGATGCCTATCAGAGCAGCCGACGATAACGTCGCGCCTTCCAGGCCGGACGCGGCCAAGCCTGTTCCATAAATTGCATTGCCGATATCTAGAAAATTGGACATCGAAGCTGAAGGCGTGTCGATACCGGACCCGATTATGATGCAAGACGCACAACTCGTCATCGTTGAGGTACCGAGAGCGGCGCCGATTAGAATGGAATTATTTCCGGAGAATGCGGTCAATACGCTTCCGCCTCCGATGATAGTGTCGTCGAATAGATTACCTGCGGTACCGCCGTTCTCAAAGGTCGCGCCGCCGATTATTGTATTGTCACTGCCGTTTGCCACCTGGAATCCCACACCTTCGCCCAGGTAGACATTAGCGTTCCCACTAGGTCATAGACCCATAAAGTGGATTCCCAAAGGGCGGGATAGTTGATTCAATCTTCCTCGGGGTGAAGGGGGAGGATGAGATGGCGCGATTTGATCTGACGGATTTTGAGTGGTCGGTGATTGAGCCGCTGTTGCCG
>DASRLH010000348.1:0-6069 GCA_035648595.1 Tepidisphaeraceae bacterium
CTTCAGGGCGGTGGGCGCTCCGCCATCGGCATCAACTTTGAAGGCGGAGCCAATGGCGGAGCGCCCACCGCCCTGAAGACCACCGATGTGGCCGGTGTCGTCCCCGAAACGAACTGGAACAACGCCGCCGGCGCGAATAGCACCGCAGACCTCAGCCTCAACGACAGCACCGGCACTGCCAGCGGCGTCTCGGCGAGTTGGACTTCCCCCGACGTCTGGGGCACGCCCCAGACGTTGTCCAATGGCGACGATAAGCTCATGAACGGCTATATCGATAGCAGCAACGCCACGCCCAATGTCCTCCATAATGTCGACATCAATAACATCCCCTATGCCAATTACACCGTCTACGCTTATGTGGGCGCCGACACGAATGGCCGCACCGGCACCGGAACCCTCGTCGCGTCCGGTGGCGGAGGCGTGATCGGCTTCACCACCGAAGACGTCCCTCTGGCTCTGCCCTATAACATCAACAAAGACACTTCCGGCGCCACTTTCCCCAAGGTTGACGTTCTTGAATTCGACAACGTTTCGGGTTCATCCATCGTCTATCAGGGAGGCCCCGGGGGCACTGCGGCGGGCAATGTCGGTCTGCACGGCATCGAAATCGTCGATAACCCCACGGCAGCCCCCGCCGTCGGCCCCAGCGTTACATTGACCGGCGGCCCTGGGCAAATTAACCTCACCTGGAACTATGTTGATGCAAGTTCCTACAGCGTCTATCGCGGAACCACCCCCGGCGGAGAAGCCGCCACCCCCATCGCCAAAGGACTGACCGGCACGAGCTTTACCGACAACGTCACGGGCACGGCCACTTACTATTACACCGTATCCGCCGACAACAGCTTTGGCAGCACTCCCTCCGCCGAGGTCAGCGGCACCTCCAATGCGTCCACCATCCCACAGCCCCCCACCAACGTCACCTCGACCGGCTCGCCCACCGGCATCAGTCTCGCCTGGAGCCCTTCCACCTTCGCCGCCAGCTACAATGTGAAGCGATCCAGCGTCACCGGCGGCCCGTACACCACCGTCAACACGGCGCCAATTACTGGCACCACCTTCACCGACACCACCGCTGCGGTGGGAACCTTCTATTACTATGTCGTGACCGCGGTCGATAGCGCCGGCGAAAGCGGTCCCTCCACCGAAATCACCGCCGCCGCGCCCGTCATCGGCACCGGCGAAGGATGGCAAGCCTCTTGGTACAGCTCCAGCGTCGCCAACCAAAATACCTATTTCGGCGATCAAACCGCCAACGTCCTGCTGACCAATCCCGACGGCAACCCCCTGACCAACAATGCCGTGCCGGGCGTGGTTCAATCCAACACTCCGAGCAACAGCGCCGTTCTCGGATTCCAGCGGATTGAATCCGGGCCGATCAATTACACCGGGTTCAATGACGCCAACTCGCCGCCCAACGCGCCCGCCAGTTACAACACCATCGAGACCATCGGCCCCGGCCATGATATCGCGGCCACCTACATCGGTTATGTCGAACCCGAGTTGACTGGCTATTACACCCTGCTCCCGAAAAGCGACGACGGCAACTCGATCACCTACCTCGATCCCTCCACCAGCAAGTGGATCACCCTTGCGCCGAACAATATCCTCACCCCGCAAGGCCCGACCACCGCGATCGTGCCAATCAAGGACTCCACCGGCGCGCCAGTCCTCTGGACCGCCGGCCAAAAGTACGAAATCCAGTTCAATTACAATAACTTCGGCGGCGGATGGGAAGCGGACCTGAGCTGGGAAGCCAGCAGCGTTTCCGGCACTGCCGGTACAAACGATATCGTGGCGCCAAGCCTGATCCCCACCAGCCAAGTCAGCCCGCCGGCGCCCGCCTTCTCCACCTTCGACGCCTTCACCGCCAACACCGGCCTGACCAACGGCCTGGCCAAGGACCAGTCCTATTACAACCTCAATCTCGCCGGCAACAGCGGGCAGATCATGCTCGTCTTTGGCAACATCGCCGCCGATAACTACAACATCTACCGCACCAGCCAGCCCACGACCAACACCACCCCGCCGCCTCTTACCGCCTATACCTTGCTTACGAATGTCCCGGCAACAAAGGGCGCGCAAGTTACCTACACGGACACCGGCCTGGCCAGCGGCACCACGTACTACTACCTCGTCACCGCCATCAACTCCGCCGGCACAACCCCGATGGCCAACGGCCTGATGGCCTCCGGCACCACCGTCCCGCAGCCCCCGGCATTTTCTCCGACGAATGTGCAGGCGGTTGAGAGCATCAATTCCGCGGGTAAACCGCAGAACGCCCTCACTTTCAATTCCGTTCAGTTTGCTACCGGGTACACCGTGCAGCGCAGCACGTCCGCGACCGGGCCATTCACAACCATCAGCGGCGCCACGCCCATCACCGGCACTTCCTACGTTGATGCCGATCCGGCGCTCAGCCTAACCCAGAACTACTACTACCAGATTCTGGCCAATAACTCCGCATCCACCGTGGACAAAGGATTCGGCCCCGGTAACAGCGCGCCCTCCACCCCGCCCGCCCTCGGCGGATTCCTCACCGGCGTCGAAGTGCATGGCTACAACAACGAGTGGTGGAGCTCGCCAACACAGACCACTGCCGGGTATGAAAATCCCAGCCTTAATTATAACGTCGTCAACATCGCTCCCAACGTCAATCAGGACGGCAATGACACCTTACCCACGCTTCCTACGACGGGCGGCAACGGCGCGTTTGGCCTCCAGGCGGATAACTTCTCGGTTATCGAGAGTGGCAAGGTCACTATCACCACCGCCGGTACCTATCAGTTCAGCGCCCAGACGGACGACGACGGCTACCTCGTGGTGGACGGCACGGTCGTCTCGCAGAACCCCGGCGGCCACGGCGTCCAGGCGCCTGTGGCGATAGATCAGGTCCCTCTCACCCTCACGCCCGGCAGCTATAACTTCCAGTTCTATGAGTCCAACGGCGGCGGCGGATGGGGCATCCACATGCATTGGAGCGCAACCGACGCGAACGGTGCCGTCATCATCCCTGACCAGACCGTCCCGCAAACCGCGCTGATATCCCAGGAAGACGCCCCGGCCGCCCCGACCTTCGACACCGCCAACGGTGAAGGCGCGGGAACACCCACTCTCAACGCGGACAACGCCACATACACCGTCCCCATCACGTTTACCGACAATTCGGTTAGCGAGCTGAACTACATCCTCCAGCGTTCGACATCGGCCACCTTCGCCTCAGGCACGGTCCAGACACTGGCCCCAGCATCCAGGGGATACGTCGATAATACTTCCACTGGCGCGCCCGTGTCCGGCGTGGTCATGAACGATCCGAGCGCGCCGCCGAATTCCACCCTCTACTACCGCATAGTGGCCTCGAACTTCGACGGCACCGGCACCAGCCCGATCGTCACGGCCACGACCGGCCCCGTAGGCGCGGCCCAACCGGGCATCGAGGCTCACTTCTATCAAAATGAGTGGTGGCGCTCGACCGATCAAAGCACTAATGCTCCAGCCAGCGCCGGCGCCAGCTTGGAGGCCGATCTGAATACGTTGGACCCCAATATCAACGAGGAAAGCACAGCGACGGCTACTTTTCCGACCGAGGCCCCCGGCATTGGCCCGAATAACTTCTCCGATGTGTTCACCGGCAAGCTGACAGTCACCACCGCCGGCAACTACCAGTTCCAAACCTGGAGCGATGACGACAGCTATGTCTACGTCGACGGCGTATTGGCGTCCGCCAGCCCCGGCGGGCACGGCATCCAAGCGCCCAGCTACACCGCTCCGGCGATGAATCTGACCGCCGGAACCCATGATGTGGTATACTTCCACAGCAATGGCGGCGGCGGCTGGGGGTACAACCTCGAATACTCCGGCCCCGACAATGCCAATGCCGCATTTGGAAATCCGACCGTCCCCGCTACCGCCGCCGCGCTTGTCCCCGGCACTGTCCTGACCTCACGCAGCGATCCGGTGACTACGCCGGTACTGACCACCGCCGCCGGTAATGGCAACTCAGTTGTCCTAACTTGGAATACCCAGCCCAGTGTTGTCAGCTATGTGCTGGAACGCTCTTCCAAGAGTTTCTCTGATCCGACGCTGACGGCGGCCGACATCACAACTATCCCACTGGGGATAAGGACTTCCTATAACGATATAGGCCTCAATTACGCCGCAACATACCATTATCGATTGATGGCGCAGAACTTTGATAGCGCAAGTCTGTTCACTGGGGACACCACGGGCACTGCGGGCAATACATTGGCCGCCCCCACCGGGATCAGCTCGTACCAGTGCGACAATACCGAGGAAGTCTTCTTTACGGCGCCCGCTCTGGCGCCCGGCGGAACCATCACCGGATACACCATCGAGCGCTCCACCGATGGCGGTACCACCTTCACGCCGGCTGGGACCGCTCCGGCAAGCGCGACCTCCTTCACCGACACGGGTCCGGCCGGCGGATTCACGCCCGGCAGTTCGTATGTCTATCGTGTCACCGCTCAAGGTACGCCAGGCAATTCCATCGCCTCCACTAACACCACGACCGGCTTCCAAACGATTGTCCCCAATAACCATGCCAATGGCTTTGGTGTAACGCTGGCGGGTGTGCAGACGGACGGCGGATTCGAGCTGCCAAACGCGGGTTACGTCTCGACTCAACCCGGCGCTTACGCATACAACCCGACCGGCGGCGCTTGGACCTTCAACGGCTCAACCGGCCAAATCGCCACGCCCAGCGCGTTCGGCTCACCGGCGGCGGTCGAAGGCCAACAGGTTGCGTTCCTCCAGAGCGCCATTGCCGCGGGCGCGACGGATACCACCAATCTCACCTTTGGCCAGAACATTAGCCAGGGCATGACCTTCGCGGCGGGTTCGTACATCTTCCACGACTACGATGTGGCCCGCGGCGGCAACAACGCCGCTTCCTACGAGGTCGCACTGGACTATACCCCCAGTGCCACCCCGCCCACCGCGGCGCAGATCATCTTTACCAGCAACCCGGCCCAGGGTAATTTCAAGGCCGAGTCCAGCGCGCCGTTCACCGTGACCGCCGGCTCGCACACGATCACCTTGATCGCAACGGGCCCAGAGGTCGCCGGTCAGGATAACACTTCGTTTATCGATGCGGTGCAGATCACGCCGGCCACAACTGCCCCCGTGGGATTTGACATGCAGATGAATGGCGATGCGGTGGTCGTACCCCCCGCTGCCACCGATCCGGCGGGCAGCACGGGTCGCCTCGAACTGACCCACGCCGTCAACAGTCAGGCAAGCAGCGCATATGAGCGGGTCGCCACGAATGTCGGTAATGGATTCACGACGACCTTCGACTTCCAGTTCTCCGGCGGCACCCGCTCGCCGGCAGACGGCATCGCGTTCATCCTCCAGGAAGCCGGCCCCACGGCCCTGGGCGGCGGCGGCGGCTCGCTGGGTGTGAGCGGCATCCCAGGCAAGAGTGCCGGTATCTACTTCAACACCTACAATGCGTCCCAGACCGGGCTCGATCAGAACGGAAACCGCGTTACGGCTACCGATTTGAGTACGGCCTCTGCTCTGGGTGCCAATGTGTTCGGTAATTACCCGACCACCGGCTCCAGCGATATGTTCCAGGCGACCCTTGCCTACGATGCGACCAACAAGGTCGTGCATGAGACGGTGGTTGATACGACGACCTCCAAGGCCTTCACCCAGGACTACCCGGGCATCGACCTGACGCAGGTTTTGGGTTCCAACTGTGCCTACCTCGGCTTTACCGGCGGTACAGGCGGCGCCAACGAGACGGCGGATATCGTCAAGTGGACGTTTACGCCTACGACTGTCACCAGCGTAGCCCCCACCGTCGCCAGCACGATTGTCGGCGACGGCACCGCCCAGCGCTCCGAAGTCCGCAACTTTACCGTGGCCTTCAACGAGCCGGTGACGCTGGCTCCCGGAGCCATCACGCTTGCCCTGCTCAACACCACGGGCAGCGGCAGCGGAACCAACGACGGCGCGGCCCCCACCGATGAATCCACCGGCCTGACCTGGGCCAGCACCGACGGCGGCAAGACGTATGTCGTTACCTTCAGTGCAAATACGGACTCG
>DASRLH010000349.1:0-12850 GCA_035648595.1 Tepidisphaeraceae bacterium
GGAAAGAAGACCCTCACCCTGCCCTCCCCGGGAGTTCCGGGGGAGGAGAAGGCAAAACAACACCGGGTTTCCATTTTCGATGCGAATTCATCCGGAGGCCACCTCTATTTCGGTCGCGGTGTCACCGCCTTCGCCTGTGACTGCGCCTTGAGCTGCTTCTCGGCATGCTCAATCAGAAACAGCAGGTCCAGCAACTGCTTGCGTGACTGGGCCAGGGTGCAGGGGTTGCGAAAATCCTGCTGAAGAAAATCCGCGATTTTCGGCCGCATCTGCACCGCCAGATCAAGCTCCAGATTCATGCCCGGCACATAGGCGCCGATGCTCAGCATGTCCTCGTTTTTCTGATAGACCGACACCAGCGCCAGCACGCGTTTGGCGGCGCGTACCTGGTCGGCATCCGCGACGTCGCCGCGCACGCGGCTGAGGCTTTGCTGCACATCCACCGCCGGGAAATGTCCCCGGCTGGCCAGCGCGCGGCTGAGCCACAGATGCCCGTCGGTGATGCCCTTCACCGCATCGGGGATCGGCTCGTCGAAGTCGTCCCCTTCCACCAGCACCGTATAAAACCCGGTGATCGAGCCGGCGGCGGTTTTGCCGGCGCGTTCGAGAATCTCGGGGAGCAACGCGAAAACGCTGGGCGGGAAGCCCTTGGTGGCAGGCGGCTCGTGGGCGGCAAGCCCGATCTGCCGCTGCGCCTGGCACAGGCGCGTCAGCGAATCCATCAGCAGCAGCACGTTTTTACCGCGGTCGCGAAAGTACTCGGCGATGGTGCAGGCCACCTTCGCCGCCCGCACGCGCAGGAGCGGCGCCTCGTCGCTGGTTGAAACGATCACAATGCATCGCGCCAGGCCGTCGGGACCCAGCGCGGTGTGGAGGAATTCCTGCACTTCGCGCCCGCGCTCCCCGATCAGCGCGATGATGGAAACATCGGCGCTGGTGTTCCTGGCAATCTGCGAGAGCAGGATGCTCTTGCCGACGCCGGGCCCCGAGAAAATGCCCATGCGCTGGCCCAGGCCGCAGGTGAGCAGCGCATCGATGGCGCGCACGCTGGTGGCGATGGGCTGGCGGATGTTCTGGCGATCCATCGGCGCGGGGCTGCGCTGGTCGATCCGGCGCGATTCGCTCAGGCGTAGGGCGCCTTTGCCATCAATCGGCTGGCCAAAGCCGTTGAGCACGCGGCCCAGCAGTTGTTCCGAGCACCAAATGCGCGGGGCGGAGGAGATGTTCTCGATAACATCGCCGCGCGCCACGCCCGCCGTTGACGAAAGCGGCATGAGCAGGGTGCGGTCGGCGCGGAAGCCGATCACCTCGGCCGTGCTGCGCTTTCCGCCGAAACTGTGGATCGCGCAAAGACTTCCCAGCGGCAGCGTGAGATCAATGGCTTCCAGCGTCAGGCCGCTGACGGCAAGCACCTGCCCCACGACGCGAAAGGGCATCGCGGTTTCGACGGCGTCGAGTTGAGCCTCCAGCACGCTCACGCCATGCCCTCCCGCGTGTCGGGGAGAAGATCGGCAATGACGTGATCGAGTTGCACGTCCAGGTCGCCGTCGATCTGCCCGCCGCGCGTGAGGAGCCGGCAGCCGCCGGGGGCAACCTTTGCGTCTTCGATAATTTCCGCGTGCTTGAGGGCCGGCCACGTCAACGAGAATTTCGGCAAGGTCTCATCAAGCGTTTTTCGCTGCGACGGATGAATCGCGATGCGGAGGTCGGATTGTTGAACGACCAGTTTCATCGCCTCATGCAGGTTTTCCGCCAAAACTTGTGGATCGATTATTCCCTGCCGTTTGGTGACCTTACGCCCGATGGAAATCGCCAGCTTCACCACATCCTGCAACGCGCCGGTCTCGAGTTCCAACCGGCGTGTGTTCAATTCCTGGGCCGCCTGTGATAAGGCGGCAAACGCCTGCTGAAGTTGCTCGCGCATATCCGCCAGGGCCTGCTGTTCGCCTGCCGCGCGGCCTTGCTGCGACCCCAATGCGAATCCCTCGTGTTGTGCCTCGGCCAGGCCCTGTTCCTTCGCGTGCGCCTTGAGTTGCTGGGCCTCGGCCTGGGCCGCCGCGAGCAACTGCTCGGCCTGCGCCCGGGCGCGCAGCAACACGCCGCGCGCGGCTTTCTCGATGTCTGCCAGCGAGAAAGGCGACGCCGACGTCGGGAGGTTGGGAGATTTAATCAGGCCCATGGAAGAGGGGTTTGGGGTTTAGGGTTTGGGGTGAGTGCTCTGTACTGGACAAGCGACGGCCCACCACAAACACACGGCTGACAACCTACAACCCACTACCTACAACTGACCACCTACAACTGACCACCTACAACTGACAACTGACTACTGACAACTGACAACTGACAACTGACTACTGACAACTGACTACTGACAACTGACCTTTACACGACCATCTCCTTCTCTCCGCCGCGTCCGGCGATGATGATTTCGCCGGCGTCTTCGAGGCGGCGGACGATGTCAACGATCTTCTGCTGGGCCGCCTCCACATCGCTCACGCGCACCGGGCCCATGTACTGCATGTCCTCGGCGATGAGTTGGGCGGCGCGCTCGGACATGTTCTTGAAAATCTTGTCGCGCAATTCCTGGCTGGCGGTCTTGAGGGCCAGCGAAAGCTCGTCGTTGTCCACTTCCTTGAGCACCGACTGAATTCCCTTGTCGTTGACCAGCAGGATGTCCTCGAAGACGAACATGAGCCGGCGGATTTGCTCGACCAGATCCGGATCCTCGGCCTCCAGGCCCTCCATGATCCCCTTCTCCGTAGAGCGGTCGGCGAGATTGAGAATTTCGGCGACGGTATCCACGCCACCCGCCTTCTCGAAGGTCTGGCTGACGATGTCGGAGAGCCGATGCTCCAGCCCGCGCTCCACTTCCTTGATCACCTCGGGGTTCGTCTGCTCCATGTTGGCGACGCGCTTGACCACCTCGATCTGCTTCTGGCTCGGCAGCCCCACGAGAATCTCACTGGCCTTCTGCGGCGGAAGGTGCGCCAGGATCAGCGCGATCGTCTGCGGATGCTCATCCTGAATAAACGTCAACAGATTCTCGCTCTCGGCCTTCTGCAAAAACGAGAACGGCGTCGTCTGTACCTGCTGCGTGACCTGCTTGATCGCCTTGTCGGCATCCGCCTCGGGCAGCGCTTTGCGGAGCAGAGCCTTGGCATATTCCAACCCACCCTCGGACAGATAAGAATTGGCCAGCGCCAGGCTGTAAAACTCGCTGAAAACTTCCTCGCGCGTGATCACGGGAATCTCTCCCATGCTGGCGATCTCGCGGCTCACCTCCTCGACCGTTTCGGTCGGCAGCCGTTTGAGCACCTCCGCCGCCTCGTCCTTGCTCAAGGACAAGAGCAAAACCGCGGCCTTTCGCACGCCAGAGATTTCAGTTGCCATGGGAGGACCAGGGTTGGGGGGAGACAGTGCTGAGAGTTGAGTGCTGAGTGCTGAGAAGGGAAAATCGATGAGTGATGAGTGAACCGTGACAGGAGGCACGCGCGTCACGGTTCACTCATCACTCATCATTCCCTCCCCACTCAGCACTCAACTCTCAGCACTCAGCACTTCACCTTTACTTGTTCATCCAGCGTTTGATGAGGCTTGCCGCGCTGTCGGGGCTTTCCTTGACTAGACTGGAAACCTGGTCGAGCATCTGCTGGGCGCGGACGGCCTGATCATCAAGTTCCATTCCATCGAGCATATTGCCCGCCTCGCCGGCCTGGCCGGCCAGATGCGCGCCGATGTCGAGGATCGGCGAGCCGGGGGAGGAGGCCGTCATCATGGGCGCGCCGGCCAGAACCGGTGCGGGAACAGCCCGCTTCACCATCGACGAAACCATGAACAAACTCATCAACGCCAGCGCGCCCAGCACGGCTTCCTTGACGTGCCCGGTCACCATTGAAGTCATCGAAAGCCCGCTTCCCGCGATCTGCGGGCCCGGCAGGGGCGGAACGAAATCCTCGTACGTCGTCACCGACATATGATTGATGTCGGGAAGGCCGGCGCCCAGCGCCAATCCTGCTTTGGTCTTGGCCAATTCCGCGTCGATCATGGGCTGCATTTGCTGCTCGGTGGGATCTTTCACGTCCTTGTTTCGCTTCTGGTACATGGCGGTGAAATAGGAGAGCGGAATCTGAATCGCCGCGCCCAGTATTTTAGGTTCTCCCGAGGGTGTCGTTCGATGGATGACGGAGCCGGACGGGTTAACCTGAAACAGCGTCGTGGATTCGTCCTGGCTATTTGTCGGGCCGGGCGGCGCCGCCGTGTTTTGGCTTCCGGCGACGGACAAACCCGTGTTCGAGCCCGCCCCGCTTTCTCCGCCGGCCGCCGGCGAACTGCCCTCCTGCGTGCGCGTGTGCTCCTGGGTTGCCGTCTGGACGACGTTCTTTTTGTCAAACGTCGTCTGCACTTCCTGCGTGCTGGTGGGGTTGATCTGCACGTCAACCAGCACGCGCAGCCCTTCGATTGTCAGAAAGTCCCTGATTCTTTTCTCTGTTCTCGTCTCGGCTTTTTGAATCGCCTCGAGCTGATCACCGGCTTCAATGCCGCCGTCGTTTTCGCCTTTCACGCGACGGCGCCTTCCATCGATCACCACATGAATCTTTTCGCGTTTGAGCGTCGCCAGCGCGCCCGCGACGACGTCGGCGGCGGATTCGACCAAATCCTGGGGAACCTTGGCGCCACCGCGCGTGCTGATGGTGACGCCGGCGGTGGGCTCGATGCTGGCGCCGATCCGCACTTTCTGCTGCGGATCAATCGTGACGCTGCAATCGAGTACGTCGGGAAACTTGCTGATGATCTGGGCGGCGGTGATCTCCCTGCCGTGGTTCCACATCTCATCGGTCTGCTTTTCCGACCAGAAGGGGTTGATGTTTTTGAGAACCTGATCGAAGCCGCTGACCGCATTGCGCGGCAAGGCGTGGGCATAAATCAGCCCGGCCAGCGCCTCGATCTTCCGGTCGGCGGGCACCAGCAGCTTGTCCCCCTCCATGACATGCTTGATGCCCTTGGCATCCAACGCCATCGTCACGCCCGCAAGCTCCTCTGCGCTGATCGCCTGCGGCAGCAGCGATTCCATCTCCGGCTCGCCGGCGTAACGCCCCCACCAAACCAGCGTCATGACCATGATGGCCACCAGCGCGCCAGTCAACATCTTCTGGCTGGGCGTGAGCGCCGCCAGTTGGGCCTGCATCCGTTCGAGCTGCGTCTTGAAGGGGTCCATGGGTCAGCCCTCCTTGGCTGAAAGCACGGCAACGGGGTCGTTCAACGGCTCGGGCATCCTGCACGGGCCGGGGAGGCGGGGAAAGGATGATGAGTGATGAGTGAACCGTGACAAGAAAGTCTTCGTCACGGTTCACTCATCACTCATCATCGTTTTCTCACTCTCATCTCTCAAATCGCCATACCCTTAATTTCATCATACGCGTCCATGAGCTTTGCACGTATAGCCAGAAGCGTCTTAAAAGCCAAGTCCGATTTTTCGACGGCGGTCATGACGCCGTCCACATTTTCTGTTTTTCCGGTTGCCACGTCCTCGACGGCCTTGGTCGCATCCTGCTGAAGGCGCGACACCTCGTCCACGCTGTTTTTGAGCGCATCGGCAAAGCTCGCACCCGACGCCGGCGCGCCGGTCGGCCCCGCACCCGCGTTGCCGACGCCGGTCAGGTTTCCGATGCTGAGGTTGTTAGGCGATATCGGAATCATGGGCAGTTTAGTGCTAAGTGCCGAGATGGAGAAAACGATGATGAGTGATGAGTGAACCGTGACAAGAAAAATGTTCGTCACAGTTCACTCGTCACTCGTCATCCTCTTCCCGGCACTCAGCACTTTCCTCTCCGCTTTCTATGCAATGATCCTTAAGCTCGAACTAATCATCGCCTTGCTGACTTCCATCATCGTCACGTTCGCTTCGTACGCGCGCGAGGCTTCCATCGCATTCACATATTCGATGGTGGTGTCGATGTTGGGATAGCTGACGTATCCATCAGCGTCGGCATCAGGATGGCCGGGCTCATACTTTTTCAGCGGCGGGGACGGATCAAGCCCGATCTCCTGAACATGAACGCCGGGCTTGGATGCATCGCCCGCCTCGCCGGGCGCCAGCACGACGAATCGGCGCCGGTACGGCACCTTCTCGCCGCGCTCGTTGCGCGTGGTGTTGACGTTGAGAATGTTGCCGGCGATGGCGTCCATCCGCGTGCGCTGCGCCTGCAAGCCGCTGGCGCCGATATCCAATGCTTCAAACATGAGAATTCCTTAAAACAGCCTTTATACCGGCCGATCCTTCAGCGCCAGTTCCATCGTCGTGTACTGCTTTTTCAGAAGCTCGATGATGAAGTTGTGCATGAGCGCGTTCTTGGCCTGGTCGCTCATGAGTTGCTCGACGGAGCGGTTGGCGCCATCGTGAAAAAGCATGCCGCGCTCCGGTTCCTCCAGTTCGGCATCCACATCCTCAAAACCCACGGTCCCCGGCCCGGCGGCATCCGCCTGCTCCACCCGTTTGCCAAGCAGTTCCTGAAACTTCTCCAGCGACAGATCCTTTTGCCGATACCCCGGCGTGGACATGTTCACCACATTCTCGGCGATGAGCTTGTGGCGCGCGGACGTGAACTGGAGCATCCGCTCCAACACCGGCGCATCCGTCTGATTCATCAATCGGTCGAACATCCGCAACATCCCTTCTCAAAGCCCATGCCAGCTTCCAAGCCTCATTAAACCCGCTGAACATAAAAAATAACGGGGCCTCATGTCCTTAGAGGTGCACAACTCCTGCGCGTCACGCGCAAAATCTGCTTGTTCTGGCCGCAGGCCTCTTTGGGACTAA
The DNA here is from genome assembly GCA_035648595.1 of Tepidisphaeraceae bacterium. GTDB lineage: Bacteria > Planctomycetota > Phycisphaerae > Tepidisphaerales > Tepidisphaeraceae > RYN-428. The sequence goes on from DASRLH010000349.1 coordinate 6,818, forward strand.
TGATTCAAAACAAAGACGCGAAGACACGAAACCCGGGGCCTCGGATTCATAAACGGATTAGGCGAAAGGCCGGAAAGCGCCAAGACGCCAAGAGCGCCAAGAGCGCCAAGAAGCCAAGAATTCAAAGCTGCCAATCAAAAAAAGAATAAATGACCTACTCCCAATCAGACAGATCAACTTTTTCATCTTGGTCTTCTTGGCGCTCTTGGCGGACTTGGCGTACTTGGCGCTTATCTGCCCTGTGCCAGGATCATTCAGCCTCGACCAATTCGCCATCCTCCTTCCACCGTTTGAGTTTCATTCCCAGCGTTCGCACGCCGATTCCCAGGGCGCCGGCGGTTTTGATGCGGTGGCCCTTGAACTGTTGCAGGGTGCTGAGGATCACCTGCTTTTCGATGTCGGCCAGCGGCTTGCCCGCCAGATCTTCCGCGGCGCTGGCGGCGGCGGGCTTGTGGCGCAACCACGGCTCGATCGTCGCGGCGCGGATCACGCCGGGCTCCATTTCCAGGACGCAGGCCCGCTCGACAATGTTCTGCAATTCGCGCACGTTCCCCGGCCAGGCATACCGCTGGAACAACCGTATCGCCTCGGCCTCGATATGCCGGAACGGCGAGTTTTCCCGCTTGGCGATCTGATGCAGAAAATGCCGGCATAATTCCGGCACATCGTCCGATCGCTGCCGCAACGGCGGAAGCTCGATCGGCACCACGTTGAGCCGATAAAACAAATCCACGCGAAACTTCCCCTCGCCCACGGCGGCCTCAAGATCGCGGTTGGTGGTGGCGATGACGCGCACGTCGATCTGCTGGCTGATGCTGCTGCCGACGCGCTCGAAGGTGTTTTCCTGGAGTACGCGCAGGAGCTTGGCTTGCAGGGCCGGTGCGATTTCGCTGATTTCGTCTAGCAGCAGCGTGCCGCCATCAGCCAGCTCGAAGCGGCCGCGGCGCATTTTGTCGGCGCCGGTGAAAGCGCCTTTCTCATGGCCGAACAATTCGGATTCCAACAGGTTTTCCGAAAGAGCCGCGCAGTTGACGGCAAGGAACGGCCGCTCGCGGCGCGGGGAGGCCTGGTGAATGGCGCGGGCGACCACTTCCTTGCCCGTGCCGCTTTCGCCGCGAATCAATACCGTGGCGCTGCTTTTGGCCACCAGGTCAATCTTCTGGCGCACCATCGTCATCGACTCGCCCGAGCCAACCAGGGGGCGCGGGGCGCTGGATTCGGTCATGCAGCGCAGGGCCAGGTTTTCGCGAATGAGCCGGCTGTGCTCGAGCGTGCGATCCACCAGCAGTTTGATCTCGTCCCCCTCGAATGGCTTTTGGATGTAGTCGTAAGCCCCCAGTTTCATCGCCTCGACCGCGGTCGCGACCGTCGCGAAGGCGGTCATCAAAACCACCGGCATGTCCGGGCGCAGCCGTTTGGCCTCGGCCAGCAATTCGATGCCGGTCATCCTGGGCATCTTCAGATCGGTGATGAGCAATTCAAACCGCCCCGGCCCCGAAAGGCGCGAGAGCGCGGCCGCGCCGTCGCCGGCGGCAACGACGTCATGCCCCTCGCGCGCCAATGTCGCGGCAAGCGAATCACGCATCATTTCCTGGTCGTCCACGACGAGGATTCTGGACATACTTGCTCCCAATTTCAGCCGTTCGCCGTCATCCGTCGCTCACACGCGAATTTCAAATTTTGCTCCGCCCGCCGGATCGTTGGAGGCGGTGATGGTTCCATCGTGGGCTTCGATCACCCGATGCACGATCGACAGCCCAAGGCCGGTGCCCTCATCCTTTGTCGTAAAAAATGGATCGAAAATCCGATCCAGCACTCCCGATGGTATCCCCGGCCCGGTGTCGCGGACGATCAGGGAAAACTGCCGGGCCGGCGCGCGATCCGAAGGCGGCCCATACTCAATCGTCGCGACCCCGCCTTGTGGGCCAATTGCCTGTGCGGCATTTAGCAGCAGATTGAGAATCGCCTGCCCCAGGAGCAGCGGATCGGCATTGACGGGCATTGATGAAGGGCCGTTTACGACGCAGCGCACGTTGCGCTCGGCCAGTGCCGGCGCTGCATACTCGACGGCCTGTTCAACGACTTGCGCAAGATCGACCTGCTCGGCGTGAACATTGAGTTCCCGCGTGAACTGGAGCACCTGGCCGACGAGCGCGTCGATCCGTTTGACGCCGCCGGAAATCTTGCGGACCAGATCCACCGATTCGCCTCGGTCGGCGACATCTTTTGCCAGCATCGAGGCGTAAAGTTGAATCCCGCCCAGCGGATTGCGGATTTCGTGCGCCATGCCGGCGGCCATCTCGCCCAGCGCCGCCAGACGTTTCTTGCGATCCAGCAGCCGATTCTTTTCGCTCAATTCCGCCCGCAGATTTTGCACGGTCGCGGTAAGTTGATTGTGCGACTCCTGGAGCCGTTCGGTGATCCCGCCGTAGGCAATCAAAAGCCGGCCCAATTCGTCGATCCGACGGGCCTGCTCGGACGCGACGGGCCGTTGCGCCGAGGGCGGATCGAGAATGGCGGATTGGGAAGACATGGATGGGCTTCTGCATTCGGGATTCGGGAATTCGGAATTCACTGTGTTCTATCGTTGCACATCCATTCTCGGCGCCGGCTTGCCGTAGGCGGCGGCGTAGGTTCGGTTAACCTGCTGAGCGGAGGTGGCCTGCTTGATCTGCCGGCCCAGATTCAGCTTTCGTTGCTGTAGCACCATCACGTCGTTTCGGTCGGCGCTGGTAATGCGTTCGAGGAGGGCGCGGGTTTCGGCCATCAGCGCCTGCGCCTGATCACGATCGGCCGCGGGGAGGGTGGCCAGGTAGTCCGTCCAGATTCCCTTGGCCGGCGCGATTTCGCGTTCCAGGGCCGCAAGCTGATCGAGCACCGCCTGGCGGCCCTGAAGCACCCGGAGCAACTCCTCGGTGCTTGAGTTCTGAATGTGCTCGTGCTGCGCCTCGGCCAACTTCGCCAGCCGCCGATAGCACGACGCCTGATCCGCGAGCGCTTTGAGGATGAGCGTGCTGTCCATGACTTTTCGACTCCTGCGTTTGTGCGTCAAACGAATTCCGAAACCCGAAACCCGAAGTAGGCAAAGTAGTGGACAAATTCCGAATTCCGAATTCCGAAGCGGGCGGACTGGCCATCACACCGAAATTGACACCGAATCTTCTTCCTGCTCTTCATTCGGATTTCGGCATTCGGAATTCGGAGTTTCCCACGTTCTTTCGTTTCACCGGCTTTCACCGCGCCTTCGCCGGCCGCGTCGCCGGCGCTGCGCCTTTTGGCCTGGCATACATTCCCGATTCACTGGTCCAGCGCAGCCAGTCGTCCCAATATTTCTTTGGCATGGAGAATCGCCCGTCGTTGAACGCGTCGGCGGGCATTCGCTTGAGCAGCCATTTGGCGCGCTCGTTGGCGGCGCGGGCGTCATCGAATCGGCCCAGGGCGCAGTAGGCGTTGACGATCTGCACGTCGGCGGCCACCGATGCCGGGTCGTCAGGGTAACGGAGGGTTGCCGAGTCATATGACTTGATCGCCAGCTCAAATTGGCCCAGGTCATACAGGCAATCGGCGCGGTAGAAATGGCTGAGCTTCAGGTAAAGCTTGTCCAAATCACGCGACGGGGCCTTCTCGCGGAATAGATCGACCACGCGATCGAAAAGGCGCTTGGCCTTGCCAAGCCGGTCGTGCCGGGCGGCGTTGGCCTCGGCCTGGCCGGCCGCGGCGCTGCCGGCGGCGTCCGCGAAATTCGTCGCGGTGAACGCCGCCTTCGCCTGCACCGCCAGCGCCGCCAGCGGCGAACCGGGCGTCGTGCGCGTGGGCGTGGGCGTTGGCGTCTTCGCGTTCAGCAGCCCCGCGCTTTTGCGATAGCTGTCGGCCATCAGAAAAACCAACTGCGCCATGTCTGGATCGCGCGGATAGCGTTGCGTCATCTCATCGAGCCGCGCGATTGCCTCTTCGTATCGATCGGTGCGATAATAAAGCTGTGCCAGTTCAAAAAGCGCCTGGCGGAATTCCTCGGCATTGGGATCGAGAATCAGGTTGTTCTCCACCACCGCCAGTAACACGCGCTGGGCCTTGGGAAAGCCGTCGGCACCCTTGGCCATCAGCGCCTCGGCCAGCGGCACGCCCGATTTGCTGGCCGCCAGGCTTTGCGGATAACGGAACTGGTTTCGCTCGAAAGTGGCGATCGCCTTGTCCACCTGCCCCGCCGCCTGATAGGCCCGGCCCAGGCGCAGCAGAACATCGGGCGCCAAGCCATCCGCCGGGCGCTGGGCGGCAAATAATTCCAATGCGGAGATCGTCTGCGGCAATGCGCCGGCGCGATCGTACAGATCGACGCCCTTCCAAAGCGCATCGCCATTCCCGCGGTCGTCGGAAAGCGTGAGGGCGCGGGACAGCGCGATATACGCGTCGCCGGCCCGCGTGCGGAACTGGCGGACTTGCTGCTCGCGGCCAATGCGGTCTGCTTCGGTGGGCGCCGCGGCGACGCTCGCCTGCACTTGCTGGGCGCGCCGGGCGAAAACGTCCGCCAGCCGGGTGTAGAAATCCGAGCCGGGATCTGGAACCAGCGATTGCTCGTCGGCCAGCACTTCCAGCGCCCCCTGGAAATCATCCTTCGCCGCCAGCGCGACCGATGCCTGCCGAAGGCCGGCAATCGCCTGTGTTTTGAATAGTTGATGATTCGCCCGCGGCCCCGGTTCGCTCGCCATCTCGTGCAGATCGGCCAGCGCGCCGGCATTTTGGCCGAGCATCACCCTGCACAGCCCGCGCCCCAGCCGGGCTAGCGGGGCTGGACGGGCCTCGGGATAGTTCGTCAACACCGAATCGTAAAACGCGATTGCTTCCTTGGGATCATTCTGGGCCTGGCGAATGCGCCCCAGAAGATAGGCGGCTTCGGGATCGAGCGGATGGCCGGCCTTCATTTGATCGCGCGACACGCGCAAAAGCCGCTCGGCATCCGCCATGTCCCCCTGCTTCCAGGCGCAAAGCCCCAGGCGATAATGATAGATTCCCTGCGAGGGCAGATCGGCATCCAGCCGCAGCGCCTTGTCGAGCAGCGGGCGGGCCTCCGAATAGCGCGCCCGCTTGATCAATACCTGCGCCTGCGCATCCAGAGCCCAGGCCCGCTCGGAATCGGCGAGTTTCGGGTCCTTGAGATAATCCTCCAACGAGGCTTCCGCGGGAGCCGGATCATCCTGCAGCAGTTGCAAGTCGATGACCTTGCGCCGCAGCGGCAGCGCGCGGTTGGGATCGATCGTCATGGCCCGGCGGTACCCGTCCAGCGCCTCGGCCACATGGCCCAGCGCCTCGTGGCTTTCGCCCAGCCGGCGGTAAACGTCGCTGGTCACTTTCCCGCCCTCGGCCAGGGCCAGGCGCGTCTGCTCGATGATCTGCTCGTGATTGGCGGGGATGCTGATCCGCTCTTCCTTCTGAGCGATGTCCAGCGTTTCAGCCAGCAGTAAATGAATGCGCGCCTCGCCGGTCGGCGTGAGCTTTTCGGTCGCCAGCAATTTATTGCATTGCTCGACAGCCGCCCCAAATCGCTTGTTCTTGAGATACCCCTCGGCCAGCGAGATACGCTGGCTGACGCTCAATCCCGGCTTGGGATCAATGAACAGATAGGCGGCATAAGCGAAGAGGCCAAGGGAAATCAACAGCAACGGGAGTTGCCAGAGTTGCGTCAGTCTTCCCTCTGCGCGGCGGGATGCCATGGCTTCCTTGCCTTTCCCAGGATGCGAAAACAATTGGCGCCCTGTCCTGGCCGGCGGCACTCCTTTGCCGATCCGAGCCATACACCAATGTCCGATAATACTCCCGTTACCGCCAAACGCAAGGGGAAGTTCGCGGAAATAAAAGAGTTGGTGTGCCAATTTCCCGGGAGGGACATTGTCGGACGGTGGGGCAGACATTCTTGTCTGCCGGCGAATCGGTGAGTGGAGGACATTCTTGTCCTCCCGAACCGATTCGAATCCGCTCGGCGGGGCAGGAATGCCCCGCACTCGCGGATTCGGGCAGACAGGAATGTCTGCCCCACCA
>DASRLH010000350.1:0-14703 GCA_035648595.1 Tepidisphaeraceae bacterium
TTTACATTCGAGCTTTCGTTCATGGAGTCGCCTCCAGCGAACGTCGAATATGACTACGCGGCGAAACAGTCAATTGCCGCGACCGGACTTACACCGGCTGGATACGCAGCCTTATGGGCTGCGACACGAATGGGCACGAATCGGCACGAATCTACACGAATGTAGACAAATTATTCGTGCTCATTCGTAATACTATCCGTTCATTTCTTTGTGTGGCGACAAGATTTTCAAGCTGTGGAAACTTAACCGCGGATTTCACGCATGAAGAGCGGGACTTTTTCGCTGCGACATCCCTCCGACATTCGGATTTCGGGTATTCGGATTTCGGATTTTGGTTGCGGCCTTGGCCGCGCTGGGCTCATTCGTGGCCGTCTTTCTCTTTCGTTTCTAAAAGAATCTTGTAGTTGCGACAAGGTCCGCCGGATAGCTTCAAAAAGAGCCGCAAAGGTTGAGAGGGTGGGGTCAGGATTCACAACGTGACACGATCAGCCGTCATTTCCTTCATGGCCCCTTCCGACTCGGTTTCCGTTTCCGTTTCCAATCGCGCCGCGGATTGCTTCTTCAGGTCGCGCCAAGCCCTGGCGATGGCGTTTTCATTGATGGAATCCAGACGCAGGAAGACACCTTGGCGCTGTTTGGGCGCGAACAGGTGATGGGCGACGATGCCAATGCGCCGCGCCCCGGTTTCGTCCATTATACCCGAGGCGCGCTCCTGGGCCCTTAACAGGGCAACGCGCAGAATTTCCGATGGCCTTGGCTCGTCGATCAGGCCCAGCAACTCTTCGATCTGGCCGCGCGTGACGAGAAACACCTTGGCGTTGCCCGCACGCGGTCCCGGGCCTCGCTGAAAACACAGATAAGAAAAATCCTCAAGGCGGGCGGCATGGCGGAAGGAGCCTTTGCCCAGCCGCGAAATCTGATCGATATGCGACTTGATGCGGGCCGCGATTTCAAACCGCAATTCACCGGCGGCGGATTGCATGCGGGTGTTTTGCTCGCGCAGATACTCCGCCGGATCGATCAAGGTCCGCGCGCTCCACTCCACCATTCTTCGATATTGTTCGATGGAGATCGACCCATCGCAGGGGGCGGGACATTTGCCCATTTCCTTGTACGCGCAGGCGCTGGCCGCCGGGGCTTGCGTGAGGATGTGGTAATAGCGGCACAGGTCGAAGGCATCTTCAATGAGTTCGATCAATCGGGCGGCGGCGTGCTTGTCTTCGACCGGGCCGATGAGCGCGCCGGGCCGGGGCGAAAGATCAATCGTTTTGACATGGCGGGGAAAAGGCGCATCGGGATCGACGTGAATGAACCACGCCGGTCGAAAGCCGATCATTGCCTTGTAGGTTTGCGGGAAGACGGCGCGGGCGGCTTCGTAAAAAAGCCAGTCGGCCTCGAACGCGCTGTCCACCCGCCGCCAGTAAACGCGACGGACCAGTTCACGGTAATTCACGCGCCGCGAGGGCGTTTGCTGTTCCTGATCCGGCTCGCCCAACCGACGTTTCAGGCTGTATCGCAGGTTCTTCACGCATAGCAACTGCACGGGACGATCATCGCCGTCGCACAGCAGGTAGACAACCCACCGCGGCGGCGCCTGCCGGGCGAAGGCCTCGAAATCACCCTGGGGATCAAAATCCAGTTGCCGCTCGAAGATGGGAGGGATTTGAGGCATCGGCCAACCGAATCGCAGGGGGCGTCCCGAAGTTCGATGGTGGGAACACACTACTCAAAGCCGAGCGGGCCGGCAAAAAGCATCGGCCTGCCCGGGAACCGCGCCGCCCCGGATTGGGATCGCGTCCTTGTTTCTAAAATAGCCGTGCGCGACTACGCGCTGTTCGTCTGTGGCATAACCAAACGGGTGTCAGCCCGGGAAATGCAACCCCAATCGTGACACGGGCGTCCCGCCCGTGCGTTTTGCGTGGAACTCGGAATACGGCGATTTTCCCTACTCTACAAAGTCGGCACGGGCGGGACGCCCGTGTCACATTAAACGATTTGAATCCACGAATGGCGTGGGTTCGCCGAATTGCAATGTCCGGCGCGGATCATCGCTGCCGGATGTCAACGGCGCTTGTTCGCGCACGGCTATTTTAGAAGCGGCGCGGCGTTCCCAATCCGGGGCGGCGCGAGTACGCTCTGCCCCGGCGTGGACACTGGAGGCGGATATCGGGAAGAAGTCGCAGGAGAATGAAAGACTCATGGTGACCAAACCTCATAATGAATCCCTTTCCCTCTGCCCGGGTTGCGGCACCGCGGTGGAATGCGCCGCACCCAACGGATGGTCGTGCTGGTGCGCCGGCCTGCCGAGGATCGTTCCCGTTCCTGCCAGTCATCAGGGATGCCTTTGTCCTGGCTGTTTAGGCGAAAAACTCCAGGAGCAAACATCCGGCAAAAAGGGAACCCAATGACCGATGGGGAACTGGCAGATACTTCCGCGCCGCGCGCGCTCGATTACGAAACGGTGATCGAGCGGCCGGGGTTGCGCGCCTCGATGCAGGACGTGCATCGCACGATCATCGTTCCGCAACAGGGCGGTTCATTCCGGCGGCTTTGGGCGTTTGTCGGGCCCGCGTACCTGGTCTCGGTCGGTTACATGGATCCGGGAAACTGGGCGACCGACCTGGCCGGCGGATCGCGGTTTGGCTATCAGCTCATCTGGGTCCTGCTGATGAGCAATGTGATGGCGGTCGTGCTGCAAACGCTGGCGGTGCGGTTGGGAATCGTGACGGGCCGCGACCTGGCCCAGGCCTGCCGCGATAGCTACAGCAAGCCGATCACCTGGATCATGTTTGTGTTGTGCGAGATCGCGATTGCCGCCTGCGATCTGGCCGAGGTGCTCGGGACGGCCATCGGAATCACGCTGTTATTCCCGCGGGTTCCGCTGATTATCGCGGTGTTCATCACCGGCTTTGACGTGCTGGCGCTGTTGGCGATTCAGCGATGGGGCATGCGCAAGATGGAGGCGTTCATCGTTTCGTTGATCGCCATCATCGGCATCGGATTTATCGTCGAGGTGTTTCTCTCCCAGCCGCAATGGGCGGGCGTGGCGCGGGGGTTTATTCCCACCCGGCTCTCGGACGTGGGCGGCGAGAACTCTTCGCTTTATATTGCGATCGGCATCATCGGCGCGACGGTCATGCCGCACAATTTGTATCTGCACTCGGCGCTGGTGCAGAGCCGGCGGGTGGAACCAACGCGGGCGGGGCGCGCGCAGGCGTGCCGGTTTAATCTGGTCGATTCGGTAATCGCCCTGAACCTGGTGTTCTTCGTGAACGTGGCCATCCTGATCGTCGCCGCCGCGGTGTTCGCGCGGCGTGGATTGCAGGTCGATGAGATCAAGGATGCCTACAAGCTGTTGGGCGACCTGCTCGGCCGGCGCGTGGCGCCCACCGTGTTCGCGCTGGCCCTGATCTGCGCCGGGCAAAGCTCGACGATCACCGGCACGCTCGCCGGCCAGATCACGATGGAAGGGTTCCTGCATTTTCGCATGCGCCCGTGGATGCGTCGGCTGATTACCCGCTCGCTGGCGATTATCCCGGCGGTCATCGTCATCTGGATTTCACATGGCCGCGCCACCAACCGCCTGCTGGTTTTTAGCCAGGTGTTGCTGAGCCTTCAGCTTCCGTTCGCGGTGGTGCCGTTGGTGAAGTTCACCTCGAGCCGGCTGAGGATGGGGAGTTTTTCCAGCCGGGCCTGGTTGCAAATTGTTGCGTGGCTGGTGACCGCCATCATTATCGCGCTCAACGGAAAACTGGTGTACGATCAACTGGCCGGCTGGCATCAGGAGGCAGGGCGATGGGGATGGATGATCGCTTTCCTGGTAACGCCGATTTGCGTAGTCCTGGCGGCGTTGCTGGCGTGGATGATTTTCCGCCCGGAACGAACTCGGGCGCTAGTGCCCGCGCCGCCGGCGGCGGAGGTATTGGCGGCCGCCGTGGCGCGCAAGCGCAAGCTGAGCCGGATCGGCGTGGCGCTGGAAGCCCGGCTCAACGACTCGGCGATGCTTGCCGAGGCCATCGAACTGGCCCGCATGCACAAGGCGCAGCTTATTCTGATGCACGTCGTGGAAGGTGCAGGCGGGCAATACCACGGACGCGACGCCAACGACGCCGAGTCGCGCCACGATTCGCAATATTTGACAATGCTCGCCGAGCATCTCAGCGGCGAGTTGGCCGGCGATGGCGTGCCCCCCGTCCGCACCGCCCTGGGGTACGGCGATGTGAAAGCGCAGTTGATCCATTTGGCCCGGCAGGAAAACATCGACCTCCTCGTCGCCGGCGGCCACGGCCACCGCCGGCTCGGTGACCTCTTCCGCGGCGAAACCATCAACGGCGTGCGTCACGGCGTGGATGTGCCCATCCTGGCGGTACGCGGAAACGTGTAGGACGAGAACGCATAGGTACGCCGGGATTGCCCGCGGGAGGGAAGGTGAAAATCCGAAATCCGAAGCACGAAATCCGAAACAATCTCAAAATTCAAAAAGAGGAAAAATCAAAAAGGACTCGGCGGACGCCTTTGAATTTTCCGCTTTTCTTGCCTTTTGGATTTGTTTCGGATTTCGTGCTTCGGATTTCGGATTTTTGTGTGTGTTGTGGCTAATCCGGATCGTCCTGTCCAGTCTCGGTTGAAGAGCCCCCCAATTCCGGCAGCGGTTTGAAGTCGTCGATGCCCGGCACGTTGCCGCCGAGGATGGTTTGGCCATCGTGTTCGAGCCAGGCGTGGGCTTTGAGTTTGCCATCGCCCAAGAGCAAAACGCCGATGCGAAGCGTGCTTTCACAGCCAGCGCGGCCCAGGAGAGCCTGTGCGGCCAGCGCCTTCACGAGGCACGTCGCGCCGGGTATGTAATCGGCGGCTGCTTCAATCGCGCGAATCCGTTCCCGCGCGGCGGGGGCGGAAGGATGGGTCTTGCGGGTGCGATGTGCCCTCCGGTCGCCGGGGAAACGGCGCATCAGGCGGAATGGCGCGAGCCACAGGCCGATTCGCACCGCCGCCAGCATCATCATCGCTTCCAGGAGAAGCGCCTTGTCGCGGCGCTGCAGGTGCGCGAAAGTCCGCGCGCGCCATATGTGGGCTCGCGCGCGGCCGGCGAGGCTACGCGGGCCGGCGCGCGTGAACCTCGAGCAGGCCGTGCGCGGCCAGGTCTTCCAGGAATTCCAACAGATCGCGCTCACAGCGGTCGGCCTCCACTTCATATTCGGCCATCAGGCCCTGGCGGATTTGCGATACTGCCCGCGGCGACTGGATCAATTGCCACGCCCGCGCCCCGACTTCCTGTAGCCCGTGATATACGCCCGCCGCGAGGTTGAGTATCACCACTTCGCCGGCCAGGTCGCTGGAAACCTGGTCCCGCGCCGCCGAAACGATGCTGTTCATTGTTAACTTCACGGAAATAGCCACGGGCATCGGGATTCCTTTCGGGGCGAGTGTGCCGCCGGATGAACCATCCAGGACGACACGACGAGTTGAATCTACGAAACAAACGCCGCCGGGGCCGGGCAGAATATGCCTGGCAGGAGAGGCGCGGACCCATTCGTGGCGGCAGGTTCGATAGGACCGTCACAACCGGATCGGGGGATTTAGTTTCTGTGTTGTCCTTGCCAATTTAGCTGGCCCGGTGGTTTGGATAACAGGGACTGCAATCCTTCCCGCGCTGTCGGATAGCGACCGGCGTCTTCCCGAAAAGCGCGATCCGTTCATTTATGTGAAGTTTCGCAGATGGGTAAAGTTAATGACCGGCGCCCCCATTTGCGCAAGATTGCCATAAAGAGGAAGATCATCCGTAAGAATTGCGCACTGGCCGGCGAGACTGCAAATTGCGCAATCGGTAAGTCCCAGCCTCGGGAACTTCTCATGCACGGCGGCATCTTTACTCGCCACTTGGACCTCATCGACAACTTGAATGACTTCAAGAAAACTGCTGGCGAAACATGCGTCTCGAATAGCCTCGGGCAATTGCCGCAGGAGGCTGTTCACCTCCGCGAAGATGTGAGGCGTCACAACGATTCTCGAGAACAACGACAGCACGGCATCAAGTGTGTCAAAATCGTCAGGCGTGTAAGTCTGCGTTCGCTTGAAGCGGGAGATCAGCGTCTTATCGTGCGAGCCGACCACATAAAGAAGCACCATATGGCTGTCAATAAGCAACCCCTTGGTGGCATATGCGGCTATCACATCTTCAGCAGTTGGGCTCATACAGTGCGCATCCGCATCGACCGCACCTGGCCGTCGGCCATTTGAATTCTCACCTGCTTATAATCGCGGCGCTCACTGCGGAGCCGGAACTGCCTGGCGCCGGTTCCAAGCGGTCGATCGAAGCCAACCGTCACCAGCCAATACTGACCATCGTCGGACTGATCGACCTCCTCAATCAGAGGTTCGAGAACGTTTTCGCTGCCGATCAAATCGGTAACGTATCCGAGGGCGATTTTGGCTGCATCCTTGACGGTTATCATCTGTCCTCCAACCCGCCGTGTACGGGATCTACGCTCGGGTCGGATTATTCTATGCCTTCGCCCAGTGAGAGCCAATATCCCGCTGCCCGGAGGCAGCCGAAGCGCAAAACGTATCAACCACTCGCCACTCAGCGTCCTATACGTTCTTCTCTTCGGAATAACACTGTCGCGGGGCTGACCGAAGCATTCCGGCGGAGTCGAGCGGGTTGAATAAATTGTGCCAACTCACGTCGAACGCCCCCCGCTATCGGACGTATCAGATTCCTCCGTCCGGCGAACCCTCGTTGGCTTTTGGCCAAAAGTCCGGGCGTGGGGTAGAGTGTAGGTGAACCAGCCTCGGGGCCTTTTGTGGACAATTTGGGTCAGGCAGCCCGCCAGCGGCGCGTCCGATAAGCGGGCGTAGCCGATGTTTTCATTGGGCGGAAGCAGGAGATCAAACGCATGTGCGGAATTGTTGCTTATGTCGGTCGTAAAATTGCCCAGCCGTTGTTGATCGAGGGGCTCAAGCGGCTGGAATACCGGGGATATGACTCGGCGGGGATAGCGGTGATTGACAGTGCCGGCTCGCTGCACATCCGCCGGGCGGTCGGGCGGATCAGCGTTCTGGAAAGCTCGCTGACCAACGGCTCGGCGTTGCCGCCATCAACCATCGGCATGGCGCATACGCGCTGGGCCACCCACGGCGCGCCCACCGAATGCAATGCCCATCCGCACACCGACACCAGCGGCCGCATCGCATTGGTGCATAACGGGATCATCGAAAACTACGCCGCCCTCAAGCAATTCCTCATCGAGAAGGGACATAGCTTCACCAGCCAGACCGATACCGAAGTGCTGGCGGTGCTGATCGGCGATCTGTATGCCGACTTGAAGTCCCGCAATCACCTTCCGCCGGGCGCGTCGCTGTTGCAGCGGGCGGTGCAGGCGGCCCTGCATGAAGTGGAAGGCACGTACGGCATCGCCGTCGTCTGCAAGGATGAGCCTGACACGCTTGTGGTCGCCCGCAAGGGCAGCCCGCTGATCATCGGCGTGGGGAAAGACGAATACGTCGTCGCATCCGATGCCTCCGCCATCGTCGAGCACACCACGCAGGTGATTTACCTGAACGACAACGAGATGGCGGTGCTCAAGCCCGGTTCCTTCCGCACCACCACGATTGACGACATCGTCATTTCGCCGGTCATCAGCCAGCTCGAAAACAAGCTCGAGGAGTATGAGCTGGGCGGCTACGAGCATTACATGCTCAAGGAGATTTTCGAGCAGCCCGACGCCCTGCGCCGCTGCCTGGGCGGGCGCGCCGAGGCCAGGGAAGGCCGGATCGTGTTGGGCGGCATGGCCGACCATACGCGCGATCTGGTCAAGGCCCATCGCTTCATCCTCACCGGACAAGGGACGGCCTGGCATGCCGCCCTCGTCGGCGATTACCTGATGGAGGATTTGGCGAAGGTTGTGACCGAAGCCACCTACGCCAGCGAGTTCCGTTACCGCAATCCGCTGGTTGAGGAGGGAACCGTTGTGGTGGCGATCAGCCAGTCGGGCGAAACCGCCGACACGCTTGCCGCCTTGCGCGAGGGCAAGGAAAAGGGCGCTTTGAGTTTGGGCGTGATCAACGTGGTCGGCTCGACGATCGCGCGGGAAACCGACGGCGGCATCTATCTTCACGCCGGCCCGGAAATCGGCGTGGCCAGCACCAAGGCTTTCACCTGCCAATGCGCGGTGCTGGCGATGCTGGCGCTGTATGTCGGCCGACGAAAGTTCATGAGCCAGAACCAGACGCAGGAACTGGTCGAGGGATTGTGCGCGCTGCCGGGGCAGATGGAGTTTGTGCTGGCGCAGAGCCAGGCGGTGCGGGAGATCGCCGCCGAGTTTTGCGAGCGGGAAAACTGGCTGTTCCTGGGACGCGGGTATCACTATCCGGTGGCGTTGGAAGGCGCGCTCAAGCTCAAGGAAATCAGCTATATCCACGCCGAGGGGATGCCGGCCGCGGAGATGAAGCATGGCCCGATCGCGCTGATTAACGAAGGCATGCCGGTGGTGTTCGTCGCTACCAAGGGCGTGCAATACGACAAGGTCATCAGCAATATCGAGGAGGTTCGGGCGCGCGGCGGACGGATCATCGCGGTGGCGACCGAGGGCGATCAGCATATCCGCCGTTACAGCGACCACGTCGTCTACATCCCCGACGCCCCCGAGCCGCTCCAGCCGATGCTCAGCGTCGTGCCTCTGCAACTGCTGGCGTACCACGCCGCCGTCCTGCGCGGTTGCAATGTGGATAAGCCGCGCAATCTGGCGAAGAGCGTGACGGTGGAATAGGAAGCCAAACCCCCCTCGCATTCGCTCGCGCAATCCTGCTATGATTCCCGGTCGAGGTGTACTTCATGTCCACGTCAATCGCATCCCCAGTTTTTCAGCGGCCGCCGCCGCTTCGTTGGAACGGGGCGGACTTTGACCGCGCCGACGATATGGGCCTGTTCGACGGCAAACGCGTCGAACTGATGGACGGCGAAATCCTGGAGATGCCGCCTATGAATGATCCACATGCGCAGGCGGTTCGCTTGTGCAATTATGCGTTGCTTGCCGTTTTTCCGCCGAGCCGTGCCACCATCAGCATCCAGTGTCCGATGCGGCTTGGCGACGCCCGCCCGCTGCCGGATCTGGTGATCGTCGCGGGAACCCCCCGGCAAGTTGTCGAGCATCCCACCAGCGCGCTACTGATTGTCGAGATCAGCGACACGTCCCTGGAATATGACCGCGGCGTCAAATCGCGCCTCTATGCCGCGCATGACATACCCGAGTATTGGATCGTCAATCTCAATGGCCGCTGCCTGGAAGTCCGCCGTCAACCCATCGGCGCCGACATCGGCGATCCCCATTACGCCCACCTCCAGGTCCACTCCATCGAGCAATCCCTCGCGCCATTGGCTGCGCCGCAAACGCAACTGAAGGTGGCGGATCTGCTTCCCTGAACCGAACGCGCCGATTTATGACGCCCGCTTTCTGGTGTTGACACCGGATTATTTTCTGTGTGGACCTGCCCGGATATCGCATGCTCCTGTCTGGAGCGAGTCGCCGCACCGCTCACTTATGCGCCAGCCAGCGCTCGGCATCCAGCGCGGCCTTACAGCCCATGCCGGCGGCGGTGATGGCCTGCTTGTAGGTGGGGTCGGCCACGTCGCCGGCGGCGAAGACGCCTTCCACGCTGGTCGTGGTGCGGAAAGGGTCGGCCAGTTTGATGAAACCTTGATCGTCGGTTTTCAATTGCCCATTTAAGAATTTTGCGTTGGGGGTATGGCCGATGGCGACGAACATCCCCGCGGCCTTGAGCGTCGAGGTTTCGCCGGTCTTGAGATTTTTGAGGCGCACGCCGGTGAGGGTGGGCGTGGTGCCGCCCAACGGCGTGGTGATCGTGTCGCCGAGTACTTCCTCGACCACCGAATTCCAGTGCGGCTGAACCTTGGGGTTATCGAGAATGCGCCTGGCCATGATCGGGCTGGCGCGATTAAGCGTTTCGCGGCGATGCACGAGGTGAATGACGCTGGCGAACTTGCTCAGGTAGCTGCCCTCCTCGGCCGCCGAGTCCCCCCCGCCGACCACCACCAACGGCTGATTGCGAAACCTGGGCAGCGCGCCATCGCACACGGCGCACGCGGAGACGCCATGATTTTTGTACTGCTCCTCGGACGCCAATCCCAGATAGTTGGCGCTGGCGCCGGTGGCGATAATCAGGGCCTCGGCTTCCACCAGTTCGCCGTACGAATCCTTCATCACGAATGGCCGGCGGGAAAGGTCCACCTCGGCGATGTCCTCGGTCACGATGCGCGTGCCGAAGCGCGTGGCCTGCTCGCGCATTTTGAGCATCAGTTCCGGGCCCATGATGCCATCGGGAAATCCCGGGAAGTTTTCGACCTCTGTCGTCAGATTCAACTGCCCCAGCGGCAGCGTTCCCAGGCAGCGGTTGTGCTCGGAAATGGCGCCTTCATACACCAGCGGCTCAAGCGCGGCGCGCGATGCGTAGATGGCCGCCGTCCACGCGGCGGGTCCCGAACCGATGATCACAAGTTTTTCAGCCATGCTTCATCCCAGGCAAAATATGCGCTGTGCGCACCTGCCAGCGCGTGCTCGATCTTAAGCCGCTGCACCTGGGTCACGGAGTCCGGGAGTGCATCGGGCTGGAAGTATCGGACTTCCAGCGATTCGTCATCGGCGACGCGCAGTTCCCCGCCGATGGGCCGGCAGCGGAACGCCATCGCGGTGTACATCACCTTGTCGCCGTTCGTATAGCGGACCGGCGGATCGACATAGACGCCCACGAGACGTTCGGGGCGTACCAGCAGGCCGGTTTCCTCGCGTGCCTCGCGTGCCGCCGCCCGCGCCGGCTCTTCGCCGGGGTCTGGAGCGCCGCCGATGACGTACCAGTTGCCGTCATCCCGCGAGCGATGCAAAAGCACCTGGCCGGCCTCGTTGACGATGATCGCCGTCACCGCCGGCATCATCACCATGTCGTGCCCGATCTTCAGGCGAAGTTGTCGAAGGTATTGCGAAATCGGCATCGGCGTATCCGTGATTCTAGCGCGGAAACTCCGGATTCACCATCCAGCGAGCCGTTCGGCTCGGCTTCCGGTTTCAATCCTGGCCACAAGAGAAGCAACCACGGAGGCACTGGGGCACGGAGGCGCATTCGACGCGACGCGCCATTTTGCAATAAATAAAAAACGGAAGATTTGCTTTTTACATCGCGTCAAAGAATGTGCGGCTTGAACCCAAAGCGCCTCCGTGTTTCCGTGCCTCAGTGGTGAAATTCTTTTCTGCTCCTCCACGTCCTTTGACGACCCCGCTTTACCGGGTCGCGCGACGAAGACTTTCCTGATTGCACGGGTTACGCTATTTTGTTTACTTCTATCCGCCGGTCGCGGGAAGGCGGCGGGGAGTCTGGGTTGGATCGGGATTTCTTTTCCAAGCGGAAGGAACGGACCATGTTGAGCATAAAGCGAATGTTCTGTGGCGTGACGGTTGTTGTGCTTTCAGCTCTCGTGTTCGCGGCCGGCCTGGCGCGCGGGCAGGATGCGGCGCCAGCGGCGGCGAAGGGGCCGCCCGTGCAAATCGGGGTGGTGGCGATCAAGTCGTTCGACGCGGCAGCCGCGTTCGCGATGGAAATCGGGGCACCATTGCCGCCGCAATGGAGCCCACAGGGAATCGAACAGCAGGTTCCGTTCATCGGACAGGGCAATCTGGTTACGGATAAACCCATCGGCATCGTGCTATTCGGCGGTGCGAACTTCAACCCGCAACAGATGATGGCGATCATGGTGCCCGTGAAGCCCGGCGCGGCCAGCGCCGACGCCATGACCAAGGCCGGCGGCATGCCGGTCGCCGGACACGACGGCATGTTCGCGCGGAATGGGGTGAACGTGACGCACACAGGCGATTATCTGGTTGTCAGCCCTGAACCCGCCCTCGCGGCGATGGCCAAGCCGGGGGTGCTGGCGGCAGCGCTCAAGGGGCCGGACAACCTTGTGAGAATTGTGGTGGACGTCAAGGCGATCCGCACGAGCATTCCCGACCACATCAACGCCTTCCTTACCCACATCGGCGAGCAGGCGGCGAATACACCCGCGGGCCAGCAGGGGGCGCAGTTAGTGATTCCACAGTTGAAAAAAGAACTGGACGCGCTGGATCGTTTGGAGATCGCGCTGGACGATGGGGCCAAGGGGATTCGACTGGCGTTCACCGCGGCCCCGTCCAAGATGCCGGCGCCCACCGCCGGCAACCGGGCGGGCATGCCGCCGGGCGTGTTCGCGCGCTTCGATTTGAATGTTTCGCTGGCGAAGGCCAATCCAGAGGCCGGCCGCGCGATCGTTAATGCAAGCGTAAGTGCCCTCTCGAACGCCGCAAAAGTCCCGTTCACCGCCGAGCGCCAGAAGCGGGTTACAGATTTTTTTTCGAAAGAAGTCGATCTCGCTTTCAATCCTGCGGCCACATCGATCGGCATTGAAATGATCGGAGCCGATCCCGTCATATATGTAGTTCAACACTGGGACAAGTCTCCGGATTGTGCGATGGAATTGCGTCAGGTTGTTTCCGAAAGCAATGCTGTGGCTGAGGCCAAGGATGACGTTATCGAGCTCCAAACGTACAAGTCTGGTGCCATGAAGGTTATGCGGGCCGTTGCAAATGAGCACGGCAAAACCATCGGCTATCTTGACATGGTTCAGCGCGACAACGACGTTTTCATCGCGATTAGCCCCACGCAATTCCGGTATGTCGATAAGCTGATCGCCGCCCCGTCCAAAGGCCCGTCGCGGGGATTGGCGTCCGGCTATCTCGATCTTGGCAAGCTGCTTGATGCCGTGGGACAAATGCCGAACTCGCCGTTGGCGGGGATGCCGCCGGACGTGCAAAAGCAGCTTAAGGAAATTCTCGCCGGCCAACGACTGACCGTCTCGGCGACCACGGAAGGCGACGCCGAGACCGTTGACATCGGCATCTCAAAGGGCCTGGTCCAAAACGCGCCCAAGCTCATGGCCCTGATCGGCGGCATGGCCGGCGGCCCCGGCGGCCCTCCCGGCGCGGGGCCAGGCGCCGGCCCGACGGACGGCAGGGCCCCGTCGCCGCCGCCAGGCGAAGTCGGGAAATGACACGCACGCCGGTTTTGACGACTCAATGCTTGGCAACGTCTGCGGGAGGAATTGCGCCAAGAGCGCAAAGACGCAAAGGCGCAAAGAAGGTAAAGGATTTTTCGTGATACACCTGTATTTCGGGCGCGTTTTTTCCGGTTAAGCCTACAACGAATTGAAGAGTCGCGCACGTCATGCGTAGAAGCCCGTTACCGTATCACGGGCGTCTCGCCCGTGCCGATGGCGCGGCAGCAGAGGAATCGCACGACTGCGAGTCGCAACCCTTCTGCTTAGCTTCTTTGCGTCTCGGCGTCTCTGCGGCCTCAGCGCAATCTTTTCGCCTCAACGGCTCCTGACGCGCATCCCCCACATGGAAAAGGCCCTTCGCAACCGTCTGACCTTCGGCCCTTTGATGCTGGCCGGTCTGTTTCTGCTGCTATGGCTGGATCACGTTGCCGAGCGCTGGACCCGTCCCTGGATGGACCGGGCCACCCACAACCCGCACCGGCCCGGCATTCAAGGCATCGGCCTGCTGATCCTTCTGATCTCCATACTGCCGCTGGCGGTGGAAGAGTTGGCGGTGCTGTTTACCGCCGAGCGCGTGCGGCCCTATCGGTTCATCGCGGGGGTGGGATCGGGGGCTCTGACGGTGCATGCGTTTCTCACGCAGTTTGACTGGTTCGAGCCCATCGCCGCCTCCACTCTCGTGTTCGTCATCGTGTTCGTGATGATCGTTGCCGCCCTGCGGCGGGCCTGGGCCATGCAGTCGCAGGATGCCATCGTCCGCATGGCGGGCACCGTTTTGGCAACCCTCTACCTGGGCGGCCTGGCCTGGTTTCTCATGGCCATCCGTGTCAAGCATTCGCCCCACTTCACCGGCAGCACAACCATGGTGTTGATGATCCTGGTGGTGGTGAAATCGACCGACATCGGCGCGTATTTCGGTGGCCGGGCCCTGGGCCGCCACAAACTCATCCCCTGGCTCAGCCCCGGCAAAACCTGGGAAGGCCTTGCCTGCGGCGTGGTGGTTTCCGGGGTGGTCGGAGCCTGCATCGCTCCCAGTTTGCCGCACATGCACACCGCCCCTTGGAAAGGCTTTATCCTCGGCGTGATCATCGGCGCCACCGGCCAAGCCGGCGACCTGCTCGAAAGCATGATGAAGCGCGACGCCGAGGTGAAGGACAGCGGAGCGCTGGTGCCGGGCTTTGGCGGAATACTCGACATCATCGACAGCCCCCTGTTTGCCGCGCCATTTGCGTATTTGCTGCTGAGCTTTTTCACGCATGGGTCGCTATAATGATGCGAAGTCGATTAAACACGAAGTCGATTAAACACAAAGGCACAAAGACACAAAGTAAAGTGTTGTGACACTTTAGCCGTGTGCGGAACTCGGGGAAGAAGAGCGTAGCGTATCACGGGCGTCTCGCCCGTGCCGATGGCTTGGTAGTGGAGGAATCACGGTTCCCGCCAATCACAACGCATCGTGCACGGGCGAGACGCCTCATCTTTCGTCACATTTTTTCCAGTCCAGCCGCCCGCGCGCCCATGACCATCAGGTGAAGGTCATTCCATCCGCGCCAGAGGGTGAGCCAGCCGGGTGGGCCGTCGGACTTGCGGTTTTGGTGGCCGCCCAGTCG
>DASRLH010000351.1:0-23904 GCA_035648595.1 Tepidisphaeraceae bacterium
CCTCCTGAAGTATCTGACGCTCGGCATCCGTGAGACGAACCACGTACTTCTTCGATGTCTTGGGCATGGCAAAACCTTCCTTGGTTATGCCGTTGATGCTACCCTAAATTGAAAGAGTGACAATGCACTAGTGCATTGTCACGCAATGATTTTGGGGTAAATCACTAGAGTTTTACCCGCATTTGGAAGCATGACAATGCACTAGCAGCGTTCGCTGAAGCGAGCCCTACGGCACGAACGACAACGGCTGGACTTGACCAAGCCCTCAGCCGCCCATATACTTGCACCATGCAACTATTGCGCCACGCAACCACGCCGGCGGCCGCGGGCGCCGAGCCCTGCGCCAAGCGCATGATGGAGACGGTGCCGCTGGTGATGCAGTTTATCCGCCATCAGATGCGCAGCCTGCGGGTACACGGGTTGTCGGTGCCGCAGTTGCGAACGCTCTATTTCATCAACATGCACGATGAGCCGTCGCTATCCGAGGCGGCGGATTGGATCGGCCTGTCATTGCCGGCGATGTCGCGGCTGGTGGATGGGCTGGTGAAAAAGGCGCTGGCGACGCGCACGGCGTGTCCCGATGACCGCCGCTGCGTTCGCCTGGGCCTGAGCAGCGCCGGGCGGGCCGCGCTGGACGCCTCGTGGTCGGGGACGCGAACCCGTCTGGCGGCCGAAATGGCCGCGCTCAATCCGCGGGAACGCGGAGCCGTGAGCGAGGCGATGGATATCCTTCGCGTGGCGTTTGACCCAAACAAAGGCGTGGATTGAGACCCGCGAAAACGAAAATCCGAAATCCGAAGCACGAAATCCGAAACAATCTCAAAACTCAAAGGAAGAAATAATCAAAAAACGCTGCGAACGCACGAACGCCCGGCCCTTTTGAATTTTCCGCTTTTCCTACTTTTGAATTTGTTTCGGATTTCGTGCTTCGGATTTCGGATTTTCACCGTTCATTGTTAATAGGCCGTGCCGAATAAGGCCTCACTTTCGGAGCGTAGCAGATGTGGATTGTTCGACTCGCTCTCCGCAGGCCCTACACGTTCGTGGTCATGGCGATCGCGATCGTGCTGCTGGGGGTGTTCGCCATCTTCAAGATGCCCACTGACATTTTCCCCGAGGTGGACATCCCGGTGATTGCCGTGATCTGGCGTTACGACGGGATGTCGCCCGAGGAGATGGAGGGGCGCATCATCCGCAACTACGAAGGGATCGTCACCACGACGGTCAACGACATCGAGCACATCGAGAGCCAGTCGATTCTCGGCGAAGGGGTGGTGCGCATTTACTTCCAGCCGGGCGCGAGGATCGCGGAAGCCGAGGCGCAGGTGGCGGCGGTGTCGCAGACGGCGTTGCACTCGATGCCGCCGGGCGTTTTGCCGCCGCTCATCATGCAATACAGTGCTTCGACCGTCCCGATCCTCTGGCTTTCGCTGGGCAGCGATACGCTTCCCGAGCAGACGCTGTTTGACATCACCAACCAATACCTTCGCAACGATCTGGCGACCGTGCAGGGGGCGATGCTCCCGTGGCCGTACGGCGGGATGCAGCGCGAAATCATGGTCGATCTGGAGCCCGACAAGCTCTACGCGTATGGGCTGGGGGCCTCGGATGTTTCCGCCGCCCTCGGTCGCCAAAATCTGATCGTGCCGGGAGGCACGGTGAAAATGGGCACGCAGGAATTGCCCGTGGTCCTCAACGCCAGCCCTGATGCCGTCGATTCGCTTAACGAACTGCCGATCAAAAGCTACGGGCAATCCACGGTCAAGATAAAAGACGTCGCCCACGTCAGCGATAAATACATGCCCCAGATCAACATGGTGCATGTGGATGGCAAGAAGGGCGTGCTCGAGCCGATCTACAAGCTGGGCAATGCCTCCACGCTGGACATCGTGAAGCGCGTGAAGGAGGCGGTGCCCGCGAGCGTTGCCCGCGTGCCGCACAACGATCAGCTTAAGATCACGCCGTTGTTCGATCAGTCCATCTTTGTGCGGGCGGCGGTGCTGGGCGTGGTGAAGGAGGCGGCCATCGCCGCAGGCCTCACGGGCCTGATGATCCTGCTGTTCCTGGGCTCCTGGCGCAGTACGCTCATCATCTGTATCTCGATTCCGCTGTCGATCCTGGTGTCGCTCATCATGCTCTGGATGCTCGGCGAGACGCTTAACGTCATGACGCTGGGCGGCATGGCATTGGCGGTCGGCATTCTGGTGGACGATGCCACCGTCGAAATCGAAAACATTCACCGCAACCTGCATCAGCGCAAACGGCTGGTGAAGGCAATTCTTGACGGTGCTCAGCAGATCGCGGTGCCCGCGTTCGTCTCCACGCTGTGCATCTGCATTGTGTTTGTGCCGGTCTGGTTTATCACCGGGGCAGCCAAGAGCCTGTTCACGCCCCTGGCCGAGGCGGTGATTTTTGCGATGCTCACCAGCTATCTGCTGAGCCGAACGCTGGTCCCCACGCTGGTGCATTATCTGCTGGCCAGCGAAGTCGAGTTGTACGGCGGCGTTGAAGAAGGCGGCGAACACCGTAACGTCGTCAGCAAAGGCCCCATCTGGCGCGTACACGAAGCGTTCAACAATCGCTTCAACAAGTTCCGCAACAGCTACGGCGGATTCCTCGCCTGGGCATTGGGCAATCGCATGCTGGTGCTGATCGCATTTACGATATTCGCGGTCGGATCGTGCGCGCTGTTTCCGATCGTGGGGCGCGACTTTTTCCCGACGGTGGATGCCGGGCAGATTCGCCTGCACGTCCGCGGCGCGCCCGGCACGCGCCTGGAGGAAAGCGAGCGCAACTTCGCCCGCGTCGAGCAGTACATCCGCACCAAAATCCCCTCCGCCGAGGTGGACACCATCATCGACAACATCGGCATCCCCAACAGCGGCATCAACATGTCGCTGAGCGACGGCTCGCAGATCTCGCCGGCCGACGGCGAGATATTGATCTCGCTCAAGCACAGCCATCATCCCACCGAGCAATACATTCAGACGTTGCGCAAGGGTCTGCCCGGCGAGTTCCCGATGAACGGCTTTTGGTTCCAGGCGGCGGACATCGCCACGCAGGTCTTGAACTTCGGCCTGCCCGCCCCCATCGACGTGCAGGTGCTGGGTCCAAAGGGCAGCCAGGAAAAAGACTTTGAAATCGCGCAGGCGCTGAGCAAGCAGATCTCGGGCATTCCCGGAGCCGTGGACGTGCATGTGCATCAGGTGATGAAGACGCCGGATTTGCGCGTGAATGTCGATCGCACCATGGCCGATCAGATCGGCCTCACGCAGCAAACCGTCGCCAGCGACCTGTTGATTTCGCTTTCATCCAGCGCAACTGTCGCGCCCAACTTCTGGCTCGATCCCAAGCGCGGCGTGCAGTATTCCGTGGCCATCATGACCCCGCAATACAAATACAATTCCATCAACGCCCTGCAAAACACGCCGATCTCAAGCCCCAACGGCACCGGAGAAATGCTCGGCAACGTAGCCAGTATTTCCCGCGGCTACAGCCCCACCAACATCACCCACTACAACATCGTTCCCACGTTCGACATACAGGCCAACGTGCAGGGCACCGATTTGGGCTCGGTTTCCAGCAAGATTGACCGCCTGGTTGCGCAGCTCACGCCAAAGCTCCCCACGGGCACCACGATCAGCATCCGCGGCCAGGTGGAGAGCATGAATTCATCATTCAAGGCGCTTGCAATCGGCATCCTGGGCGCGGTTCTGTTGGTTTATCTGCTGATGGTGGTGAATTTCCAAAGCTGGCTCGATCCGCTGATTATTCTGATGGCGTTGCCGGGCGCGCTGGGCGGCATTCTGTGGATGCTTTTCGCAAGCCACACGACCATCAGCGTGCCGAGCCTGATGGGATCGATCATGTGCATCGGCGTGGCGACGGCAAACTCGATCCTCCTGATCACCTTCGCCAATGATTATCGCAAGGACCACGATGTCGGCGCGCACGAAGCCGCCCTGGCCGCCGGGCTGACGCGCCTGCGGCCCGTGATTATGACCGCGCTGGCGATGATTTTGGGCATGTTGCCGATGTCATTGGGCCTGGGCGAGGGCGGCGAGCAAAACGCCCCGCTGGGCCGGGCGGTGATCGGCGGCCTGACGGTGGCGACGTTCTACACCCTGTTCTTTGTTCCCGTGGTGTACAGCGCCTTGCGCAAGCACCCGCCGCACCGGCCCGTTGAGCCGGAGCTGCAGGAGAATTGATGGCAGGTTTTCGCGGCGGGCGCGGACTATTGTTGGATGATGAATTGTTGAATGATGCAGATGGAGTTCTTCATGGAAACCGGCCAGCTCCCCCCTCCGCCCATAACGCCCGCCCGCACGAATGTGCCGGCGTTGGACGATGCGCGCACCAACGGCCATCCGCCGGTCGCGGACAACGGCGCCGCCGATCACGATCAGATTGATCTCAACGTCGCCCCCGCGCGCACGGGCTGGATCATCGCGGCGGTGGTCGTGATCGGCGTGCTGATCGCGGTGTTATTTGCCGTTGGATTCCTTCCCCGCCTGGGCGTGAACAAGGAACTGGCCAGGGACGCCGACGCCGCGCTGCACGCGGCGGTGCCGGTAACGGTCGTTAAGCCCCGGCGTGCCGACGCGATCATGCAGGTGCGCCTGCCGGGCACGCTGCGACCCTGGCAGGAAGTTTCAATCTTCGCCCGCACCACCGGCTATCTGGCGCACTTCGACGTTGACATCAGCAACCAGGTGAAAAAGGGGCAGTTGATGGCGAAGATCGACTCGCCGGAAGTCGATGCGCAGCTGCGCGGCGCCCAGGCCATGCTGCTTCAGCAACAAGCCGCCGCGGCCAAGGCGCAAACCGATTTGGGCCTGGCGCAAACCACCTGGAAACGCTTCGAATCCCTGCGCGGCACCAGCGGCGTGACGCAGCAGGAATTGGATCAGTATCAATCCAACTACAACGCCGCCGTCTCCACCCTCGGCGTCGCGACGGCCAACATCGCCGTCGCCCAGGCCGACGTCAGGCGACTCACCGACATGCAAAAATTCGAGACCATCACTGCCCCCTTCAGCGGCGTGGTGACGGGCCGGGCCTTTGATGTCGGCGCCATGATCCTGGCCAACCCCACGTCCGTTGACACGCAGCCGATGTTCAAGATCGCCGAGAATGACACGCTCCGCGCGTTCATCTACGTCCCGCAGAATTATTCGCTGACCATCAAGCAGGGGATGAAAGTGAACATCACCTCCCGCGAGCGACCCGGGCGCGTGTTCGTCGGCGAAGTGCTGGGCACCACCAATTATCTCGATCCCGCCGCCCGATCGCTGATGACCGAGGTGAAGATCGTCAATCCCGATCTGGCCCTGCTGCCGGGCATGTATGTGGAGGCCAACTTCCAGGTGAAGCGCGATCACCCCCCCCTGCTGATCCCCGGGCCCGCGGTTGTAATCAACGCCGACGGCGACCAGGTCGGCGTCGTCCAAGACAACAAGATTCATTACAAAAAGGTGAAGCTCGGCGTGGACTACGGCAACAACATCGAAATCATCTCCGGCCTCGACATCAACGACCAGGTCATCGAAAACCCCGGCGGAAAAACCGTCGAAGGCGCCGCCGCCAAAATCGCCGGCGAGGAAAAAGTCCCCGCTCCCGTCGGTGAGCAGGCGCAAACCAATGCCACGCAAAAATCCAAGTAGGGTTCGGTTCAGCGAACGCGGAACCCGCCAATGCCGCAGTTCGACGGGAGGCCGGCGCCTATGCGGCCGGGCTTCTCGTTTTTGCGGCAATGATTGTGATTCACCCGGAGTTTACAGTACGATTCGGCGCTCATGCAGCTACGAAGCCTACGAGCATTGCGTTACCGGAGCCTGCGTGACGAAACCATCCCGCTGTCTGACTTGAACCTTTTCATCGGAACCAACGCATCGGGGAAGAGCACCATTCTGGACGCGCTCAGATTTCTGCATGAAGGCGTGCAGGATCGCGATTTCAAATCCGCGGTATTCTCACGCGGCGGTATCATTCATCTCGCGTGGAAAGGTGAGGATGCCCACAAGATCGACCTGCACCTTGAGTTTCTGAACGACAGCAACACTTACGAATGGTCGATTCAACTTGCCCGGCAAGATTTTGAATTTGAAATCCATCG
The DNA here is from genome assembly GCA_035648595.1 of Tepidisphaeraceae bacterium. Taxonomy (GTDB): domain Bacteria; phylum Planctomycetota; class Phycisphaerae; order Tepidisphaerales; family Tepidisphaeraceae; genus RYN-428. The sequence goes on from DASRLH010000351.1 coordinate 6,116, forward strand.
CGAGACGCTGTTCGAGATCCGACCCGGCGAGCCGCGCCGTCAGCTTCTCCAGGCGAGTTCTGGCCAGGGCTGGTGGTGGTCAGGCGAAAAGAATGAAGAGGTAAGGCTCGATCAGCCGACCACGGCATGTGCGCTGGCCAACGCCGCGCCAAACGCCGCTTTTCCGGGTCGCGCCATCGCGGAGTTCGTGGGACGTTGGGGCTTCTTCGACCCCAGTCCATTCTTGCTTCGACGGGGATACAGCGGCTTGGATCCATCCGCGTTCGATCCATATGGCCGGAATCTCGCGGAGCGATTGTTGACGATCCGCCAATCGTCCCGAGAGGCTTTCACACAAATCGTTTCCGCGACGCAATCGGTTCTCGGCCTCCCGACCAACATCGAATTGAGAGAAGCGCGCGATTCAGAAGAGCGCGTTTACTTCGTCCAGCATGAGCCGGGCCTGAAATTCTCGGTTCATCAAATCGGCGCCTCGAGCGGCACATTGCGCATGTTGGCGCTGATGACGACGCTTTTTGGCGAGGCCGACCGCAATGTGATCGCCATTGAGGAACCCGAGAATTATGTGCATCCGACGGCCCTCGCTTCTTTCGCCCAATACCTCATCAAGGCGCGCGACCGTGTTCAAATTCTCGTGACAACACACTCTCCATTATTGCTCGACTTCCTTGATGATCCCGGCGCCGTTTGCATCGTCCGGCACGGGGGCATTGAAGGTACGCGCGTCACTCGCGAGTCAAACAGCGCCGCCGTTCGCCAGGCATTGGAGGCCTCGGGCTTCGGGCTCGGCGAATTCTATGAAACCAAAGGTTTCGGGAGTTGAAGATGGGCAAACGCGTTGTCGTCATTGCCTCGGGAGAGACTGAACGTCGCGCCCTTTCGCACCTTGTCAAGCAACTGGAGACGGATGGCGTTTCGCTTCTCGAGGTGCGAATCCCGCCAAGGCACAACGCACTGAACGTCGCAATGGCGGAAAAACTGATAAAGGCAACATGGTACGAGCGCATCGCCGCCCCGCCGGACAAATTCGTCATCCTCCTCGATGTTGACGGAAAAATGCCGGTTGACGTGCTCGATCCATTCCGACAACAGCTCCCCATCCGCCTCGGAACGGAAATTAGCGCCGCCCTCCAATTCGCATATGCGCAATGGCATCTGGAGGCGTGGTTTTTTGCCGATGAGCAGGGGCTGCGTGGCTATCTTGGAGCATCACTTGGCAATGTCGATTCATCAGCTCCCGATCAAATTCAAAACCCCAAGGAACATCTTAAGCACCTGCTCAACCAACGAGCCTATACCGCAGTCGTCTGTGAGGAAATCGCCAAGGCGCTCGACGCGGGGAAAATACGGCAGCGAAGCCAAAGTTTTTGCGCGTTCCTGGAGGCGATGAGGAATGGTTTGGGTGGGTGATAAAATTCTTCGTGGCAACGGGTGCTTCAACTTGCATCACCGCATGCCGCCTGTGGCCAAAAGCCGCTCGCCGGTCAGCCACGCCGAATCAACGGAGGCCAGGAAGACGGCGATCAGGGCGATGTCGCGCCGCTCTTGACAGCACCCTCTCCGCCGCTAAAGTTTGACCTCCCAACGCCGCCCGGCAATCCGGGGCCATAGTGAAATGGGATCACGCTACCATGGCATGGTAGAATTTGGGGTTCAAATCCCCATGGCTCCATTCGACTCGGCCGTGTACGGCCTCGCTCATGGCAGGCCGCATTTACGGCCGAGTCGAATGCCCTGAGCAAGCGACTGGCTTGAGCTTGTCGAAAGCAGCGCATCGAAGGGTTTTTTCATGTCCGCATCTGCGCCCAGCAGATTCCTTCTTCGCCTACCTCGGCTCAGCGATTATACTGTACCGAGTATGAAAAGGCGCCAGATGAATTCACTCGCGACGTCGCTCTGCGCCTTCCTCGGCTCACGCAATAACGACATCATAGCATGATCCATCTCGCGAACTTCGTCGCGCAGCCGCTGGAACTGCGGAGGCTTCGTGGATCGCTCGGCTTAAGAGTCTCTTAAAATGACCGCCGCGATGTGGCGGCGCGCGACCGGGAGAGTGGCCCAATGAAACATGAGACCGCGCAAAGCTCCACGCCGAAGCACATGATCGGCAAGCATCAGGCCGGCAGTCGCGGCGTCGGCCAATCCGCTTCCCCTTCGAGCATCCATTTCAGCGCGACGCTCTTACGTCCCAAGGCGATTGGGCGAGCGAAGGCCGTTTCCTGGAACTTTCTGAATCTGCCCGACGAAGCCAGCGATGAGTTCCCGTCGCGGGGCATGGTGTCCGTTGAAGGCACGCTCAACGGCTTGCCCATTAGAGTCACGCTCCAGCCGGACGGCCAAGGTGGTCATTGGCTCAAAGTGGACCGGAAACTCATCGAAGGTGCGGGCGCGGCGACGGGCGATATCGTCCAGTTGGAGATCACGCCAGTTGCCGAGGAGCCCGAACCGAGCGTGCCATCAGACCTGCGCAAGGCGCTCGCGGCCACCCCGAAGGCGCGGAACGCATGGTCGGATATCACGCCCGTCGCGCGACGAGACTGGATCCAATGGATCACCTCCGGCAAGCGGGCGGAAACTCGCAAGCTGCGGCTCGACAAGGCGTGCGATATGCTCGCCAAAGGGAAGCGGCGTCCGTGCTGCTTCGACCGGTCCGGCTTGTATAGCAAGAGTCTCAACTGCCCCGTCGCCGAAGACGAGCCGAGCGGCGCGTTGCGTAAAAATGGGAATCCGTCCGGCAATGCGGATGCACGGCCAAAGCCGCGACGGACGGCGTCGCGTCTTGATGACGGGATTTCAGCATTTTTGTGAAGCGGAGCTATTTTGGATGGGGTGCGTGACAACTTCTGCGAGTCCTTCCCCCTCCCACGGTACTCCGGGGGAGGGTTGGGGTGGGGGTTTGTACCGTAATGGCCGAGGAACAAAGACCCCCACCCTGGCCCTCCCCCGGAGTAGGGCCTGTCGATTTAAGCCGAAAAATCGGCTCGATCGAACGGAAAATAAGGAGTTATGTCAAGGGTCCTCATCGTAAGTCCAGTGACCCAAATTCCGTGCCAATTAAATCGACAGGCCCAGTACCGGGAGAGGGAAAAAGAGAGGTTGCCGAAACTGTCACGCGCCTCTTGGGATGGCGTCGGGGCAGTTCGCGGACGATCATGTCATTTTGCATTTACGCCGACGCGGGGACGGCGGGTTCGGAGGCGGGCGCGGGATCGGGCGCGGGCTTGTCACTCGTTTGCAACTGCACCGCCAGCAGCGTCAGATCATCCGTCAATTCCCGCCCACGGCGGAAGGTGTTGATGGCTGAGAGGGCGTTTTGCAGCAATGCCTCGGCGCTTTCGATGGGGCCGGCGAGGGCTTTTCTCAGGCCTTCGAGGCGCAGGCGGGCGCCGGCGGGGTTTTGGGCTTCGACTACGCCATCCGTGTAGAGCAGGATGGACCAGCCGGGGCGGATGCGGAAACGCTCGGTGCAATATTTGGCCCGCGCGTCCACGCCGAGCACCAGTTGCGGCTCGATTTTCAAGGGGCGGAAGGCTTCGCCGTCGCCGATGAGGGGCGGGGGATGGCCGGCGGTGGCGATCTCCACATGCCCGTTGGCCGCGTCGATCAGCAACACCTGCATGGTCACGAATTGCCCGTTGAAAACCTGGTTGGTGAGTTGGCGATTCACTTCCTCCAGGCAGCGGGCGGGGTCGCCGGTGTTGGGAAGGATGTTGCGGACGAGCAACTGCGTGGTGGCCATAAGGAAAGCGGCGGCGGTGCCGTGGCCGGTCACGTCGCCGATCACCAGCGCGGTGCGGCCATCGGGGATCTCGAAGAAGTTGTAGAAGTCGCCGCTGATGTGGCCCGCGGGGCGATTGAGGCTGGCGATGTCAATGGACGACGAGCAGGTGGTCTTGGTTTTTTGGGGGAGCCAGGCGAGTTGGATTTGGCGGGCCTGGCGGAGCTCGTTTTGCAGCAGCTCATGGCGTACGCGCTCCATTTTCACGCGGCTGCGAATGAGCTGGGCGGCGGTGGAGACGAGAATTGTGGCCATCGAAAGCGCGACGAACGCGGCCCACCAGATCGCCTTGCCGGCAAATTCCTTCACAAGTCCATCCACATCCGCCAATGGCGAGGCGACCAGCACAAACCAATGCTGCCCCATCACCTCAACCGGGTTGGAGCTGAGCATGGCCGGAGCGAAGGATTGCGAGCCGATCTGGAAAGGCTGATCGAGGATGCGCGTGCCGGCGCCCCCATTGGTGGCGAAGGCGTCGAGGGCGGCATGAAGCCGCGGGTCGGGCTTATCGCCCAGATGCGTGTCCACCAGTTCATGGGCCGAGGCGGCCATGATGGTGTTGGAAGCATCGACGACCAGCGCCCCGCTCACGCCGTGCCGGCTCAGGTCGAGCAGGAAATTGCGTTCGATGGGTCGCGCCGAAACCGCGGCCACCAATACTCCCGCGCGTCGCTGGCGGTATCGCGCCGGCAAACTGCTGCCAACGCGCTGGGTGAGCATGAGGGGGACGCAGACCAGCTTGATGCCGCGCTGGTCAATCAGCCTAAGCTCGCTGATTTGCGGCTGGCGCAGGGTCTTGAGCCAGGGCCCATACGCCCCCACGATCTGCTCCTCGAAGGGGGTGGACGGATTATTGAGGACGGCGACGTTCCGCGTGCTGGTTCCCCGCCCGCCGTTGGCAGTGTTCGTAAATGTCCGTTCCTCAACGCCCAGCGTGTGCGGGTGCATCCCCGCATCCACCAGAAACAGATGCGCCCTTCCCTGAAGCTGATGCACCAGCAGCGCGCTCACCGCCTGCCGCACCAGGCCGATGTTCTGAAATGGTTGCGGCGTAAGCAGGTTGGTCGGCACATCCGGCAGGTCCGATTCCTCATCCTCATCGGGCTTTAGCAGATGCAGGTCACTGAGGATGGAATCGTAAAACCCCTCGACGCCATGCGCGGTCTGGGCGGCCAAAAGCGACTGGCGTTCCTGCGCCTGGCGGATCGCCTGGGAACGGGCCGACTTATAAAGATGCCGCGCCGCCCCGCTCACCACGCCCAGCAGCAGCGCAAGCAGGGCCAGATGGATCAACAGGATCCGGCGGACGAATTGCTTGAGGCCCTTTTCCATTTACGCTTCCAACGCGGACAAGACCATTCTATCGACGCCGACAGAGTTGTTAAACGACTGGCGATGAATTTGTTGCGGGAATTGGGATACAATTCGAGCACTGTCGCGGGATATTGTTTCTGGATTGGGATTCGAGGATCGATGAAATCGCTGCAGGGACAATTGCTGATCGCTTCGCCCAAACTGCTCGACCCCAACTTCTTTCGGGCTGTGGTGTTGATCGTGCAGCACAATGACGAAGGCGCCCTGGGGCTGATCCTCAATCGCCCGCTGGAGACCACCATTCAGATGGTCTGGGACCAGGTGAGCGAATCGTACTGCGCGTCGGAAGCGCCGCTGCATCAGGGCGGCCCATGCGAGGGGCCGCTGATGGTTTTGCATGGCGACGAGGCGCTGGGGCAGATACCGGTGCTGCCGGGCGTTTATTTCAGCACGGATAAGGAAACGGTCGAGGAAATCGTTTCGAGCCGGGAAGACAACGTGCGGTTTTTCGTCGGCTATTCGGGATGGGGCGGGGGACAACTTGAGGCCGAAATCGAATCCGGCGCGTGGCTGGCGGCCGCGGCCGGCGAGCACGTTTTTGCGGAAACCCAAAACCTATGGGACACGCTCCGCCGCCGGATCATGCTGATGACGGCGTATCCGTGGCTCAAGCCGGAAATGATTCCCGATGATCCGAGCAGCAATTAAAGAGTGCTGAGTGCTGAGAGTTGAGTGCTGAGTGCTGAGAAGTCGGCTGGCGAACAGTGCGTTGAGTGCCGGAGGAGACGCGGGCGTTTTGGAATTGGGTAGGACCGCGGCGCGTGGATGGTGATTTAACAATCGCGCGGTGCGAACCGCGTTCGCTGAGGCGAACCCTACGGAAACGATGCGATTTGGCTTCCGCTCTCAGCACTCAACTCTCAGCACTCACCTTTTCCTCGGCTCACCGAATCGCCCTTCCGCGCTCGAAGGCTTGCTTGACGCCCGGGCGGGTCAGGGCCCAGATGACGATGAACGCGAAGAGGGCGCCGAAGGCCCAGGCGAGCCATTCGGCCAGGCCGAAGACACGGGTGCAGAAGGAAGGCGTGCCCTGGCCGCTGGTGGCGACGGAGAGCATGAGAACGTGGAAGTAGATTCCGGCAACGCCCAGGGCGATGCTGGCCCAGGCCCAGGCGAGCATGAGCGAGCGTGCCCAGGGCCGGAAGCGAAGCAGGCCCATGCCGGCCAATGCCAGGGCCACAGCCAGAACGCAGCCGGCGTTGCTGGAGATCAGGCCCCAGGTGTTAATCAACCCGCGATCGGCGATCACCCCCCCGCGGCCCAGGTATTCGGAGATTACCGGCTCGGCCAGCAGCGGCAGGGAACAAAGCCCCACCGTCCCCAGGAAAATCGCCACCGCCCCCACCGCCATCACCGTCTCCAACTCGCGCGGCAACGCGATGCCGTACGCGCCCGATTCAAACGTGTCTGAAGGCACATGCATTGGATTGCTCCGTTCCCGCGTCGCCAGTGATCGCGCAATGCGCGCGTCACCGCGAGGCAACCGACCTGCTTAGGAATGTAGCAACTTTGCCGACAAACTGGCTAGTGCATTGTCACGCAATGATTTTGGGGTAAATCACTAGAGTTTTACCCGCATTTGGAAGCATGACAATGCACTAGGCCGATTTTTTCATTGGCCAAGGGAAATAATTACAAGCGATTGCAGTGTCGGCGTTGAGAAAGAACGTGGAATCACTGCGTGACACGGGCGTCCCGCCCGTGCGTGGCGTTATGAAACTCGAACAGTATTTTCTCAAGTTCAGCGCCAAGAGCACGGGCGGGACGCCCGTGTCACGACAAATATCAGTCGTCATTTCATCCCTCTTCCCCCTTGGGCCTCAGCATGGCGGCCTTGGTCTTCATGTCCTCCAGGTCGCGGTGCATTTTCTCGTGGCGATTGCGCGCCTGAAGGTCGCGGATCTGCCGCAGGGTTTTGAGGGTTGTGCGCACGAGGATGGTGCCGACCACGCCGGCGAGGAACGAGAAAAATGCGACCATCAGCGTGGTCGTGTGGATTTCGTCGCTGATCCAAACCCACACCTTCGCCTGATTGCTGTGGTTCACCCATACGAATATGAGAATGTAGAGAAGCAGAAGCGTGACGATGGTGATTTTCGTCGTGACCCAGAATTTAAGCCAGAATTTGCCCATGAGGTTCTCCATCGGCACGGGCGGGACGCCCGTGATACGTCACCGTCTTCGTGTTACCCAAGCCCCGTCCGCCGCCCGACTGACGCAACTATCCGCCGACCAGATGTTGGAGCATCCACGCCGCGTTGGAAAGGCCCGGCGCCAAGTACGCGGCAATCGGGCAATAAAATAGCATGACGAAGGCCGTCGCTAAACTCAAGTACGGCCCATAGGGAAGTTGTCTTCCCGAGCGGCGCACCAGCATGTAAATCGCATAGGCGATGCCGAAGACGGGCGCCAGGAAAAACGCGACGACCGCCGGCCCCGCGCCCAGCGCCGCGCCGACGGCGGCCATCAGATCGACGTCGCCCATGCCCATCGCTTCCTTTCCGAAAACGTAGGAGCCGAGGATGCGCGTGAGCCAGACGGTGAATCCGCCGACCAGTCCGCCCAATGCACTGGCCAAAAGGGAGGCGACCCATTGATGCCTGACGATTTGCGTCCACCCTCTTGCCGCCGGACCGAATCTCGACACCAGCAAAGCGGCCAGCGCCGCCAGAACGATCGGCGGCATCAGAAACATCATTTCCTTGCGCGCCTCAGCGCGGATCATGCGCGGCGTATATTCGATGGGTTCGGCGGGCGGTTCCTCCCCGCGTTTGCGGGCGGTTTTCGCTTCGCGTTCATAGGTTTCGCGGTCCATTTCCATCGCCGGCCCACCGTCGGCGAAACTGCGCGGGAATATACCGGTGTAGAGGAGGACGATGCTGATGAGCACGCCCAGTGTGCCTCCCACCGCCAATGCCGCGCCCGTTGGCCCGACGCTCAGCGCACCCGGTTCGTAGCCGCGATCGAACAGCGGGTGAACGATCAGCGCGATCGGCACGATCAGCCAGGGGATTTGCAGGGGAATCGTGAATGATTCGGCATCGATCAGGCTGGCGGCGAGAAGGCCACTGAGAAGAAACATGTCCAGGCCGTAAATCGCCCAGTCGCGCGTGATGTCCAGCGGCATGCCGTGCAGAATGCGCCCTTCAAACGTGAAGGGATCGACCCGCACTCTCGCGCACGGGCCGATCTGAAAAACGAAAAACATCACATAATACACGACGAACAGCGAGCCGGTGAGCGCCTCGACGATCGGGTAGCGGGGAGAAATTTTTTCTTTGCAGTAACGGCACCGCCCGGCCAGGAAGACCCAGCCGAGCACCGGGATATTGTCATACCATTTGAGATGGGTCTGGCACTTGGGGCAGTGCGAAGGGGGCAGCACCAGCGATTCGCCGCGAGGAAGCCGCCAGACCACGACGTTGAGAAAACTCCCCACGCACGCGCCCAGGGCGAAGAAGAAGAAAATGTAGATCAAATGAGGCACGTTTGTTGGGGTCTTGTTTCACACCAGCCGCACGATATACACCATCGCGTCTTGCGGACTCAGATGCGTCACATCCAACTCGGCGGTCATGATCGCTCTCCAGATCGGCTCGCGGCGGGCGAGAATCGTCTGGATTTCCTCAATGCCGCCGCCCAGGGCGGTCAGATTGGGCCGGGCGGCGGCGGTCTGTGGATCGGCTTCGATCCGGCGCAGCAACTCGGGCGGCTCACATTTGAGATAAATCAGCTTGTGGCCCGACGCTTTCAAAATTTCGCGATTTTCCGGGCGATCCAGCGCGCCGCCGCCCAGGGCAACGACGCCTTCCGGGTGTTGGCACACCTCGCGGAACACCTTCGATTCCAGATCGCGGAAGGCGGCCTCGCCGGATTGGGCGAAGATATCGGAGATGCTCTTGCCGGCCTGCTGGACGATCAGTTCGTCGGTATCGGCGAAGGGCTGCCAAAGCCGGTCGGCGAGCTTGCGCCCGACGGTGGTTTTTCCGCAGCCTCGATAGCCGATCAATCCGATACTCATCCGAATCACCTTATCGGCCAATTGAACCGCAAATCGTAGGTTAGGTTACAACGGTTGCTTTGACCTGCGGGCACAGGGTCACTGAAGTGACCCTGCCTGGCACGGGATCGCAACAGTCCCCGCAACTTTTCTACCCCGCTCGCATGGGAGGCAATGGGCTTGGCTATAATGATGCCAGCTTGCCGGGCGGGCCGCGCGGCCCTTGAACAATTTCACCGGCACGCCCGTCCCGACCCTCGGCAGGCCCGAAATCGGCCTTGCCGCCCCTATTGGCTTGCCGCCATTCCTTTGGAGGATCACATGAAGACCCGAGCCCTGATCACAGCCGTCGCGTGCGCGGCGGTGGCATTGAGCAGCAGCGGACTGCTGGCCGAAGATGCCCCGAAAACCGAGCAGCCCGCCGCCCAAAAGCCCGCCGCGCCTGAGGGCGCGGCTGAAAAAGCCAAGGCAAGCGATGCCGATGCGCCCAAGGCCGAAAAGGCCGCGACGGATGAACAAGACAAGACTGCCAGCGCGGCCAAAGTCAGCGACGACGCCCGCAAGGTGCTCGACGAGGTGAGCGCGGCTTACGGCAAGCTCAAGTCGCTCGATTTGACCGGCACGATGTCGGTGGATATCGATGCCAACGGAAAAAAAGAGAATCACTCCGCCGAGTTCACCGCCAGTTTCCAAAGCCCCAACAAGTTCCAGCACGCGGCCAAGGACGACATCACCGTGGGCTCGACGGGCACGAAGATTTATGCGTATCAGAAGTCGGCCGGCAAATACATTCAATATGATGCCCCTGCGGGCAAAGTCGCCCCCGACTCATTGCCGGCGCCGTTGCCGCAGATGTTGGGCCAGCAGGATCCCTCCATCCTGCTCGCGATGGCGATCGACCCGGCCCAGGAACTGATTTTCAACGCCCTGGACGTCACCAAGGTGGATGACACGAAGCTGGACGGCCAAAATTGCCCGACATTAAAACTGGGCCTGAAGGATTCGGTGACGCAGACCGTTGCGATTGATCCCACGACGCATTTGTTGCGGCAGTCGGTGAGCGACGCCACGGCCGCCGTCAAGCAACAAAACCCGGCAGTGAACAGCGTGGTTTTCACGGTGAATTACAAGACCTCGACTCCCGATGCACAGGTGAAGCCCGAGCAGTTCGCCTGGGCTCCGCCCGCGGGCGCGAAGGACGCCAAGGCCGCCGCCGACCAGGAGGCCAGCCCAGCCGACGCCCTGGTCGGCAAGCTCGCACCCGACTTCAACCTCACCGGCCTGGATGGCAAGGACGTGAAGTTGTCGTCGCTGAAGGGAAAGGTCGTCGTGCTGGATTTGTGGGCGACCTGGTGCCCGCCGTGCCGGCTGTCGTTGCCGCATCTGGATAAACTGTATCAGGCCAAGAAAGCTGACGGCCTTCAGGTCTTCGCGGTCGATCAGCAGGAACCCAAGGAGAAGGTGAAGGACTTCGTCGAGAAGACCAAGCTCACCGTGCCCGTCCTGCTCGACACCCAGGGCGACGTCGGCCAGAAATACATGGCCAATGCCATCCCCGAAACCATCATCGTTGGGAAAGACGGCAAAGTAAAAAAGGTCTTCATCGGTTTCAGCGCCGAGTCCACTCCTGAAGAAATGAAGAAGATCGTGGAGAAGGAAATGAAGTGAGCGATCGCGAGTTGGATCGCATACAAAAGTGTGTGCCGGATAATGACGAGGCAGGAGTGTTCAATGCGAGCCTCCTGCCTCGTTTGGGTTGCACAAGTATTTATTTCCTTATCCCGTCCCGCCTTCCACGAGATTTTTTTGAGAGCGGTGATTTTGCGGAGGCGGCACCCGTCACCTCCGTTTGCCGATAGGTTACAGATCCGTTCCTCATGTTTTGCGCTGGGATGCTGGAGACCGTCGCGACGACAATTTGAGCGATTGAATCGCCTTCCTCCAAAACAAAATGAAAGGGCCCTAAGTTCGCGATTTCTAATGTGATATTTCCAGCCCAACTCGCGTGAATGGTTGGCGCCGTGAGATGCACAAGCAAACCGGTTCTCGCCCGCGTGCTCTTACCGTCAATGAACGCAATTAGATTCGCCCCGTCTTCGGGCGTCCCGACCCATTCCTTTATTTGCCACAGCAAAAAGCCGCCAGGCTTGATAACGATCTGTTTACCGCGACGAAAAACAAGTTCGCGCTCGTCCTCTGGAGGGGACATGAGATATTTAGGCGCGAACCGGTCATACTTGAACTTGCCGATCCGAAGTTCCGGGGCCACCAGTCCGGAAGTGTCTTGATCTTTGGTGAATTGAGCGATGTCCCAAATCTTTGCTTGATCTGGTGAATCCAAATGAAGATCGATCGATGTCGGATCGATTTTGCTCGGCAAGGGATCAACAATTAGATTCCCCCGCTGAATTGCCCAGCTTAGATCACGATCCGACAGGTACATTGCTCACCGCTTTTATCGGCCGATCGAACAGTTCCCCGATCGGAATGTCAAGGACTTCCCCGTCAGGGATTGATACCAATGCATGTTGGCCGTGGATTTCAATAATTCTTGCGGCGATCAATCCGCTCACGATGTTTCCAAGGGGTGGCTCTCCATCATCAATCGGCTGTCCATTCCGCGTCCACATGTGCCGCCGGGAAGCGATGCCCTGATGCTTAACGGAGCCCATTAAAACAAAAACGCGTTCATCAGAAAAGCCGCCTCGCGAAATCTCGCACTCGAGTGCCTTATATTTTGATGTGGTCATTGCAAATCCTTCACTCGACTTGAGTCTGTTCATTGCGCGCCGGATTGTGTCATTTTTAACAAGTCGGAGTCCTTCTTGCAAGAAAGCGTTGTTTACATCCTTCCTCACCTCCTCACCCCACCGCCGCCCTTACCACTTCCCCCGCCACATCTGTCAGCCGGAAATATCGTCCCTGGAAGCGGTAGGTCAGGCGGGTGTGGTCGACGCCCATTTGATGCAGGATGGTGGCATGCAGGTCGTTGATGTGGACGGGGTCGCGGATAATGTTGTAGGAGTAATCGTCGGTTTCGCCGATGACGCCCGGCTTGATGCCGCCGCCGGCCATCCAGGTTGTGAAACAGCGGGGGTGATGGTCGCGGCCATAGTTGGTGGCGGTCAGGGTGCCCTGGCTGTAAACCGTGCGGCCAAATTCGCCGCCCCAGACGACCAGCGTATCCTCCAGTAGGCCGCGTTGTTTGAGATCGGTCAGCAGGCCGGCGCAGGGTTGGTCGGTGTCATTGCATTGGCCGCGAATCTGCTCGGGGAGGTTGCCGTGCTGATCCCAGCCCATGTGGAACAACTGCACGAACCGCACATCGCGCTCGGCCAGCCGGCGGGCAAGCAGGCAGTTGGCCGCGAAGGTGCCGGGCTTGTGCACGTCCGGGCCGTACAGGTCCAAAACGCTTTTCGATTCTTTGGAAATGTCCGCCAGATCCGGAACGGATGCCTGCATGCGGAACGCCAATTCATATTGCGCGATGCGTGTGGAAATTTCGGGGTCGCCCATGACGTCATGGCGGATTTCGTTGAGTTGCCCGAGTTCGTCGAGCATTTGCCGGCGGTCGGGGCGGCTGACGCCAGAGGGGTCCTGCAGATAGCGAACCGGGCTGCCTGAGCTCTCGAACTTCACGCCGGCATATTTGGTCGAGAGAAACCCGCTGCCCCAATCGCGGTCGGCCAGCGGTTGGGCCGCGCCTTTGCCGCGCGAGATCAGCACGACGTACGCCGGCAAATCCTTGTTGACGCTGCCCAGCCCATAGGAAAACCACGAGCCGATGCTGGGCCGCCCGGCGATCTGCGAGCCGGTCTGGAGGAACGTAACCGCCGGGTCATGGTTGATCGCCTCGGTGTGCATCGAGCGGATGATGCACAACTCATCGGCAAGTTTGGCGGTGTGCGGCAGCAACTCGCTGATCCACGCGCGGCTTTGGCCGTACTGCGCGAATTTGAAGATGGAAGGCGCCACGGGGAACGCCTTCTGGCCCGAGGTCATGCCCGTCAGGCGCTGGCCCATGCGGATGGAGGCCGGCAAGTCCTGCCCGCGCAGCTTTTCCAGGCGCGGCTTATAATCAAACGTATCCATCTGCGAGGGCCCGCCCGCCTGGAACAGGAAGATAACCCGCTTGGCGCGTGGAACAAAATTGGGCAGTCCCGGCAACCCCAACGCGCCGGCCTTGCCGCCGGCCGCGACGTCCGACGCCGAGCGCAGCACGGCCGCGCCCGCCGACTCGCCCAGGAGCGATGCGAACGCCGCCGCCCCAATCCCCGCCGCCGAGCGGCGAAGAAACGTGCGACGGTTCATCGCGTCTTGAAACTGAATGATGGAAGGGATGTTGTTCATAACGGCATTTCCAAATTCAGAAGGGATTAAACACAAAGGCAAAAAGACACGAAGAAACTCGGAGAGTTCTCAACAAGCATCCCAACTTCTCGCCGTGTGGATTCGCCGGTTGCATAGTGTTGAAAAACGTTACTTTGAAAAAACGTGACACGGGCGGCTCGCCCGTGTTTTGGTTTTCAAAAAACCACGGGCGAGCCGCCCGTGCCACAATAAATCAACGATCCAACTTTCTCATGTCTGGCCTTCTTTGTGTCTTTGTGCCTTCGTGTTTAATCCTTCTTTCCGCGACCCACCGGCGGCTATTGCAGATTGATTACTTCATCGAGATTCAGGATAACGCTGGCGGTCATTGTGTACGCCGCCAGTTCCGCCGGGTCGATCCTGGGATCGCGCGGCGAATCGCCAATGCTGATGAACTTCGCCGCCGACTGGGGATCGCTCTTATAGCGCGACATCTGCTCCTGGAAGCCATTGGACAAAATGCGCAGCTCGGCAGCGCTGGGAATTCGATCGGTGGCCCGGCGGAAGCCGTAGGTGATCCGGTCCACCGGCGTTGAGCCTCCGTCGATCATCATGCGCTGCGCCATCGCCCGCGATGCCTCCACGTATTGCGGATCATTCATCAAATCCAGCGCCTGCAACGGCGTATCGGTGCGCGATCGCTGGATCACGCAATACTCGCGGCTGGGCTGATCGAAAACCGTCAGGTTCGAGGGCGTGGCGGTGCGCTTGATGAAGGTGTACATGCTTCGGCGATACAGGCCGTCGCCCTTGTCGCGATCGTACTTGGCGAGATTTCCGAACAGATTGCCTTCCCACAAATTGGCCGGCTCATAGGGCCGGACGCTGGGGCCGCCGATCTTTTGCACCAATAGGCCGCTCACCGCCAGCGCCTGGTCGCGGATGATCTCGGCGGATAGCCGGAACCGCGGGCCGCGCGCCAAGAGGCGGTTTTCCGGGTCGCGCTCCAGAAGATCGGGCGTAACCGTGGAGGATTGGCGATAGGTGGCGCTCATCACGATTTCCTTTTGGAACGCCTTGAGATCCCATTTGCGGGCGAGCATTTCGGTGGCAAGCCAATCGAGCAACTGCTGGCTGCTGGCCACATCCGATTGCGTGCCAAGGTTGTTGGCGGTTTTGACGATGCCGACGCCAAAAAATTTCGCCCAAAGCCGGTTGGCCTGCACACGGGCGGTCAGCGGGTTGGCCGGATCGACCAGCCAGCGCGCCATCCCCAGCCGATTCATCGGCTGGCCCGCGGGCATGGGCGGCAGCACCGCAGGCAGGCCCGCCGTCACCTTCTCGCCATGCTTGTTGTACTGCCCGCGCACCAGGATGAACGTATCGCGCGGCTTGGGCAGTTCCTCCATCACCATCGTATCGGGGATTTGCTTATCCAACGCCGCCAGCGATTTGGTGGCATCCTCCACCTTTGCCTTGGCGTCGGCGAAGCGCTCGTCGCTTTCCCGGAAGATTTTCGCCAGCTTCTGCTTTTGCTCCGCGGAGCGCTTGCCGGCGGCTATTCTTAAAATCGCCTGCGCCGCGGGCCGCGAGGCCATTTCCATCGCCTCGCCGGACGGCAGGGCGCGATAGAAGAATTGCACATCCGCGATCTGCCCGTTGAATGGATCGGAAGTCACCCGTTTGCCGATCCAAAGCGGAGTTGTGGTGATGAGTGTGCCGGTGAGGCGGTTCTTCTCGATCTGAAGCGGCACGGAATTGCCATTGACGTAGATTTTTACGCCTTCCGCTTTCTGCGAACCATCGTAGGTGAGCAGCAGATTCACCCACTTGTTGGCGGGGATCGGATCGCGGCTGATCACCTTGATCGCATCCTCGGGCCATTGGTGGATGAGGTGTGCCTCGACCCGGCCGCTCTCCACGCGAAGATCAAATCCGCGGAACCCCGGGCCATCGTCCATCTTGCTGAACACCGTGCCGCCGGCTTTCACGTTCACGCGCGCGCTGTAGGAAAAGGCGTTTTTGAAGTCGAGCGCGACGGCATCGCCGGCATCAATGGCTGCGCCTTTGCCATCCAGTTGCAGGGCGCGGAATGCCGGCCCATCGGCCGTTTGCGGATTTTCAGCCCAGACCGGCCCGCCGGCGCCATGGAAGGTCGCGGACAAGCCCTTGCTGCCGTCGAGGTTATGCCCGGCAACGTCGCCATTAAGCGGAAACGCCGCGACCAGCCCATCGGTCGCCGTGCGCGTCGCTTCCTGCTGCTCCCATTGCTTCGTCGCGTCGGCTGAATGCTTTTCCCAATCCGCGAGCGTGGCTTTGCCCAGGCTGATTTGTGCGTTCAGCGCATCCAGTTGCTTTTGCTGCTCGGGACTGGGCAATTTAAGGATGGGCGGGACGTTGATGCCTCTATCGGTGGCCGAGGTGTCCCCGACGCCCACTTCATTCACACTGTTGAAAAAGGCACAAAAGCTGTAGAAATCCTTTTGCGTGAGCGGGTCAAATTTGTGGTCGTGGCATCGGCAACAGCCCATCGTCAGTCCCAGCCAGACTTCCGAAGTGGTTTCCGCGCGATCGATGACGCCTTCCACTCGCCATTCCTCGGCGATGATGCCGCCCTCATCATTGATGCGATGATTGCGATTGAATCCGGTGGCGATTTTCTGATCCACGGTGGCGTTGGGAAGCAAATCGCCGGCAAGCTGCTCGATGGTGAATTCATCGAACGGCATGTTTTTGTTATACGCGTTAATCACCCAGTCGCGCCAGCGCCACATGTGGCGTTCGGGGTCGGACTGAAAGCCGTGCGAGTCGGCATACCGGGCGTAATCCAGCCATTGGGTCGCCATCTGCTCGCCGTAATTGGGCGACGCCAACAGCCGATCCACCACTTTTTCATAGGCATCGGATGAAGGATCGGCAAGGAACGCATCCACTTGCGCCGGCGTCGGCGGGATGCCGGTCAGCGCCAGGGAAACGCGCCGGATCAGCGTCGGCTTGTCCGCCCGCGCCGCGGGGTGCAGGCCCTGCTTCTCCAATTTAGCCAGCACGAATCGGTCCATGTCATTGCGGGGCCACGCCGCATCCTTCACCGCCGGCAATTCGGGCCGAACCGGCGCGATAAACGCCCAATACTGCTCCCATTTAGCCCCCTGCTCGATCCATTTGCGAATCTGCTCTTTTTCCGTCGCGTCTAGTTTGAGATGCGACTTGGCCGGCGGCATCACTACGTCCGGGTCGCTGCTGGTGATCCGCCGATACACTTCGCTCTGATCGGGCTTGCCGGGGACAAATGCCCGCTTGTCCGGATCCTTGGGCAGGGGATCGAAGTACGAGGACTCCCGATCGAAGCGCAATTCCGCCTTGCGCTTGGTGGAATCCGGGCCGTGACAACTGAAACAGCGGTCGGAAATAATCGGGCGAATCGCGCGGTTAAACGTGACGGCGGCCGGATCGGCCGGCGCGCCCGTCGCCGCCTGCGCCAAGCCGCCGATCATCAATGAAACGAGTGCGGCCAGCGCGGCCGCGCGCCATCCGCCGCCAAACCCATTGCGAATTCCCGAGGCAATACTATAAGGCATCGTAATATAGTACCCATCCGCCGCTGATGTGTTCAACGCCGGGGTGGCAAACTTTGCACGCTCCCGACTGGGCCCCCCGTCGTGTTATGGTGTGGCTTGGGCGTCGCAGCGGCGCTGTCTTTAGCCGCTTATGTAAGCGGGAAAAGGGTTTGGCCATGCGATCGCGGTGGCTTGCATATATATGGGCGTTTCCCACGACTTTCGTGGGGTTACTCATGGTGCCGCTTGCACTTGGGCGCGGGGGCGTTCAGGTGAAAGATGGAGTGCTGGAGCTCCACGGGCCATGGGTGAGCTTCTTCCTTCGTCATTTCACGTTTTTGCGCGGCGGCGCATCCGCGATGACGCTCGGACATGTCGTACTGGGCCGCGATCGGTATTTATTGGACGCCACCCGCTCGCACGAGCGCGTGCACGTTCGCCAGTGCGAGCGTTGGGGACCGTTGTTTATTCCTGCCTATTTGCTGGCGTCGCTGGTGCTCTGGATTCGCGGCAGCCGGGCTTATGAGGACAATCCGTTCGAGCGCGAGGCTTTCGACCAAGTGGGCGGTGGACGCCAACTTGTCGCTGATCTCCGGCCAATCATGCATTCAACTTGCATATATTGCTCCTACTGACCGTTGCGCAATGAAGTTTAAACTTTTGGTATGTTCAATCCGGCCTGTTTAAAGAATGCGTGGACTAGCCAGCACTTGTTTCTGAGGCGGTTTACCGCCATATGGAGTTGCTCGTGAAGCTGTTCGGCATCTTT
>DASRLH010000352.1:0-4298 GCA_035648595.1 Tepidisphaeraceae bacterium
CCCCCGGAGTTACCGGAGGAGGGGAAAGCGCAACAAAACTGCAACTGGCTCCCACACGGATCCTTCCACAATTTCGCCGCATTTTCATCAGGCCACCCCCGGAGTACCGAGACCGGGAAAAAGAGACGCCGCCGAGCTTTCACGCACCCGATGCACCCGGCAGTTTCGGTTTGGGTTTGTCCGACAGGTAATTGTCCGCCACGATCACTTTTCTGCCCGACTTGCTCTCCAGTTGCCGCCGGGCGTTGCCGGCGACGGCGCCGCCTTCGTGGGCGGCGTGCTTGTTTTTCTGGAACCCCCGTGCATCCTTGTTGCGGGCGATCTCAGTCGTGGCGGCTTCGCCCAGCATCGTGAAGATCAACTCAAGATCGGTCATGTGATCGCGCAGATTTTCGCGCTTCAGGCCCTTGAGCTTTTTGTAATCGGCGGGCGTGAGCCCGAAGGTGGCTTTGGAGATCTCGGCGGTGAGGATGGCGAAATCCTTTTGCGCCTCGATGCCGCGTTTTTTCCATTCGTCGGTCAATTCATCGCGCACGGCAATCCCGCGCACGCGCTTCTCGATCCAGTCGTCGGGGTATCCCTTTTCCTTATACAGTTCGCGCATCCGCTGCTGGGCAAGCTCTGGATTCTCGATTTCCTGAACGCGCTCGTACCCGACCTGCGCCAGCCAGCGCTTGAACGGCTCAGCTTTGGGGCTGGGGATGGACTGGATGATGCGAAACGCTGATTGCGTATTCGCGCATTCGGTTTTGTAAGCCTTGCCGTCGGCGGAAGTTAGCTTCAGTTGTACACAAAATGTGGACAACTGAACGCCACTTGCTTTGGCTTCACGCGCTTTGAGCATATTCCAGTAATTTCGCGGATTATTGCTGTCGGTCAGCGCGGCGATGATATCGACGACCGAGAAATACCACTGCGCATCGACCCATTTTCGACGAATCGTCGTCGCTCCGAACACGATCATCGCCCCTTGCGCGTCTTTAGGAAGTTTTTCACTCATGGTTGTATCGCACCTTTCGCAAAGCATCCCGAATTGTCGACTTGGCATTCCATGGATCCCCGATTTCCACAAACGCCCATCGCCCCCACGTCCCGGCGTTGTTCACCGCCGGCACCCACAGGCTTTTAGCCGTTGAAACTTTCGCCTCCTTCGCCATGTCTCGCTCGCCGGTCACTTCGAGGATGAGGTTCAGCGGATCGTCCCGGCCATGCCAATCGTCCACGCGCAGCAGGAAATCGGGCACATAGTTTTTCTGCTGGCCGTTGAGGGTGTAGGGGATGAAGAAGCCGAGGTTTTGGTTCTTGGCGTAACAAATCACCTCGGGCATGTCGTCGTCTTCCAGCGATTGGGCGAGCTTCTGCTCCCAGGAGTCGGTGTCGGCGACGACGTGGGAGATATGGCACTTGGCGGGGCTTGTTTTGTACGTCGGGCGCACGGTATCGAACGCGACCAGGGCGGTGGTTCCCAGCGTGTCATAGGGCTTTGGGATCGGCATGAGGCGTTTGGGCCCGCCATCGGCTGCGACAATCGCCTTGTAGATGCGGTCGGCGGCGTCGTTGGCGTTTTCGATCAGCAGCAAGAGCTGCGGGAAGGTGTTGTCCTTGAGGATCAGGCATTCGTTCATCCACCGCCGAACAATGCACAGCAAGTCGGGGAAGAGCCAGGGCTTTGTGGCGTCGGCGTCATCCCGGAAGTAGCGCTCGAGAATCAGTTTTGCGATGAGGAACGCCACCTCCTGCTCGCGGCGCCTTTTCAGATCGTCGAGCGTGTGGATGGAGGTTTCGCCGACAATGGGCCGGCTCTCGATTTTGGTGGGCACATGCTGCGTGCTGAGCGTGAGGCGGGATTGATCGTCAAACCTGGCGTCCAGCCGCTCGGCGGGAAGCTCGTAGCGATAGCCGTCGAGACGCGGAAAGGTGATTTGGCAGGCGATTCTCTCCGGCAGCGCGCGAACGTGCGTGGGAGTGGGTCCGGGCTTGATTTCCTTGTTCGCGCCCGAGCAGGGGATGAAGCTGAACGGAACGCCATATACCTCGGCATATTCAGTGGGAAAGGCGTCGAACTCCACCATGCCCTTTTCGGTCTGGATCGTGGCGGCCTGCGTCGCATAGCTCATCCGGCGCAGGCCGCGTCCGACGACCTGCTCGCAGAGAAGCTGTGTGCCGAACGCGCGAATGCCCAGGATATGCGTGACGGTGTTGGCGTCCCATCCTTCGGTGAGCATGGAAACCGAGACGACGCATTTGATTTGCTCGCCGAGTTTGCCCTTCTTGCCGACGGTGTTCATCACCTCGCGGAGCAGGTCTTCATCGCTGAGATTTTCGACGTCGCGGCCGGGGAAGCGGGCGCGGTAGTCATCCTTGAATTCGTCGATTTCGCGGGCGGCGATCTTCTTGAAATCCGCGCTCATCGCCTCGCCGCTCTCCAGTTGCTCGGAATCGACGAGGATGGTGTTGGGCCGGGAGATGAAGCGGCTGCCATCGACATTGCTGAACAGAGCGAGGCGGCCGGGAACCGCCATGCTTGATCCATCGGCCAGTTCCTTTTCCCAGCCGGCGACGTAATCGTAGACGAGCTTGGAGACGTTGGTGTTATTACAAACCACGATGAACACCGGCGGCGTCAGGCCGTTCTCGCGGGCTTCTGTATTGGCTTCCCATTTTTCGTAGGATTTAAGGTAGTTGTCGTAGAGACTTTGGATGGCGCCTTCCAGAATGGCCGGCAACTTGGGCTCTCCGGTGATCGCGTCCGTGCCCCGGCCTTTCCTTGGAAGGTCTTCCCGAATTCGCAACCACAGGTCGCGATACGTCGGCAGCGCCCCATCCATCGCATCATCGGACACGGGCACGCGTGGAACCTTCACGATCCCCGATTCGATGGCGTCGATCAATGAAAAATCCGATACCACCCACGGGAAAAGTGTGCCTTCGGAGTAGCCCGAGCCCTTGAGGAAGAACGGCGTCGCGGACAAGTCGTAAACCGTCTTGATCCCGATTTTTCGCTTGACCGCCTCCAGGCCGCTGATCCAAATCCGAGCTTCTTCCTCGCGTGCCTGCGCCTCCTTGCGTTCATCGCCGACAAGCGTTTCATCCTCGGCGCCGGTGCGGCGGCGGTAGCAATGGTGAGCCTCATCGTTGATGACCGTGATATTTTTCTTGTTCCCCAGTTCCCGGCAAACGCGCCGAACCATCTCTCCCGGCGATTCCAGAAACGGAGATTCCCCGGTGGTCGCCAGCAAAGTCTTGGTGAGTTTGGACGCGCTGATTCGCTCCCGGCGTTTGAAGGCGTGATAGTTGGTGATGATGATTTTCGCCTTGCCCATCTCCTCAAGGAGATCGGAAGGCACAAGCTCCATTGTGCGGTAGTAGCTCTCTGGATCGCTGGGAAAGAGCACCCGCAGGCGGTCCTTGATCGTGATGCCGGGGGTGACCACCAGGAAAGTATCGGTGAAGCGGGCATCCTGTGGGTTGGCAAGTTTGTTGAGCGTGTGCCATGCGATCAGCATCGCCATCACGGTCGTCTTACCCGACCCGGTTGCCATCTTGCTGGCGACGCGGAACAGCTCCGGATTGGCGTCTTCATTGAAGCGGCGAAGATCGTTATCAATCCAGACATCCCCATATTTTTTAGCCGCTTCGGTGATATAGATCAACGTCTCCATCGCCTCGATCTGGCAGAAGAACAGCCGGCGGTTGCGCTCGGGGTTCTTCCAATGCTCGAGCAACCGGGCGGTGGTGCGCGTGACATCGGCATGGCCGCCTTCGCGCCAAAGGGTCACGCGCTGGCGGATCGCGTTGACGGTCTTGTTCTCCTCAATGCGATCAGCGGTCCACCCTTCAAACGTCTGCTGGATCGCCTTGCCCTTCTTTTTGGGTTGCGCGATGGGGATGAAATATGAGCTGATCCGGCGGGCGGCGACGATTTGATCGGTGATCCCATCATCATCAAAACGAAAATGCCGTTGCGGCTCGGCGAAGGGGCTGTTGATAACCGGGTTCTCAATGACCGCGTGCCGCAAATTTGCCTCCCAATATTGACCCGAGCTGGCAGAGGCGTGATACGTTATCGTGCATGCGGGCAACTTGCCATTGCCCGAGGTGCATCCGCCAAAGCGCGAGCATACGCGGCGTGCTTCACCAAGGCGGCGAACAGCTTGATTTCAGGTTCTTCCGGCTTTTGCGTAGGTAGTGCTTGAAAAAAAATGGACATGGCCGTCTCCTCTGGAGTTACCAAGCTTCAGAAAGGAGACAAACTCATGTCCACAAGCCTGTTGTATCACGGATGGGGTATTCGCGGC
>DASRLH010000353.1:0-7067 GCA_035648595.1 Tepidisphaeraceae bacterium
CCTCAGTACACCAAGGCAATCGGGCACACGTCCTCGTGGCTATCCGACTATTCACTTGCCAAAGAACATCGAACATTCATTTGCCCGGTCGGGCAGCAAAACATCCGAAATCAACCCCGACGGCTTTCGCCATCGACGCCGTTTACATCCGCATTCGACGGGCGAATTGAAAATTCACCCGTACGAGGGAGGCGGAAGCTTAGCGATGTCTTTATCGCTGTCAAGGGGTGAGGGAAATAATTCCTTGGTCGCCCTTTGAATTTCAATTTCCGAATTTTCGTTCGGGTCGTTTGGTTTGAGCCGCGCTTAAATCAGCTTGGCATTACCCGAACAGACACGAGGTTCATACGCACACGATGTTTCTTCTACCGCCACTGTTGGAAGGGCATGATAGACATAAGCCGATTCAAGATCAAGTGAGAATTATTTTAGTGTTTGAACTTCGGCGGAGGCCGGCAGCCGGGCAAGGCCTTCAAAGTCAACATGGCCCTTGATTTCCAGTGCACTGACGGCGGCGGCGGTGATGCGGTTGAATACATGCCCCTGGCCGCTTGCGTCGCCGAAACCCGCATCCAGCGTCTTTGACTTCGGCGAGCTGGGTCGAGCCGCGAGACGCGCGTGATGCGCTAACGAGGTTTTTTCGGCTCTCCGCGAAAGCCGCTGATTAAGCGGCCCCAGCCGCCGGAAAAGTGAAGTTTTTCGTCGAATATCCGCGATTGTTACGGCTCAGCCCGGTAGATATCAGCGGCTTTCGCGGAGAGCCGTTTTTTCCTCGAAACCCGGGAGAATGTGGTTATTCATACCGCAGCGCTTCAATCGGATCGAGCTTGGAGGCTTTCCAGGCGGGGTAGAATCCGAAGATGACGCCGACGCCGGCGGAGACCAGGACCGAGACGATGATTGCGGGGACGGAGATTTCGGTGGGCCAGTGAAAGATGAGGCGCACGGCCAGAGAAGCGCCCCGGCCCAGGATGATTCCCACCGCCCCGCCGAGCAGCGACAGCGCGACGGCTTCAACGAGGAACTGCTGCAGGATATTGTTGGCCCGCGCCCCGACCGCCATGCGCAGGCCGATCTCGCGGGTGCGCTCGGTGACGCTGACAAGCATGATGTTCATGATCCCCACGCCGCCGACCACCAGGGAGATGAACGCGACCGATAGCAATAGCTTGCTCATGGTCGCGGTCATGGTGGACATGGCGTCGGTGAATTCGGTGAGGGCGCGGGTGTTGAAATCGTCGGGCTGGCCGGGGAGCAGGCGGTGGCGTTCGCGGAGCAGTTCACTGATCTGCCGGGTGGCCAGGGGAACCTGCTCGGTGCCGTCGGCGGCGGCGAGAATCTGGTCGATGTTGGTGAAGCGAATCGGCTGGGGGGCATCGGCGGCCTGGGTGGAATCCAGGGCCGGATACAACGACTCGGCGTTGGTCGGATAGATTTGATCCAGCGAATTGATGGCGGTGGAAATCGAAGACCCTGCGGAAGCAACTGTGCTCGAACCCTGATTGGAAACGCGGCGTTTGATGGTCGTCCAGGGGGCGAGCAGCACATCGTCCTGGTCCCAGCCCATGATGTTGGCGCCCTTGGTCACCAGGACGCCGACCACGCGGAACGCGACGTTGTTGAGCCGCACTTCCTTGCCGATCGGATCGTCGTTGTCGAACAGGGCGGTGGCCACCGTCTTGCCGATGACGCACACCTTGCTGGCGTTGCGGACGTCCTGATCGGAGAACATGTCTCCTTCGTCGATGGGCCAGTTATGCACGTCGATGTAGGCCGGCGTGGTGCCGTTCATGTTTTGCGGATTCCAGTTGCGGTTGCCGTAGATGAGCTGGACGCGCGCCTTGACGACCGGCGCCGCGGCGCGGACGGCGGTGCATTCCCGCAGGATCGCGTCACAATCCTGCGGATGCAGCGTGATGGTGGTGCCGATCCCCTGGCTGACGCCGGCGGTCTCCTTGGTGCCCGGCCAAATCATGATGTTGTCGGCGCCCATCTTGGAGATCGTCTCCTTGATCAGCCCGGAAGATCCCTGCCCGATCTCCATCATCGCGATGACCGCGGCCACGCCGATGATGATGCCAAGACACGTCAGCACCGAACGCAGGATGTTGCGCCGCAGGGCGTGGAGAGCGGTTCTCAGGGTACGGTAGATGGTTTTCATGGCTGTCTTTCAGAGGACCGATACGAACGCGCCGGACTTACGCCGCCTCGCAAATAGCCGTGAAAATCCGAAATCCGAAGCACGAAATCCGAAACAAATCCAAAAGTAAGACAAGCGCAAAATCCAAAAATTCGGATCATGTGTGTATTGTGGCGCTGTTGTCGCAAAGCCGTTTTTTTTGAGCTTTCTTCCTTTTGAATTTTGAGATTGTTTCGGATTTCGTGCTTCGGATTTCGGATTTTGACTGC
Source organism: Tepidisphaeraceae bacterium (assembly GCA_035648595.1). Lineage (GTDB taxonomy): Bacteria > Planctomycetota > Phycisphaerae > Tepidisphaerales > Tepidisphaeraceae > RYN-428. The sequence goes on from DASRLH010000353.1 coordinate 2,410, forward strand.
TGGTTCGGGTTTCCCCATTGCAACTTCGAATTCACGTCTATTCAACCCCGATCGCTTCCTCGGCTTCGTCGCGCAGTACGCGGTGCGGCGAGCCTTCGTCCACGATCACGCCGTCCTTCATGCGGATGACGCGGCGGGTGTGGTGGGCGACGTTGGGATCGTGGGTGACGATGATAATCGTGATGCCCTCTTCCTTGTTGAGCTTCTGGAACATTTTCAGCACGTCCTCGGTGGTGTGCGAATCGAGGTTGCCGGTCGGTTCATCGGCAAAAAGCAACGGCGGATGGTTGACCAGCGCGCGGGCGATTGCCACGCGCTGCTGCTGGCCGCCGGAAAGCTGGGAGGGCTCATGATCCATGCGGTCGGACAATCCGACCAGATCGAGCATCGCCTCGGCCTGTCGACGGCCCTGCTTTTCCGAAAGCGTGGCGGCGGTATACGCCAGCGGCATCATCACCTGATCCAGCGCGCTGGTGCGCGGCAGGAGGTTGAAGCTCTGGAACACAAAGCCGATCTTGCGATTGCGCACCATCGCACGTTGATCGGAAGAAAACGACGAGACTTCCTCGCCATCCAGACGATATGTGCCGGAGGTGGGCCGATCCAGGCAGCCCAGGATGTTCATCAGGGTGCTTTTGCCCGAACCGCTGGCGCCGACGAGGGCGATGAGTTCGCCGCGCTCGATCTCCAGCGACACGCCCTTGAGCACCGGCACATCCAGTTCGCCGACGTGATAGGTCTTATACACGTCGTCGAGATGGATCAGCTCCCGCCGGGGGTTGCGGAGGGCGGCTTTCGATTCGCCGTTTTTTTGCGTTGCGATCATGGTTGGTTCGGCAAAGGCCGTGGAAGACATTGGCGCCTCTTTTCTCACATCCTAATGCTTGTGCCGGCTCATCTGCGGGAGAAACGGATTGTGCATGCCCGCGTTGTCGGCGGACTGCACGACTTCGCCCAGCACAATTTCATCGCCGGCTTTAAGCGAGTCGGCGGATACCTCGGTATTGATGTCATCCGTCGGCCCCAGCGTTACGTCCACCGGGCGCACGAACTGCCCCTCCTTGATCCAAATCATGCCGTGGCGAATGACCGGCTTTTTGTCTTTCTTGGCGGTCTTTGCTTTAGGAGCCGCGCCGGGACCGGGGGCTTGTTTGGGAGCGGCGTTCGCTTTGGCCTCCTCGGCCTGCCACGCCGCGCGGGCTTCGGGTGTGAGCTCGGCTTCGCTGCTGGGATACCACCGCAACGATGCGTTGGGCACCAGAAGCACGTTGGAATCGGTTTTCACCACGAACTGCACGTTGGCGGTGAGATAGGGCAGCAATCTTTCGCTCTTGTTGTCGGTGTCCACCTCCACCGTGTAGGTCACGACGTTTTGGGTCATGGAGGCATTCAGGCGGATTTTGTTGACCTGCCCGACGAAGTGCTCGCCGGGGAAGCTGTCGCAGGTGAAGGTGACTTTCTGGCCCTTGAAGATTTTTCCGATGTCGGCCTCGTTCACCGCGACCCAAATCTGCATTTTGGTCAAGTCCTCGCCGATGAGGAAAAGACTGGGGGCGTTGAGGCTGGAAACGACGGTTTGGCCGATGTTGACCCGGCGGGCAATGATGACGCCATCGACCGGCGAGTTGATGGTGCAGAAAGCGAGGTTTCGCTTCGCCTTGGCCTCGGTAGCGTTGGCTTGGTCGACGGCGGTTTTGGCCGTTGCAATCTCGGCCTCGGCAACCTTGACAGTTGCCAGGGCCGACGCGTGATCGGCTTTATACATGTCGTAGTCGTTCTTCGAGAGCGCTTCCGAATCGGGCCCGGCTTTTTCGGCGCGCGCCCAGTTCGAGTTGGCCTGCTCGAGCTTAGCCTGGGCCAGGTCGAAATCGGCCGTGCCCTTCAACTTCGCGGCCTCGGCTTGGGCCACGCCGGCAACGGCGGTGTCATGGTCCGCCTTGTAAACGGCATCATCGATTTGTGCCAACAGACCCCCGGCCTTCACCTTGGAATCGTAATCAACCTCCGCGCCGTTCACGTCCTTGCCGAACGATTTGATGAGGCCCTCGACCTGCGCGCCGATATCGACGACATTTTGCGGCTCGATGGTGCCGGTGGCGCTGATGGTGGCCAGGAGGTCGCCGCGCTCGACCTTGGCGGTCTTAAACTCGATCACCGGCTTTGAGCTGACGTGCCAGTACCAGCCCCCGGCGGCAGCCGTCACGATCAGCAGCAATAATGTAACGACGAAAAATTTCATGGTTTCACTCCAACCGCCGGGCGGCGTGATGGCGCCGCTTGTCTTAATGGGCGGGCGCGACATACACCCGTTGCTCTCGCAGCGCGGTCCATTGGGCGGCGGCTAAAAAGTTTCACGCATCACGCACCACTACTCGCCGTGCCCGGCCTCAAAACGCCACCGTGATCGCGCACGGTTACTTTGTACACGCCTCACGCCGTTGCGCTGTCGGCGTGAGCGTCAGGCCGATCGGCCAGCGTTTCCAGATGGCCCGAAAGGCGATCGAGCAGCCGATACAGTTCAGCCTGCTCACCGTCGCCCAAGCCGCGCATGACGCTGGCGATCTGCGCCGCATGCACCTGTAGCACCTGCTCGACAAGCCGGCGTCCGCGCGGCGTAAGCCGGACGCGCTTGGCCCGCAGATCTTCCTGCGCCGCATCGCGGGCAACCAGGCCGTCGCGCTCCAGCCGGTCGATGACGCCGGTCACGCTGGGCGGGCGCACCAGAAGCCGTTCACTCAGCTCGCTCATCCGCAGGCCCAGGTGGCCCGGGTTCTGGGCGCGGTGAAGAGCCCGCAGCGCCCCCCACTTGGTGCCGCTGATTCCGAAGCGCGCGAAATACGGCTGCATGACCCGTTCGAGCAGCCCCATCGTGCGCACCAGCGCGCGAAACGCCGGTTCCTGCGGCTTATCCGCCAGAGGCCGCCTGGGTTGAACTTCCGGGATGGGATCCGCGACTCGCGTCATTACTTAGCTCGTTAAGTAATACGTCGCGGGAATCGTTTTGTTGGAAGCGACTCCCTGGTGCCCTGAAGATTCCGCGATGTACAACAACAACAACTCCCCGCAACGTCCGCGCCGGCGAGGAACATCGTTTGCAACGGTCAGGAAACGTGTACTTTTCCAAACTCGACCACTCACGAGGTAAGTCACATGAATATCGGCGACACAATTAAAAGCGCGGTGAAGGGCATCCCAACCTTGTTGACCGGCGGCCAGCCCGGCTATCGCGCGGGCGAGGAGAAACTGTCGTGGTTTCATCCCGATCTCACGGGGCCGCAAGCAATTAACGTAAAATCGACGGCATTTGCCGATGGAGACTCCATTCCATTGAAGTACAGCGTGGATGGAGAGAATATCTCACCGTCGCTGGAATGGTCGGGGCTGCCCGCGGGGACGCGGTCGGTCGTCCTGGTCGTCGAGGACCCCGATGCGCCGACACCTGAGCCGTTTGTGCATTGGCTGCTCTATAACATCCCGCCAACGGTCACGAGCGTTCCCCAAGGCGCTTCGGGAAGCGCGACCGGGGATCGCGCGGCAGGCGCGATGCAAGGCAAGAACTCGAATCTGAAGACCGGCTGGACCGGAATGGCCCCGCCAAAGGGCGATACGCCTCACCGCTATTTTTTCCAGTTGTTTGCACTGGACGCCGAGCTGTCGCTGGAACCGGGGGCGGGCAGGAGCGCGTTGTTTGAAGCGATGGGCGGCCACGTCCTGGGCCGAGGCAGGATCGTGGGAACCTACCAGCGTTAACCCGGAAAATGCACGATTAACCACGAAGTCACGAAGACACAAAGAAAATCCACCTATTCCCAACTCATGCTCTTGCGCAAGTTGTGACTTGTGATTGGAAGCGTTTTGAGATTTGTTGAAGAGCCAGGCCCGCTGACGGTACACTGCCCGCATGCAAATCCCTTCCCTCTGCGCGATTTTCCTGACATTGCTTCTGGCAACCGGCGTCAACGCTTTTGCCGCTGCTCCGCCGGCCTCCGACGCCGATACCGCGAAACTCGCGGCCATTCCAAACTCCCTGGCCCCGTTCATCGAGAAGCACGACATCGCCGGCGCGGTTACATTCGTTGCCAATCGCGGCAAGGTGCTGGCGCTGGATGCGCAGGGCATGGCCGACGTCGGCAAAAATGAGCCGATGAAGACCGATGCGATGTTCTGGATCGCCTCGATGACCAAGCCGATCACCGCGACCGCGATCATGATGTTGCAGGAGGAGGGGAAGCTTTCGGTCGAGGATCCGGTCGGCAAATACATCCCCGAACTGGCCCACCTCAAAACCGCCGACGGCAAGGAACATATCGTGACCCTGCGGCACCTGCTGACCCACAGTTCGGGCATGCCCGAACCCACCGGCGCGCAATCGCATGCCGCCCGCACACTGGCGGAGCTGATCCCGCATTTCGCGGAAAAGCCGTTGCAATTTGAGCCGGGCGCAAAGTGGCAGTACTGCCAGTCGGGCATCAACACATTGGGCCGGATCATCGAAGTCGTGTCCGGCCAATCGTATCCCGACTTTTTGCAAGCCCGGCTTTTCGATCCGCTGGGACTCAAGGACACCACGTTCTATCCCAACAAGGAGCAGGTCACCCGCATCGCAAAATCATATAAACTGACGGACGGCCAGTTGCAGGAAGTGCCCACCCCCCTGC
>DASRLH010000354.1:0-5318 GCA_035648595.1 Tepidisphaeraceae bacterium
AGCCTCGGCGGCGCCGCGACCACCGCCCCCACCCCTCGGCAGCCCAGGGCCTCGGCCATCGCCCAAATCCAGTCTTTTTCCCGCATCGCCCGCATCGCCCGCATCGCGCCCTCATGGGCGGGGCGCAGGAGGATCAGGCGGTCCAGCGGAAATCCGTAAGCGGCCAGCGCCGGGGGATAAAGCTCGGCTGCCGGGTCGCACCAGAAGACAGCCGAAGAATGCGACGGCGGACCAGAGGATGAAGCGGGCCTGATGAAAATGCCGCCGCTGTGGTCATCTGGTTTATGTTGCGCGGGCCCGGATGAAACATCCCGAGGAGGCGAAGAGGGAGGCATGCGCGCCCCGGCGGCGCCTTGGAGGCGCATCCCCCCCTGGCCTCCTCCTTTCGCCTCATCGGGTGGTGTCTGGACAGGGGCGAGCGTTGCCGAATACGGCAAGCTCATGGGCGGGCCCCCCATGCCACTCATGCCGCCTATTGCCAACAGCATGGCCAGGAACAAAGGCGGCTCGTCGCCGGGATTGGCGAGCAGTTCGTGAATGGCTCCTCGCGCAAAAGCGCCGGCGGGGGCGAGGGCATCGAGTTGAGGCAGCCCGGTGGTAAATCCCTGCCGCGCGGCGGCTTCCGGGCCGACGCACGAGGCGTCGTCGGTCAGAAGCTTGCCGTCATGAAAGGTAATCAGCCGCAAATCCGTTCCTTTTGTTCGCTATGTGTTAGGGTATATCCAGTGCCCGGTGCCGCCGTCAATAGCGAACTTTGCGGTTGCATTTAGTGAATATAAAACGATATGGAGCAGTGTCTTACATATAGTGTGGCTGGCGAGTGCCGATACAACTGGATGTGGAAAGTGCAAAAAGATCAGACTAAATAAAAAGAGAAATTCGTCATCGCTTCGTGTTTTTAGAGCATTTTGCACTTTGGTGGCGCGCCAGCCGAGGAAAGATGTTACTATTGCTGCCCAAAGGAGTCACGGCATGGAAGCCTATGCGCAGAAGATCCGAGAACTGGTTCTGGGGGCGTACGATCAAGGTTGGAAACTGCGGAGATCGCCGAGAATTTTGCGGTGAGTCCCTCGCGGCCGATGTCCCAAGGGCAAGAGGCTGGTCGATTCGGCTCCCGCCGGTCGCTACCAAACATTGACATTAATGTCGGCGGTTCGCCTGGATGGAGTTGTGGCACCGATGCTGCTAGATGGCCCTGTGAATGCCGAGACGTTTGCCGGTTACATCGAGCGTTGCCTGGCGCCCGCGTTGGAACCCGGTGACATCCTGATCATAGACAACCTGCCAGCACACAAGGGCGTGCGAATCACCCAGTCGATTGAGGATGCCAGATGTACGCTTGTGTACCTGCCTCCGTATTCGCCGGACTTGAATCCGATCGAGAACATGTGGTCGAAGGTAAAGGCGAGCCTGCGGGAAACGGCCGCCCGAACTTTCGACGCATTGGTGGACGGCGTAAAGAAAGCACTCCACGCCATTACGCCGGACGACTGCGAAGGGTATTTTGAACATTGTGGTTATGGCGGTACATCAACGTGAGAAATGCTCTAAGTAACCCGTTGACCTCCAAAGCCTCCCGCTCGGGCGGACTGTACAGCATGAAGTTACTGAGGGCCAAGCGCTCCGGGTCTGGAAGCTTTATCGTGCCGATTTGTTGAAGTCCCTCGTGGAAAAGGGCGGTCTGGTCGCTGCCGACCGATCGAATTACCAATTCAAGATCGCGACTCTTGGAAACAAGACGTTCGCCGACAAATGGCTCAATTCGCCCAGAAGAGAATCCAAACGTCACTCGATAGCTGGCGGTTTCCGTCTCGACTCCGATGTCGATCTTTTCATCTCCAGGCTCAATATTGTCTGTCAGCAAGCCAATGCCGTGGTGCCGCTCTGAAGCCGCGGCCGCCGAACCATGCCAAGCGCATTCGCGAATGAAATAGAGCGCATCGAGAAAGGTGGTTTTTCCAACCCCATTGGGACCAAAAAGGATATTGATGTTCGTTGCGGCAAAATTCACATCGCGCAGACAGCGATAATTGTGAATCATCAAGCGATGTAAGTCACTCATGGGCTCGACTCCTTATCACCGTTACCTTAGCATGGTCCTCGACCAAACCGCCAGTCGCAACGCATGTTATTCCCGCCACGACAACTACACGAGTCGTCGGTCTGTCGAATCATCCGCAGGCGCAAAACGCCCCTTTCAGGGCAACTCCGCCGACACCAGCGGCAGGCTAAAACTTCTAACGCTTTCCTCAAGTTGGGGATGAGCCTCCGACCGAGGCCCGGCTTCGCAGAAACGCCAATGCACACGGCGGAGCGGTGAGTCGGCAGCATTGCCTGCGATTCCAGCTGTGCTCCGTGCATTGGCGTTTCGTCGAAGCCGGCCCTGTGCCATTTACTTTTGCGCCGCCAACCATTCCTCCCGGAGCGCGGCATAGCTCGCCAAATCCACGAAATGGTCATATAGCCATTCGGCCCGCCGATGCACGCCTTCACATGCGAATCCAAGGCGCTGTGCAACGGCGCGGCTCCGGTGGTTTTCGGCGGCGCAATAGATGACGACGCGTTCAAGCTGGAGATTCTCAAACAAATGAGTCACGACGGCGCGGCAGGCCCGCGTCATGATCCCGCGCCCCTGGGCGTCGCCATCCAGCCAATAGCCGAGGGAGCATTTGCGATTGCGCATGTCAATCGCGTGAGGCCCGATCACGCCGACGATGCGGCCCTCCAGCACGATGCCCGCGGAAAACGCTCCGTTGCTCGCAAATTCGGCCAGCGATTTTTGAATGAATTGCCGCGTGTCCTCCACTTCGCGGACGGCATCGACCCAGATAAACCATTCGCGCAGCCGAGCCCTGTTGCGATCCACCAGCTCGAACACTTCGCGGGCATGGTGGGGCTCAAGCAATTGAAGTGATTCCGCGTCGTTAATTCGATGCGCGAACATATTACACGCCTCAATAATGCGCCGTCATTGCCCCCCGATTTACTTCATCAGCAGCGGCTTAGCCTCCTGCACCCGCCCCGGCGGGCGCACGCCCGGGCCTTTCCCCTTGATGCCAAGGTCGCCGTCCATTTGTGCCACCAGCGGCCCGAGCCGCTTGATTACATCGGGATGGTGGGCGGCCACGTCGGTCGTCTCGCCGATGTCGGCATCGAGGTTGTCACCTGCGGCAGCGACACCCGCTTGGCATAGCAACCCGTCAGCATCTGCGCCCGCGAAGGCGTGCAGACCGGGGCGGCGTAAAACGAGGTGAGCCGCATCCCCTCGGCGGCCAGCCGATCGCAGCTTGGCGTGCGGTTCAACTTCGACCCGAACGGCCCGATGTCGCCATATCCCATGTCATCGACGAGGATAATGACGAGGTTCGGCCGCCTCTCCGCGGCGCGGGCTGACGTTGGCACAAGCGCCAGGACCGCCGCGCATGCCAGCGCGGCCAGGATTGTGTTTCTCGCGGATCCGCCTTTCAATAGATGCCATCTTGAAACAAGAGGCCGAGGCATGCAACATCTCGACGGCCAACGCACGAGATACAGCGGCGAATGACCACAATTGCCTGAAATTCCGCTGGGTTCGGCGCATTTGAGTTCCGTCGAAACCGTGCTTTCGCATTGGGCTCGCTGGCGGCGCGGCCGCTCAGTGATAACATGTTAGAATTGCGACTGCCCAAGAGGAGTTCCCATGACCGAGTCTGCCCAAGTTGGCAAGTTTCTAATGTCGCGGGGCGGCGAGCAGTTCGGACCGTTCTCTTTTGACGAAGTGCTATCGTTGGTACAACAAGGTCGATTGGTCGCCTCCGATTTTGTCTGGACACAAGGGTGGGTGCAATGGTGTCTGGCCAGCGATGTACCCGAGCTATTCCCCGAGCCTTCTCCATTAGAACAGCTAGCACAAGCCAGGTCAGGCCAGTCACGAGCCGCAACGCCGCGCGCGAGGGTTGGACCCGACGGGATCATTTGCCCGAATCCAAATTGCTGCTATCGGGGCCGAGGCATCAGACGCCGCAAGGGGTCGTTCGTTGTGCTGGTCTTGCTCTTGTTAATCTGGCTTCTGCCGGGGGTTCTCTATGCGATCTTCTACAACGGCGAGATTCTGATATGCCCGCGATGTGGCATGAAGATTCGCGATGCATGAGCCGCGCCTATCGAACTAAGCCGAACCGAATCTCAACCTCCGGGAGCATCGATGAAAGCCGCGACCTTGCCAACAGCCACCCAGGATGGCGGCCCGCCCGCTCCGCGACGGCTCCTCTACATCGACAACCTGCGCATCATGCTGACCGCACTCGTGGTAATCCACCACGCGGCCGTCCCCTACAGTGACATTCCGATGTGGTACTACATTGAGCCGGTGCATGACCGCTCCGCCATCGCCCTGGACATCCTGCTCATCTTCAACCAGACGTTCTTCATGGGCTTCTTCTTCCTGATCTCCGGCTATTTCGTCCCCACATCCTACGACCGCAAAGGGCCTGGCAAATTTCTCCGCGAGCGGCTGATACGCCTGGGTATCCCGCTGGTGATATTCATAATCGTGCTAAGCCCGATTCTGTCCGCCGGATTCTACCCTATGGCCAAGGCCGATGAGGCCGCGAAGGGGATCGACCTGCCCTATTGGCGCTTCTACCTGACAACCTGGAGTCCCGGCCCGATGTGGTTCGTCGAGGTTCTGCTGGTGTTCTGCGCGCTGTACGCGATGGTCCGCGGGCTCCGGGCCGGACACCCGGACGAGCGACCGAGCGAGGCGACGCCCACCACATTGCCGCGTGCCATTCTCGCGATCCTCGGCTACGCGTTAGCGCTGGCGGCGCTGACTTACCTATGGCGGATATTCGTGCCCGCCGGGCAATACTGGCCGATCGTCGGGCTGCCCACGCCGACTTACCTGCCGCAGTACACGACCCTTTTCGTCATCGGACTGATCGCCTGCCGCCGTGGATGGGCGCACGCCCTGCCCGTTTCGGCCGGTTGGTTCGGGCTCGCGCTACTGCTGTGCATGATTGCGTCGGCGGTGATCATGTCCCTCACCACCGGACCCAGATCTGTAGCGATGGCGTGGACGGCGCTGGAATCGCTGGGCGCGGTCGGCATCATCGTCGCCCTGTTCGTGCTGTTTCGCCAGCGGTTCAACCGCCAGGGCAGGCTCGCGCGAACCCTATCCGAGCACGCATATACCGTCTATTTCAGGTTCTTCCGGCTTTTGCGTAGGTAGTGCTTGAAAAAAAATGGACATGGCCGTCTCCTCTGGAGTTACCAAGCTTCAGAAAGGAGACAAACTCATGTCCACAAGCCTGTTGTATCACGGATGGGGTATTCGCGGC
>DASRLH010000355.1:0-10219 GCA_035648595.1 Tepidisphaeraceae bacterium
CGAGCCGGGAACCGAGGATTGAGCAGGCTCGAATGCCACGCGGGCAGCATGACACAAACCAACGGCTGGCGCAATGCAGATTATTGCTATTGTCACGCCAAGCAAAATCCCGGACGCCTGTGGCGAGACGCCCGTGATACATTGCGGGCTGCATGCCTCCAGAACCACCACATTCATTTGACCGATCCGCGTTTTTCAGCTTCTCTGCGTCTCCGCGTCTCTGCGGTGAATCTTCCCCGGGGTGGGCAGAGTTGGGCGGCCGCACTACAAATGCGCCCGGTTTCGTGGCCGCCGACCAGTTTAGAATTGATCCGACACCAGCATGGGCCGTCCGGTTTCCACCTGCTGACGGCGCGATTCGTACTGGCCCAGGTCATTGGCGAATTGCCTGGCATCCTGCAAACGGCTGAACTTCTGCACCGCGATGACATTCCCGTCTTCATCCAGCAGCACCACCTGATATGGCCCGGCGTCCGGGGCGCGGGGCGATTGGATGACTACCTGTGCCGCCTGATTGGGATGAGGCCCGGTAACGGCGGCGGTGGCCGAATGCTTTCCGCCGCGCCCCAGCCATCCGGCCATGAAACCGGCCAGAATGCACGCGGCCACAACGCAGGCAACCCGCGAGCGCCATGCCAGCCGGCGGCGCTGTTCGAGCCGATGCGTCGAGGCAATCAGGGCGGCGGCAAAACGGTCGGCCTGGGCGCTACCGGGCGCGAGGCGCTCGAATGCCGACACGCGAAAGGCGCGATCCACCCGCAGCATATGCAACGCCGACGCCAACTCAGGCTCATCCGACAGACGCGCGTCCAGAAGTTGCACCTGCTCGGCAGACAGCGTGTCGTCGAGGTACGCCTGTAGAAACTGCAGATCACGTTCAGTTGGCATCAATCGCTTGGCCTTTCAATTCAATAATCGGGCAAAACCACTCACGGCATCTCGACGCCGCCCTCCAGCCACGCGGCAAATAGCGCTCACAGCGCAGGGCCGCGCTTGGCTATTTTAGCCGCCATCTTCAAAACGCGCGGCCAGGCTCTCGCTCTTCTCGTGGACCGGCCGTTCAATCGCCATGAACTCCGACAAGATGCGGGCCAACTGTTTGCGGCCGCGATGAAGCCAGGTCTTTACCTGGGGGACGCTGCACCCCAGGGCCTCGGCAATCTGCGTGTACGCCAGGTTCTCGTATTCGCATAAAACCAGTGCCGCCCGGAAATGGTCGGGCAACCGATCGATCGCGGCACGCACCTTCACGATGGTTTCACGCTCGATCAAGCCGCTCATCGGGGACGTTTCCGTGCCGGGGTGATCTTCCCCGACCATGGTCATGCGCGGCTGGCGAAGGATGCGCAGGGCTTCGTTCACAACCGCGCGGCGCATCAGGCCGCCGGGCTCGCGCCAGTCGTAGCGGTCGCGGTGCTCGTAGAGGTTCATCAGGGCCTGCTGTACCACGTCCTCGGCGCCGGCGCGGTTGCCGGCGATGCCGCGGGCAATCGCCAGGAGCCGGCGCGAATGCGTCCGCACGGCCTGCTCGAAGAGCGCCGTCGTGTCGGAGGGCAGCAGATTCACCGCTGGGAGCGGGTGGTTGCCGGGGATCATGGGTGGTGCCGATGGTTTATATGCGCGAAAGGTTCTGGAGTTTCAGCAGGAGGTCGATCAGTCCACTTTATCCGGGTTTTCGATTCCAGGCATCTTGGCATGGTCACTGAAGTGACCACGCCCGGCGAGTCGGAGGATCGGGTTGGGTATGGCCCGCGGAATTCCGGTTCGCGTTGCATTCGCGGGCGGCATCCCTAGAATCCCGCGCCCCATGCGCGTTCGATTGTCCAAGACATTCCGGTTCGAGGCGGCACACGATCTGCCGACCTTTCCGCCGGGGCATAAATGCCGGCGGCTGCATGGGCATTCGTTCCGGTTCGACGTGGTCGTCGAAGGCGACGTCGATCCGGCCAAGGGTTACTTGATCGACTACGGCGACATTAAAAAAGCCGCCGATCCGCTGGTCCGCCAGCTCGATCATTATTATCTTAACGAGATCGAAGGCCTTTCCAATCCCACCAGCGAAAATCTGGCCCGCTGGATTTACGACCGGCTTAAGCCGGGCCTGCCGATGCTGCAATGCGTAATTGTGCATGAAACGTGTACTTCGACGTGCGAATATCCTTGCGGAAATTGACATTCGGCACTTCCTTCGCTTATAGTCATGGCTATAGTCGGAGGTGACTTATGATAACCGTTTCAAAGAACGTCCTGAAAGCGAAGATGTTGGAGTATTTTCGGCGGGTGGAGGAGGAAGGGGAGGAGTTGATCGTCACCCACAATTCGGTGCCAGTACTTAAGGTGTCACCTTTGCGAAAGCGCCGCACCGTTGATGAGATATTTGGGCACGCGCGCGGAAAGATTAAATATTATGGCGATCCAATGGCGCCGGATACCAAGGAATGGGGAGACGTGTGAATGGTGCTGTTGGATACCTGTACGCTTCTATGGTGGACATTGGATCCGGCCAAGCTCTCGGCTGTCGCCGCTGATGCCTGCCGACGAATAAAGTTTGATGGCGGGTGTATTAGCTCAATTTCGATTTGGGAAATTGGCCTAAAGCACAAACGAGGAACATACGACCTGGGGATGACGCTCGCCGAGTTTGCGGAAGGCGTTGCTGAGATTGATGGCCTTGAAATTGTGCCGGTGGACACGGCAATTTGGATTGCAAACATCGGTCTTGTGTGGCCGCACGCAGATCCGGCTGACCGAACCATTGTCGCCACCGCCCAGTTGAGGGACATCCCGATTGTCACCTGTGATGCGATGATTCAGGCATACTACCCTCGAACGATTTGGTGAGCGGAAACTTCTCGTATCCAATAATGTTGATAACCTGACTATTCCCTAAAAGCTTGTTTCAGAATGACGGCTGGGGCGTTACTCTCCGCTCATGCCCCAAGCCTCCTTCGCGCACCTTCACGTTCATACCCATTACTCCCTGCTCGACGGCGCCTGCAAGGTGCCGGAGTTGGTGAAGCGCGCCAAGGCGCTTGGCATGGACAGCATTGCCATCACCGATCACGGGTGCATGTTCGGCGTGATCGAGTTCTTCAACGAGTGCAAGAAGGAAGGCATCAAGCCGATCCTGGGGATGGAAGCGTACATGGCGCCAAGAGACCGGCGCGAGCGGTCGGGGAACGCCGGTGATGCGGCCTATCACCTGCTGCTTTTGGCCGAAAATATCGAGGGATACCGCAATCTGCTCAAGCTCTCATCGTTGGCGTATCGCGAGGGGTTTTACTACAAGCCGCGCATCGATAAGGAATCGCTCAAGCAATTCAAAAATGGGTTGATTGCAACGAGCGCATGCCTGGGCGGTGAAATTCCGTCGGCATTCCTCAAGCGCGATGCCAAAGCAGCCCGGCAGGTCGCCGAGACGTATCTCGACATCTTCGGGCCCGATCGCTTCTACATCGAAGTGCAAAAGCACGTCGCCGACCAGGATCTGGTGAACCCGGAGCTTGCGGATATCGCCAAGCGCATGGGCATCGGCCTGGTCGCGACCAACGACGTTCACTTTCTCAATAAGGATGACCACTTCGCCCATGATGTACTCTGCTGCATCAGCATGGGCCGGCTGATCACCGATGAAAGCCGTCTCAAGTACCCCACGCAGCTTTATCTTAAAAGCCCCGAAGAAATGCGCGAGGCGCTGGGCCAATATGACGGCGCGATTGACAATACCCTGCGCATCGCCGGCATGTGCAATCTTGAACTGGATTTCTCCAAAAAATACGCCCCCGTCTACCGCGTCCCCAGCGAAAAACTCAAGGCAATCGATCCCGACTCACAGCCCCTCAACGCTTCTCCCGCCGAACTTCTCAGCACTCAGCCCTCGGCACTCAGCACTTCCCCTCCCCCCGCTCTCAGCACTTCTCTTCCTCCCGACGACGAGCGTTACCTCCGCCAGCTTTGCATCGAAGGCTTGACGTGGCGTTATGGCACCGCCGACGTCGCCCCCGCCATCCGCCAGCGGCTGGACTATGAGCTGTCGGTGATCGCCAAGAAGAACTTCTGCTCGTACTTTCTGATCGTCTGGGACTTCTGCAACTTCGCCCGCGACAACGGCATCCCCGTCGGCGCCAGAGGGTCGGGCGTCGGCACGATGGTCGGATACCTGCTGGGGTTGTGCAATGTCGATCCGCTGCAATATGGCCTGATCTTCGAGCGGTTCATGGACCCCAGCCGCAATGAGATGCCCGATATCGACATCGATATCTGCCAGGATGGCCGGCAGCGCGTGATCGAATACGTTCGCAATAAATATGGCCATGTGGCGCAGATCATCACCTTCGGCACGCTCGCCGCGAAGGCCGCCTGCAAGGACGTGGGGCGGGTGATGGGCGTGCCGCTGGCGGAGGTGGACAAGCTCACGAAGCTCATCCCCGGCACCCCCGGCATGACGCTCGACAAGGCGATGAACCAATCGCCGGAACTGGCCGAGCTTTACAAGGCCAATCCCACCATCAAAAACGTGGTGGACATCGCCAAACGGCTGGAGGGCCTGTGCCGCAACGCGGGCTGCCACGCTGCCGGCGTGATCATTGCGGACCAGCCGTTGGACAATTTCGCCCCCCTCTATCGTGACAGCGAAGGCAACATCCTCACGCAATTCGAAGGCCCCATCGCCGAGAAAGTCGGCCTGCTGAAGATGGACTTCCTTGGCCTGGGCACACTGAGCATTCTCACCCGCGCCGTCGAGTTGGAATTCCAGACGCGCGAGAAGCGCGCCACGAAGTGGGCCGCCAACCAGGCCCCCCCGCCGCTGGATGACAAAGGCCGCATCGACATCGAGAAAATCGACCTGTCCGACAAGGCGGTCCTCGCCCTGTTTTGCCGAGGCGAAAGCAAGGGCATCTTCCAGTTTGAGTCCGGCGGAATGCAGGACCTGCTGATGAAGATGCAGCCCGACCGCATCGAAGACCTCATCGCCGCCAACGCTCTCTATCGCCCCGGCCCGATGGAACTGATCCCCACCTACTGCAACCGCAAGCATGGCCGCGAGCCGGTGCCGGCGGTGCATCCAATCATGGATAAGATTCTTGAAGAAACCTACGGAATTATGGTCTATCAAGAAGAGGTTATGCAAATCTTCAACCAACTCGGCGGCATCGAGTTGAGCAACGCCTACAAGCTGATCAAAGCAATCAGCAAGAAAACGGTCGAGGTCATCGCCAGATTCCAGCCGGCGTTCATCAAGGGGACGATGGACAAAGGCGTAAGCAAGGAAAAGGCGCAGGAGATTTTCGAGTTCATCCTGAAGTTCGGGGGTTATGGGTTCAACAAATGCGTCGTGGGGGATACGCGAATCATCAACGCTCAAACCGGTGAATGCACGACCGTTGGCGCGCTCTTTCGAGAGCGCCAACCGTTCGCGATCCATGCGCTGGGCGACGATGGGAAACTGCGCGCGGGGAACGTGAGTGACGTTGTCTGGAATGGCGCGAAGCCGGTATTCGAGTTGCGCACCGCCCAGGGCAAGCGCATCACCGCGACCTCTAATCATCCATTTCGGACGCTGGAGGGTTGGAAAGAATTGGGCGATTTGCACGTCGGCGATCGCATCGCGGCGCCGCGCCGGCTCAATGTGAATGCACCGCATACATGGCCGCGATATGAGATTATCGCATTGGCCGGCTTGCTTTCAGAAGGCAATACCTGCCATCCCTCGTGCTTGTATTTCTTTGGTAACGATTCGGTTCTCGTGGAGGATTTTGCCCAGGCGGCCAGACAGTTTCCGCAAACGGTGGCGCGCATGTACTGCCGGCCGGGAGAGAACCGCAAGGAAGTGTGCCTTTCCACCGGCCGCGATGCGCGGTTTCGGAAGGGCCAGCGCGGCGGCGCATCGGTGGCAACCGATGATCATCAGCCAAATGCGCCCGCGCGATCGGGCGCGTTCCGATGGGCAAACGCCTTGGGCATCGTTGGCAAAAAGGCGGCGAAGAAATTCGTTCCCCCCGAAGTCTTTACCCTTTGCGATGGCGATCTGGAGCTTTTCCTCGGACGTTTGTGGGCGGGGGACGGCTTCCTTGCCAATGCCACTAACTTCACCCCGTATTACGCAACTTCCTCGCATCAATTGGCCAGCGATGTACAAACCCTGCTTTTGCGCCTGGGGATTATCAGCGGCGTGCATGACAAGACATTCAAATACCGAGGCGGCCTCCGTGACGGGCACACGGTTCATCTGGTTGGGGAGAACTCAATTCAAACCTTTGTGGATCGGATCGTCCCCCATTGCCTGGGCCGCGATGCGCAGGCGGCCATGCTCGTCGCGCGCCTTCGCAAAACTTCCTCCGGCCTCACCAGCAAAGACACCATTCCCCGGGAAATACGCACATGGATTAACGAGGAACGTCAGCACGCGGGGCTGACCTGGCGCGAATTGGAAGCGAAATCAGATGTATCCATGAAGGAATTCTACGGAAATGGTTCCGCGCTGAAGCGCGGGTTCCGGCGCTCGACGCTCGCGAAGTTGGCCGCTTTCTTCGGATCGGCACGCCTATCCAACGCTGCCACTTCGGATATCTTCTGGGACCGCGTCATATCCATCGAGCCCAAGGGTATTCAGGACACCTACGACCTTACCGTCGATGAAGACCACAACTTTGTGGCCGATGGGCTGATCGTCCACAATTCCCACAGTACCCGCTACGCCATCATCGCCTTTCAAACGGCCTACATGAAAACGTACCATCCCGTCGAATACATGGCGGCGGTGCTGACTTACGAAATTGGATCGACCGACAAGGTGGTCGAGTACATCGAGGAATGCCGCAAGCTTACGCTAACGGATGGAGGCAAGGGCGTGCGAGTGCTGCCGCCGGATGTGAACGTGTCGGATAAGGATTTCACGCCGATTTACGTGGTGCCGGAGGAAAAGAGCGGCGGGAAGCGAAAGCGCAAGATCGAGGCAAAACCCGAAGGCGTAATTCGTTTTGGCATGATGGCGGTACGCGGCGTGGGGGAGAAGGCCGTCGAAGCGATCATCGCCGAGCGGCAGGCACGGGGTCCCTTCGCCAGCATCTACGATTTCACCGATCGCGTGGACCTGCGCCAAGTCACGCGCGGCACTATCGAGGCGTTGGCCAAATGCGGCGCGTTTGCCGGAACCGGCGCGAAGCGATCGCAGTTGCTTCAGGTGCTTGAGCGGGCGGTGGAATCCGGGCAGAGCGCGCAGCAGGATAAGCGGGCCGGGCAGATGAGCATGTTCGGGGCGGCAGCCGCCGGACCAAGCCCGTCGCGGATGCCCGATACCCTGCCGAATATCGACGAATTGCCCGACGCCGATTTGCTGAAGTTTGAGAAGGAACTGCTCGGCTTCTACATCACCAGCCATCCGCTCACCGAGCATCAGGCCAAGCTCGAACACTACTCCACCGCCAGCACCAAAGAGGCCTTCACCATTTCCGAAGGCACGGAGGTGACGATTGGCGGGATGATCAGCCGAATCAAGAAAACCGTCACCAGGAATGGCCGATCGGCGGGCATGCCGATGGCAATCATCACGCTGGAGGATCTGGAAGGGCAGATGGACGCGACGATCTTCGCCGACAACCTCGCTGACATCACCAAGCGCTACCCGGATATCGTGGCGGCAGAGGCGATCGTGTTCGTGAAAGGCAAGCTCGACCGCCGCCGCGAGACGCCGGGCATCGTTGTGAATGATCTTGTGCCGGTTGCCGACGCCATCGGCCGGCTGACCACCGCTGTCGCCCTCAAGCTCGACCCAATCCGCCATAGCGCTCAGATGATCGCGCAACTCGAAGAAACCCTGGCCCGGCACAAGGGAAATGCCGAGGTGTTCATCCAGGTCACAATCGACTCCGAGCAGAAAGTGACGATGCGTCTCGACCGCGACCGCTTCGTCAAACCCAGTGCCGCGCTGGTCGATGATTTGGAAATGCTGCTAGGCTGTGCCGGCGTGCAACTCTGCGGCGCCGGCACCCGCCGCCGCAAACGAATCGCCCAGCAACAGCTTTTCAAGGAAGCCGAGCAAACGGAGGAAGCCGCCGCGCCATCGGAAACGCCATTGCAGATGATGGAGGCGGAGATGGAAATGGCGGAGGACTAAACTTCGTGCGCGAGCATGCGATGTCCATCTTTAGTAACACTTTAGCCGTCTGCAACGGGTGATTGTTGAATTTGAGCGTCGAATGGGCTTGTCGTATCACGGGCGTCTCGCCCGTGCCCGGTGCTTTAAGCTCTAAATCGCCCGGAATCGCGGATCGAAGATCGGCAGCTTCACCCGGTAAGGCATCGAAATGTGCACGAACGACCCGGCGGTGAAATGGCTGTTGGGATCGGAGCCGAAGGCCAGGTAAAGGCTCTTCAGTTCTCCCGCGCCGGCGGTCACGTCATCTGGCGTTCCAAACACGCCATCCACGCCGGGCGCGACGCCAACACCGACGAATGATGAGGTGATCGGGCCGGTGACGCGCATGTTGCCGATGTAGCCAACGGTGTAGACATCGTCTCCTCCGCCCACCTGTTCATTTGCACCAAGGTTGGCTCCGCTCAATACGGTCGCGTTATCCAGGGAACCGACGGTGATTGCCCCGACCGCCCCGCCGGCGGCGACGGTGCCGGTTACGCTGCCGGTCACCAGTTTTCCCAGGCTGCCGGTGGTGAGCAGGCTTCCGGTGATGCTGTTGAGGAGCACGGTGCCCGCCGATCCATTCACCGAGAGCACGCCGGCCAGCGTTGCCTCCGGGGCCTTAAAGTTCTTGAGCAGCCCGCTGACAATGACATTGGCCAAAATGAACTTGCCGTCGAGCGTGAGGGTGCAGCCCTTATTGGTGGCGCCCACGAGCAATTGCAGGCGGTTGTCGATCTGGTAAACGTCCGCCGCGCCGTTGCGCAGGTGCATGACGAACGGCGTGCCGTCGAAAAGTGAGCCGTGGTAAACGCCGTTTCCGTTCATGTGAATCAGAAGCGTGGGCGTCGTGGGGTCGGTGACGCTCATGAGCGTGCGCCCTTCCAGCGACTCAACCACGGCCGGACGTCGATCATTACGCGATGCTCGGATTTTTCCCATGATCCCTGGCTCCCATGAACATGTGGCGCGACCCGCGGTCGCCGCGTCCGCGAAACAACGCTGTCGCGAATATTCGGCGGCCTCAGACGCGCTCCATAATGATGCAGACACCGCCGAATTGCAAAAGTTGCCGGTTCAATCAATACGAGGGGCATCCGAAGGGCCGGCAGAATCCGATCCCTGAAGTTCAACTCGATTTCCATCCGGATCACGGGTGAAGAAGCGATCGATGCCGGGGATTTTGTAGCGCGTGTCCCAGGTGATTTCATATCCGGCGGCATCGAGCACGAGTGCCGCCAACCGTACATCCGTCACCCACAGGCAAAAATGATGCGGCGCCGGCGGAAATGTTTCGCCGCGCACAACCAGATGCAAAACCTCAGGACCCACCGCAAACCATGCCCCGCCAAACGTGAAACTCGCCGGGCGCGGCAACTCCTTGAGCCCCAGCAGCCCGCCATAAAAAGCCCTCGACCGCTCGACATCAACCACGTCGATGGCGACATGATCGATCCGCTGTGCCACAATTTTTAGCATAGTTTGAGCCGATGGTAACAATATGAATACTGGAACGCGAGAAAGTTCGGCGCGCTTGTGCCAGTTCGGATGCCGCACCACGCTGAACGCGCTCGCAACCAAACCAACATGCGACTCAGTTCGCACGGGAATCGCAGATTTCACAAAAAGCAGAATTCGCCTATTACGCGAATTACTTCGTGCCTTTGTGCCTTCGTGGTGATTCCTCTTTCTTCCATTGGAAACAAAAATTCGCCGATCAAGTTGACATTGCCGATCAAGGTTGCCATAATGCTCCTGTTGGTTCATACCCCCCGGCGGTTTGCGGAGTCGCGGTGCTTGAACTGTGACGTTGAGGGTGCGAACGCCGCTCGTTGTTTTTTGCAACGCTTCCAACACTTGACAGCGATTGAAAAATCGCTAATATCCCGCCTCCCCTGACCGGCCAAACTTTTGCGTTTGCGGTGAGTTCCGGAGGTTTACCGGCGTCGATGGCGAAAGCCGTCGGGGTTGATTTCGGATGTTTTGCTGCCCGACCGGGCAAATGAATGTTCGATGTTCTTTGGCAAGTGAATAGTCGGATAGCCACGAGGACGTGTGCCCGATTGCCTTGGTGTACTGAGG
>DASRLH010000356.1:0-16525 GCA_035648595.1 Tepidisphaeraceae bacterium
AGGGAGAAGAGCTTGCCCCTGGCAACAGAGAGCAGACGACGACTGCTCCGGCATTTTCATCAGACCAGGGATCGGCTCTTGCAGGCTAAGTATCAGATGCGTGTGGGGCGGGACGGCTTCATCGGCGTGCTGGACTGTCAGGCCGCCGGTCATTCCTAGATGGAAGAAGAATCGGTTGCTATCATCAAGCGTCATAATAATTCGCTTGCCCCTGCGCTGGATCGATTGAACGATGCGGCCGGTGAGCAGGCTCACGAGGTCGGCATCCTCGGGTTGAACGATGTCTTGCCGCGCGAGTTGGACGCCGGTGATGCGCCGGCCCTGTAGCTTGGGTTGCAGCGTTACGACGACGGTCTGGACTTCCGGGAGTTCGGGCATGCAACTTTTCCTCCGGGGGCGGATAGCAATAGTCGGGGCGGGGCAATTGTAGCGAATGTAACGCCGGGTTGATGGGCAATTTAAGAAAGTGGAATACGACATGGCAGAGAACATCGGATTGGTGAAGCCGCAGCAGACAGACCTGGCCTCTGAAGAATTGGCCGCCGTGGAAAAGCTCCAGCAGGGCTACCACAACATGCGGGCCGAACTGGGGAAGGTAATCGTCGGGCAGGAACAGGTGATCGAGGAATTGCTCATTGCGCTGTTTTGCAAGGGTCATGCGCTGTTGGTGGGTGTGCCGGGGCTGGCAAAGACGCTGCTGATTTCGACGCTGGCTAAAACGCTGGGACTGAGTTTCAACCGCATCCAGTTCACGCCGGACCTGATGCCGTCGGACATCACCGGCACGGACATCATTGAGGAAGACAAGACGACCGGCGGGCGCGGCATGCGTTTCGTGCGCGGGCCCGTGTTTGCCAATGTAATTCTCGCCGACGAGATCAACCGGACGCCGCCCAAAACACAGTCGGCGTTGCTTGAGGCGATGCAGGAACATCAGGTGACGGCAGGCGGCAAGCAGCACCGTCTGCCCCAGCCGTTCTTCGTGCTGGCCACTCAAAACCCGATCGAGCAGGAAGGCACCTACCCCCTGCCCGAGGCGCAGCT
This sequence comes from Tepidisphaeraceae bacterium, assembly GCA_035648595.1. Classification (GTDB taxonomy): domain Bacteria; phylum Planctomycetota; class Phycisphaerae; order Tepidisphaerales; family Tepidisphaeraceae; genus RYN-428. The sequence goes on from DASRLH010000356.1 coordinate 1,045, forward strand.
CGACCGGTTCATGTTCAACATCAACGTGGGATACCCCAGCGAGGAAGAGGAATTTCAGATTGTGCGTTTGACGACGATGAGCCGGGAGATCGATCTGAAGCATGTGCTCAGCGGGGACGAGATTCAGCAGCTTCAGGAGATCGTGCGGAAAGTGCCGGTGGCGGATCATGTGATCCGATACGCGCTGCAATTCAGCCGGCTGACGCGCCGGACGGAAGGGAACGTGCCGGCATTCGTCAGTGAATACGTCAGTTGGGGCGCCGGCCCGCGCGCCAGCCAATATCTCATTCTCGCGGGAAAGGCGCGGGCGCTGCTCAAGGGCCGTTACCATGTGAGCACCGATGACATCCGGCAGGTCGCGTTCCCGGTATTGCGGCACCGGATCGTGACGAATTTCAACGCCGAGGCCGAGGGAATTAAGAGCGACACAATCGTTAGAAAGCTGATCGAGCACATTCCCCGGCAGAACTACGACGAGCTGGATAAGAGCACCGCGAAGCTGTTGCGGGATCAGCCGGCGGCGTGAGGGAACATTTCCGATGGAAAGACCTGAGATCAGGAATGGGCGTTGAATCTCATGCAATTTTTTTGAAACGCAGGTTGACGCCCGGGCAGCTTCGGGCGGTAGCTGATCGACGGTATGACGATGCAATTTGCCTCTTCGACAGCCGCGACAATGCCCGCTTGAATGGAGCGATGTACATCGGCGGCTTTGTTTCTTCCAGAGATCAAACGGAAGTTGGAGGGATTGAATGGGTTGAATAATCGTCCTGCGTGGCCGCGGTTTGAACGGGTTTGTGAGCATTGGTCCATATACGCGCGCTACTCGCCCAAGTCGGCTAGTGCATTGTCACGCAATGATTTTGGGGTAAATCACTAGAGTTTTACCCGCATTTGGAAGCATGACAATGCACTAGCCGCGAGCATGCAACTGAATTTCTCACTGCAATTGCCGAGGTAAAACAATGGCTGAAAGTACTTTGATAAGACCCGTCTACGTTGAGCAGCTTAGCACTGCACTGCAGAGTGCTTTTGAAGGCGCGCAGGTGGAAGTGGAGCATGTGCGGACGGATCGCTATCGCTTTATTGTTGTATGGCCGGGGTTTGACCCGCTGGGCCATCCGGAGCGACAGGAGCTGGTTTGGGATCTGGCAGACAAGACGCTGGTGAAAGAGGACCTTAGAAAAGTGACAATGATCCTAACAATGGGACTTGACGACCTTCCTCAAGATTGAAACGCTCACGGATTTATTACAGATCCAAGGTTGACGCTGCATGACCCAAACCGCCACCGATTACCGCAAATACCTCGACCCGCGCACGCTGGCCCGCATCTCATCGCTGGACCTGCGGGCCCGGCTGATCGTCGAGGGTTTGATGACCGGCATGCACCGTTCGCCGTACCAGGGGATTTCCGTTGAGTTTGCGCAACATCGGCCTTATGTCGCCGGCGACGATATTCGCCACGTCGATTGGAAGGTCTTCGGCAAAACCGACAAAATCTATCTCAAGCAATACCTCGAGGAAACCAATCTCCATCTGATTTGCGTGGTGGATTGCAGCGAATCGATGGGGTTCAGTTCCGTCTTCAATGGCCCGGATCGCTGGAGCAAGTATGACAGCGCCACCGCCATCGCCGCGTCGCTTTCTTACATGGCCATTCAGCAGCAGGATTCGGTCGGGCTGGCCGTCTTTGATACGGACCTGAAGCACTACATCAAGCCGAGCAACACGCCGGCGCAATGGAAGATCATCACGCGCGAGCTGACGCTGGTGCCGCGCCTGAAGAAAACGGGGACGGGGCGCATTCTCGATCAGTTGGCCGAGAAGCTCAATCATCGCAGCCTGATCGTCATTCTTTCCGATTTCTTCGACGACATCGAAAGCATCAAGAAGGGCCTGCGCCATCTGCGCTACAAGAAGCACGAGATCATGGCGTTCCAGATGCTCGATCCCCAGGAGATCGAATTCCCTTTTGAAGATACGACACTGTTCAAGGGGCTTGAGGACGCAGGTGAACTGCTGACCAACCCGCAGGCGCTGCGGGACGGATATTTGCAGGAGCTTGCAACCTTCACCGCCGAGTTGTCCAGGCTTTGCCGGGGCATGCACATCGACTTCACGCGCATGAACAGCGGCGATCCGCTGGATGTTTCCCTCAGCGGTTTCCTGGCAACGCGATCGGCAAGTATGAAATGAGGAGAAGCGAGTGGTGGGTTGTGGGTGGTTGGTTGTTAACAACCTACGCCGGGAGTCAGAGGGGTCGGGCTTTCGGAGTCGGAACCGGCACATGAGCACTAACAACCTCCGACCCACAACCCACAACCCACAACCAACGACCTACAACTGACAACTGACAAACCATGACCTTGCTTCACGCACATGCACTTCTCGCATTCGGCTTCCTAACCTGGAGCTTCGTTTGGGCTGGGCTGGGGTTGATGGCGATTCCGATCATCATCCATCTGCTCAACCGCCGGCGCTTCAAGACCGTGACGTGGGCGGCGATGGAGTTTTTGCTGCGGGCAATGAAGCGGAATCGGCGGCGGCTCAAGTTCGAGCAATGGCTGATTCTCGCCACGCGCTGCCTGATGGTCTTGCTACTGGGGATGGCGGTCGCGCGGCCTCTCGGATGCGAGAGCGGGGCGATGGCGCAATTTGGCCGGCACACGGCGCTGAACGTATTCATCATCGACAACAGCTATTCGGCGGCCTATGAGGCGAATCATCCCGGCGGCGCCAAAACGCATCTGGATCAGGCGCGGAAACTGGTCACCGAACTGTTGAGCCGCCCCACCGCCGGCGGAGAGGCGGTGGTCGTCATCACCGCCGCCAAGCCAGCCGTCGCGGTGATTTCCAAGCCGTTGTTTGACATGGAAGCGGCACGGGCCGCGGTCGGGCGGATTGAGCAATCCTACTCCGACACCGATCTGGCGGGCGCGCTGCAACTGGCTTTGAAGATCGGGCGCGAGGAGAACAATCAGCCGGCCAAGAACCTATACATCGTTTCCGATTCCACCCGCAGCGCGTGGGAAGGCGCCTCCAATCAGGCCCTCAAGCAGGTGGGGCCGGAGTTGGCGGGTTTGTACAAGGTCAGCCATTTCAGCCTGTCGGCGGGCAAGCCGCAGTGGAACGGCGCGGTATTGGATTTGCAACCCACCGAGAACCTGGTCAACACACAGTTTCAGACGCAGTTCCGGGCGCAGGTGAAAGGCTTCGGTCCGCCGCGCGATGCAACGCTGCAATGGAAGTTGGACGATCAGCCGATCGAGAAAACCGGCGGCACGATTAAGCTCTCCAACTCAACGCCGGACGTCGTCGCGTCCAACATTGAATTCAAGACCGGCGGCCCGCATGTCCTCACCGCGCAGCTCATTGATGATGACCATCTTTCCATCGACAACATCCGCAATCGCGTTATCGACGTGGCTTCCGAACTCAAAGTGCTGATTGTTGAAGGCAAGCGCGGCATCAATCCCCTGGAAGGCTCCGGCTCGTTTCTGGCCACCGCGTTTTCGCCAGAAAAAATGCGACCCGACGCCAAACCGGGCCAAAACGACAGCTATATTTCGCCGGAGTTGATCACCGATCTGGAATTGGGCAACAAGGTATTGGGCGATTACACAGCAGTCGCCCTGGCCGGCGTCGGGCAGATCACCCCCACACAGGCTGATGCCCTGCAAAAGTTCGTGCGCCAGGGCGGCACGCTTATGGTGTTCATGGGCGACGCGGTGAGCAAAGAAAACTACAACAGCCTGCTGCTGCCGCGCAAGCTTCTACCCGGGCCGCTGGTCAAGCTGATGAGCGCCGGCGCAAACCAGCAGGCATTTCATTTTGACTTCAAACCCAAATCCGTGCTTCACCCGCTGCTGCACGTTTTCGCCAACCAGGAAAACACCGGGCTGGATACGATCGATATTTTCCGTTATTGGCAGGTGGATGTGCCGGCCAAGAGCGGCGTGGAGCATGTGCTGGATTACGTTCCCGCCAACGCCAGGACCGCGCCTGATCCGGCCATTACCGTGCATTCGGTCGGCCAGGGACGGGTCATCTTCGTCTCGACCACCGCGCGCGACGAAGACTGGGGCTACTTCACGAGCCGAATGGCATATCTGGAGCTGATGCACGAATTGCTCGCCGGCACCGTGCGCGTGGGGGACTACTGGATGAACCTGACCGTGGGAGATCGGCTGATTATTCCGCCGACCGTCCGCATGACTTCCGCGCCTTCCATGTCGGATTCAGGCGGCCGGCAAATCGTCGTCTCCCCGCCCGATGCCGACGCGCCCGCCAATGCGGATAAGGACAAAGACTCGGCGTGGAAGGCCGCTTACCATACCGATCCGATCAGCCGGCCGGGCCTGTATATGCTGTCGTTGGGCAACCACAAGACGCCGATTGCCGTCAACGTTCCCGCCGCCGAGGAGGCCAACGTCACGACATTGACCGACGATGCCATCGCCAAGGCATTGGGGGACATTCCGATTAACTTTCAGTCGGCGGAGGTGAGCGTTGCCGTCGACGCCCGTGAAGGGCGCGACTATGGATGGTGGTGCCTGCTGGCATTGTTGATGCTGATCGGATTCGAGTGCTTCATCGCGATGAAGTTCGGGCATCATCGCGGAACAGAGGTATCGCCCGGCGATTCGCCGGCCGTCCCACGTCCGGGGCGCACGGCCATCGGCGCGCCGCGGCCGCTGGAACCGGCGGTTTCGTGACATCGACGACTACACCCAAAGAGAAGATAACCACGGAGACACCGAAGCACGGAGGCGCAGTCGAGGCGACGCGCCCCTTTTGCGAGAAACTAGAATGCTGAATGGTGAGCTTTCTTTGGCGATCACCCAAGTGTGCCGGTTGAATCGAAAGCGCCTCCGTGTTTCCGTGCCTCCGTGGTGAGATTCTTCGCTTGCTTGGATTGAAGTATGAATTGGATTCAGAAATTGATCTGGGGGCCTGATTATGCCGCCATGGGCGAGCCGGGGTTTAAGTTTGACCCGCACTGGCCTGGGCCGCTCATTGGCGAAGCCGGGGCGATGGCCAATTATGTGATGGCGATTGCCGCCATCGGGCTGTTGGCTCTGTTGTTCCGCCGGTCGGCTCACCCCCGGCTGGAGCGCGCCCGGCATTGGTCGGCAGCGGCGTGCGCGGGGTTGGCGGCGGTGCTCGTTCCCATCTTCGCCGGGCCTTCCTGGTGGAGCATCGGGTTGTTGATCATCATGGTCGCGTTGCTGATCGGCTTGCTGGTTTCCCGGCGGTGGGCGGGAATCCTGACGCTGGGCCGGGTCGCGCTGGTCGCATTTCTTCTCATGGTCGTCAGCGGCACGCTGGCCTGGAATCTGGCACTGGCAATCGGCGGCGCGCTACTGGTGATCGCGGTCTACCGGCTCGATGGGCGATCCAGTTTTGGCCGCCTGCTGCTCGGCACGTTGCGCGCCGGGCTGATCGCGCTGGTCATCTTCCTGCTCAATAATCCGGTTCTCACGCGCACTTCAACACTCATAGAGCCGTCGGTGGTGGCGGTGCTGGTGGATGATTCGATGAGCATGACGGTGCGGGATGTGACCCCTCCCGCCGGCCCTGCCGCATCGGCAGCCCCCGGCCCTTCCTCTCCCTCCTCGCTTGGCCCCTCGCGCCTGGCCGCCGCGGTGGACTTACTTACCGGCAACGATCAGGCCCTGATCCGCAAGCTGGCCACGGTTCATTCCCTGCACTTTTACGCCTTCGATCGCACGGCCCGGCAGATCGGGGCCGTCGCCGGCGCCGATGAAATCGGCAAACCCGCCGGCAAAGGCACCGCGCCGCCCGCCGCCAATCCAAAGCTCATCGAAGCGCTTCAGAATCTCAAGGCGCAAGGCGTCAGCACGCAGGTCATTTCCTCGATCCTGGGCGTGTTGGATGAATTGCAGGGCCAGCGGCTGGCCGGGGTGGTCATCCTCACCGATGGCCGCGACACCCCCACCGCCCCCCTGGCCGACGCCTACAAAACACTGGCCGACTATGGCGTGAAAGTTTACCCCATCGCCATCGGCTCGGATCAGGCGCCAAAAAACATTGAGGTGCAATCCCTGAGCGTCGAGGACAGCGCGTTCACGGGCGACATCGTTAACGTGAAGATGATGGTCCGCGCCACCGGTTATGAGCCGGGCCATCCGGTGAAGCTCAGGCTCACCGATAAGAAGACCGGCCTGCCCCTGCGCGATCCCGATGGCCGGCTGGCGGAAAAGACCGTCAACCTCCCCGATGACAAGCCGCACGAGGAGGAGCTTCTTTTCAAGCCCGAGCAGGTCGGGCCATTGGATGTGCAAGCGGAAGCCGAGCCGCAGGCGGGGGAGATTGACGAAAGCGACAACTCCCGCTCCGCCCCGTTGTCGGTGCTCGACGCCAAGATCACCGTGCTGTACGTCGAGGGGTATCCGCGCTGGGAATACCGCTACATCAAGAACGAGATGATCCGCGATCGGACGGTGAACATCTCGTGCGTCCTGCTCAGCGCCGATCCGACTTTCGCCCAGGAACACACCGACCTTAAAGCGCGCGGCGAGTCGGAAAAATACAAATATTTCCCCTTCAGCCAGTTTCCCACCAGCCTTGAGCAGCTCATGGAATGCGATGTGGTGCTGTTCGGGGATGTCGATCCCCGGCAGCTTGCCGATGCGCAGCTCCAGATGATCTCGGAGTTCGTGTCGAAGAAGGCGGGCGGTTTTGGGATGATCGCCGGCCCGCAATGGTCGCCGGCCGCCTACCGCAACACGCCGATTGAGGCGCTGCTGCCGGTGAATGTGATCCGCACCGAGGCGGGCTGGCCGGCGGATGCCATCACCGAAGGGTTCCGGCCCATGCTCACCAAGCAGGGGCAGGACTCCTCGATTTTCCGATTCTTCACCGACAAGGCCCAGAACGACCGCTATCTCAAGGACCAGCTTCAGCCGCTGTTTTGGTATTGCCGGGGGATCACCGCCAAGCCCGGCGCGGATGTGTATGCCGAGCATCCGACCGATCTGGGCCCCGATGGCCGCAAGGCGCCGCTGCTGGTGCTGGGCCGATATGGGCCGGGCCGCACGCTTTTCAGCGCGTATGATGATTCCTGGCGCTGGCGCTTCTACACCGGCGAAAGCATTTTCGACACCTACTGGATCCAGCAGCTTCGCTATCTGGCCCGCAGCAAGAAGCTGGGCCAGCACGCCATGACCTTCGCCTCGGATCGGCCCACTTATACTCAGGGAGAGCAGGTGAAACTTCGCCTGCGCGTTCTCGATCCGACCAAACTCCGGGAACTTCCGCCGGAGATCGGCGTCCAGATGAGGGATGAGAAGGGCCAGGTCGTGAGCGCGGTGAAGCTGCAGAAGGAACCCGGCCAGCCCGATTCGTACACGGCATCCGTCGGCGCCGACCGGCTGGGCGAATACACACTGACGCTTCCTTCGAACATCGAAGGCGCCAGCCGCTATGATGTAAGAATCAACGTGATTTACCCTCGGCTTGAGCTGGCCGACCCGCAGGTGGACCGCACCCTGCTCTCGCGCGTGGCCAACGAAACGGCCGGCCAGGCGATCACGTTGGCCGAGGCCCGGGCGAAATTGCCCGATCTTCTCCAGAGCGCAGCGCGTACAATCCTGCAGCCGCACCGGGTCGGCGTGTGGGATAAACCCGCGCTGCTCGCGCTGGCCGTCGTGCTTTTCATGCTACTTCTGACTGGCGAATGGGTGATACGTAAGGTGTATGGGTTGGTTTGAATGGGTCGGTTGTGGGTTGTGTGTGGTCGGTTGTGCGCGGAGTCGCCCTGGGCCGTGGATGACAGGGCCGGGGTTACGCGACCTTTAACGTATCACGGGCGTCTCGCCCGTGCGCATGGCGCGATAGTAGAGGAATTGCGGTACTTCTAAGCTTAAAACACTATGCACGGGCGAGACGCCCGTGATACGACCAACCCACAACGAACCACCCACAACTGACCCCACTGACCAATCCGGCAAAAGGATCAAACATGGCCCCGTTAACATTGATCGACTCCTTGCAGGCGGTTCGACGGAAAGTGCGCGTATTGGCGATTGCCGTCGGCGCGAACCTTGCCGTGGCTGCCTTTGTCGGCTTGCTGGTGGCCACCGTGTTCGTCGATTGGTCGCTGGGGCTGGATTGGCGGGCGCGGCTGCTGCTGATGATCGCCGCCGGCGCTTCGCTGCTTTACCTGATCTGGCGGCGCATCGTGACGCCGGCCCGCTCGAAGCTGGCGCTGGGTGATGTCGCCGGTTTCGTCGAGCACCGCTTCCCTAAATTCGACGATCGCCTGCGCAGCACCGTCGGCTTTGCCCAGGGCGAAGTGCCGGGCTCGGAAACCATGAAGCAGCGCGTGGTCACCGAGGCCACCGACCTGGCGCGCGGCGTCGATCTGGAGCAGGTGATCCTTCGCCGCCCCGTCTACTACACGGGGGCGGGCGCGGTGGCCTCCGTGGCCGTGCTTGCATTGCTCATGACCTGGGGCGGAAAGAGCGGCTGGCTGCACATCGCCGCCAATCGGCTCATGCTTGGCAGCGAGCAGTGGCCCCGCAGCGTCGAGATCAAGCTGGAAAGCGCGGTTCCCCAGCGCGTGCCCGTTGGGCAGCGCGTGCCGGTGAAAATCCGCCTCACCAAAGGCGACAAAGCCTCGCGGAAAGCGGTCATTCATTACCGCTATGACCAGGGCCCCTGGCAGTCGGAGGTGATGACCCACCACGACGGCGTCTACACCGCCATGCTCGATGCCCGCCTGGAGCAGGGCCACAAATCCGCCAGCCTGCAGGTGCGCCTTGAAGCCGGCGATGATGAAATGAGCCTCGCGCCGGTCGCCGTGGTTCCCCGGCTTGAAGTGGCCGGCGTCAGCGCTGCCGTCACACCGCCGGCATACGTGCAGCCATCGGTGGCAACCAACATCAATCTTGCCGACCGGCCCGCGGTGATGGCGTATGGATCGCAGGTCGTGGTGCGCATCGCCTTCAACAAGACCCTCAAGGAAAGCGCGCCTGTCGAACTCAAGCCCGCCAAGGAAGGCCAGAAACTTCCCCCCATCAAGTGGGACCGCGCGACGCCCGGTGTGGCCATCGCGCATTTCCAGGCCGATGCGCCGCTCCGCTTTGGCATCAAGGGGACCGACACCGACGGCTTTCAAAACGCCGGCGGCGAAGAATATGAGCTGATCGTCAAGGAAGATGAGCCGCCCTCGATCCAGATCGAGGAGCCCAAGCGAAGCGAGGATCGGCCCGCCGTCGCGGGGTTCGACATCAAGGCCGCCGCCGAGGATGACTATGGCATCCTGGGCGCGCAGCTTGTCATCGATCGCGTGAGCACCGCCGAGAAGTCCACCGACCCAGCCGCCGCCGCCGGTCCGGGCGGGCCCAATCACTGGATGGTCGATCTGGTGAAAAACGCCGCCGTGGCCGCTCCCGATACCACCTGGGAACCCGCGGACACCAGCCCGGAGCGCAAGCGCTACCGCCTGGGGTATCACTGGGAACTGGCGAGCCTCGATAAGGCGAATCTCAAGCCCGGCGACGTGCTCGAATATTTCATTCAGGTGAAGGACAACTTCAATCTCAACGGCAAGCAGCACGACTGGGTTCCCAGCGGCAAGCTGCGCATCACCATCATCAGCCAGTCCGAATGGGAGCGCCAGGCGCAGGCCATCGCCGAGGCCGTGCAGCAGCAGATCAAGGCCGAGCACATGAGCGAGCTTCGGCAAAAGGCCGAGACTGAAACCCTCAAAAAGGGCCTGGATCGCAACAAGAAATTCGACGCCGCCGACAAGGCCCAGGCCGAACGGCTTTCCAACGACCAGAGCGGCTCACAATCGCAAACCATGCAGCTTGCGGACCGGCTCGCGCAGTTGGTCCGGAAGATGGCGGAGAACAAATCGCCCGAGGGCGGCTTGAAGCAGACCGCCGCGCAGGTGGAGAAAGACCTGCGCCAGGCCGCCGACAGCCCCATGCGCGATGCCAAGCAGAATCTCGATGCCGCCAAGAATCCGCCGCAGGATCCCAAGGCAAACGCCGATCAGCAGACCAAGGACGCCCAGCAGCGCGCCTTGGCCATGAACAAAGCCACTCAAAGCCAGCAACAGGCCGCCGACCAACTGCAAAAGGCGATGGATCGGCTGGGCGAGATGGGCGGACTTTCGGATCTCATTCAAAAATTCCAGCAGGCCCGCGACAAGCAGGATCAACTCGAGAAGAAATTCCAGGATGCCAACAAAAACAACATTGGCAAAAAGCCCGAGGAGCTGAGCAAGGAAGACCAGGACCAAATCAAGAAGCAGTCCGATGAGCAAAAGGAGCAGGCCAAGCAGCTTGACCAGCTCATCGCCAACACGGCGGCCAAGGCCGAGAAATCGACCAAGTCCGACCCTGCCGCCGCCGAGGCGATGAAGCAGGCCGCCCAGATTGGCAAGACCCAGGCGCTGCCCTCCAAGCAGCAGCAGGCCGCCCAGGACATGCAGCAAAACCAGCAGGCGCAGGCGCAGTCCAACCAACGGCAAGTTGAGCTGGGCCTCGACCAAATCCTCAACAAGCTCAAGGAAGCCGAGCACAAACGCCTCGAGGAGTTGTCCCGGCAACTGGCACAAATCCAGCAGCTTGTCGCGGAACTCATCGAACGGCAGGCCGGGCACAACATCGATAACCTGCTCATCCAGGGCGGCCCCAAGCGCGTCGAGCAACTTGATTCCAAGGAGCGTGATGAACTGATCGAACTGGCCGCCCGCGATCCCAAGAACCTGCCGGGCGCGCCGGGGTTGGAGAGTCTGTCGGCCAGTCAGGAGCAAACCCAGCGCAATTGCCGCGACATCGCCAAGCAGGCCGAGTCGCTGCCCGACCCCTCGGCATCCGCCAAGCTCACGCAAGCCGCCGGCGACATGGAACGCGCCATCATTCATCTCCGCGAAAACAAGCTGCCCGAGGCATATCAGCCGCCGCAGGTGGATGCACTGGCCACACTCATTGAAGCCAAGCAAAAAATTGATGCAGCCTTGAAGGACGTGAACAAGCAGATCGAGGAGAAGGACACCGAAACCCTCAAGCAGGCGTACGTGGAACTGCTTAAATCGCAGAAGAAGATCGGCGCGGATGTTGTCGCGATCGACAAATCACCGCGCGACAATGGCGATCTTCCCCGCGAGCAGGCCGTGCGCCTCGGCCAGTTGCCCGGCGATCAGGGCAAGCAAATCGACAAAGCCCAGAAACTGGGCAAGGACCTGCAAAAGCTTGACAGCATCGTTTTCTCCTGGGCCAACAAGGACATCGTCAAGGCGATGGGCCAGGTGAAGGACAACCTCGCCAAGCCCGAGACCGGCAAGCCGACCCAGGTCGCCGAGCGCCACACCGAGGAGCAGATCCAGGCGATGATCGACAGCCTCGTCGAGAAGCTGGACAAAAAGAAATTCGACGACCGCAACAACGGCGGCGGAGGGGGCGGCAAATCCAGCCCGCAGGCCAAGCTCCCCAGCGAAGCCGAGCTGCGCCTCCTCAAGAAAAACCAGCAGAGCATCAACACTGGAACCATCGAGCAGGACAAGCAGAAGGAGAAGGACAAACCCGAACTCCAGGACCTGGGCGCCCGCCAGGGCGACATCCGCAACCTTCTCGACCGGCTCCTGCAGAAAGCCAGCCAGGGCAAGATCAAGCTGCGCCCCGAGCCCGATCCCAAGGACCAACTTCCCGAGGAAGCCAGCAAGGAAGACATCGATAACAAGGAAATCCAGGACGACTTGCTCAACGATAAGGTGACCGACAACACCGCCGGCAAGGACGTGAAAGTCACCGGCGACCGCATGGCCCGCTCACGCCAGCGACTGGCCCTCAACGATGATCCGGGCAAGGTCACGCAGGAAATCCAAAAACGCATCATCATCGACATCGACGCGCTGATCCAAATGGCCCAGCAGCAGCAGGCCCAGTCCAAGCCCGGCCAGGGCAAGGGCCAGCGGATGGGCAAGCCCAAGCCGCAGCCCGGCCAAGGCCAACAACAAACCGCCAACGGCAACCAACCCCCCAAGGAAGGCGGCACCAACGCCGCCCAAAAGAGCGCGCTGGGCCAGGCCGGCTCCAATCTCGATCCCAGCGCCAACGTCCGCGAAGCCCTCGACGAATGGGGCAAAATGAGCAAACGCGACCGCCCTGCCGTCCAGGAAGGCGCCACGGATAAGCCGCTTGGCAAATATGAAAAGCTCGTCGAGGACTATTATCGCTCACTTGCCGAGCAGGCGAGCAAGCGGTGATGTTTTTCGGCTGCCGAAAAGAGGAGATTACCGCGGAGGCGCAGAGACGCAGAGGTAAGAGAAGAGAATTGTCAGCTGTCAGTTGTTTGTTGAGCAGCAAGGCTGAATGCCTATGTGTCGGGGGGCGGTTACTTTTGGCGCCTCGGGCGTCTGTAGCCGACCGCATGAGAAATACCGCATCGTATCACGGGCGTCTCGCCCGTGCTGACGGTGCAAAAGTCGAAGGACTCGATCTATCCCCCATACAATACCGACCAATCCCAGGATTTCCGTAGCGTAAGGATTTTGCAATGACCAACTCCCCTCCCAGTTTCTTCTGCCTCTCTGCGATCTTCGCGCCTCGGCGTCTCTGCGCGATTCTTCTCTTTCTTAGCCTGGCCGCCCCCGCTTTCGCCGAGCCGGTGCCGACGGTGAAGAAGGGCAATCTCGCCGGCCTTGCTGCCCAGCCCAGCCAGGTGCGCGGCGATGAGATCACGCCTCAGCAGCAGGCCGCCGTCGAAAAGGGCCTGGCATGGCTGTCGGCCAAGCAGAAACTCGGCGACGGCACCTACGGCACCGGCATCGCCGGCTATTCCAACCACGCCGGCATCACCGCCCTCGCGGGTTTGGCCTTCATGCAGGCCGGCAACCTGCCCGGCCGCGGCAAATACGGCAAGGAAGTCCAGCATTGCCTCGACTTCGTTCTCCAAAGCTGCCAGGAATCGGGACTCATCGCCTCCGACGCCAGCCAGGGGCCGATGTACGGCCACGGTTTCGCCACGCTCTTTTTAGCCGAGGTGTATGGCATGACCGGCGACGAGGCGGTCAAGGAAAAACTTCAGAAAGCCATCCATCTCATCGAGCACACGCAAAACCCCGAAGGCGGCTGGCGCTATCAGCCCGCCCCCTACGACGCCGACATCTCCGTGACCATCTGTGAGGTGATGGCCCTTCGCGCCGCGCGCGATGCGGGCATCAAGGTGGAAAAGGAAGTCGTGGATAAGTCGATCAAGTACGTCCGCCGCTGTCAGAACCAGGACGGCGGCTTCAGCTATATGGCCAACCAGGGCGGCGGCATGGGCGGCAGCGCCTTCCCCCGCTCCGCCGCCGGCGTCTGCGCCCTCTATTACGCGGGCGTCTTCCAGGGCGATGAACTCAAGCACGGCCTGGAATACCTCAAGCAATTCACCCCCGGCCACAGCGGCCGCCTCAACGAAGGCCACTTCTATTACGGCTACTACTACGGCACCCAGGCCATGTTCCTCGCCGGCGGCGAGTACTGGTCCGAGTTCTACCCCGCCATCCGCGACGACCTCATCAAGAAAGAGGAAGGCGACCACTGGTCCGGCGATTTCAGCGACGACTACGCCACCTCCATGGCACTCATCATCCTGCAAATGCCCAACCGATACCTGCCCGTTTATTCCGGGAAGGGGCCGGGGAGCTGATTCAAATGGTCGCGGGTATTCCCATGGAATCGTAGGGTCCGCTTCAGCGGACGCGGTTCGGCGGGCTGAGGGGGTAGGACAGCGTTCGTTGAAGCGAACCCTACGGCACTAATTCCGAATTCGATCTGCGAATTGGCCCGTTGTATCACGGGCGTCTCGCCCGTGCGGAGTGCGTTGAGATTGTCTGAATCGTAATTCTTCAACTACCGCGCCATCGGCACGGGCGAGACGCCTGTGATACGATGATGGTGTTCCCTCGCGTACGCAAGTAGCGGTATCCTGCTTTCCCATGGCCCCCACCCTTCGCTTCGGCATCCTCGGCACGGGCAACATCGCCCGGCAGTTCGCCGCCGGCTTTTCCAGCGCACGCCGATCCATCGTGAACGCAGTGGGCTCGCGCTCCGCGGGTTCGGCCCGCGACTTTGCCGCCGCGCATCCCATCCCAACCGCCGTTGGCTCTTACGAAGAATTGCTCGCGTCGAGGGACATTGATGCCGTGTACGTCTCGCTTCCCAACTCGATGCACCATGAATGGACGATCAAGGCGCTGCGGGCCGGCAAGCATGTGCTCTGCGAAAAGCCCTTCGCCGCCAACACCGGCCAGGCACTGGAGATGTTCAAGGTCGCGGCCACCGAAGGGCGCGTGCTGACCGAGGCATTCATGTACCGCTCGCACCCGCTCACCCACGCGGTGCAACAGGCGGTGGCCGGCGGGATGATCGGCGAGCCCCGCCTCATCCGCACCAGTTTCTGCTTCCGCGTTTCGCGGACTTCCGGGAACATCCGCTTTGACCCGGCATTGGCCGGCGGCGCGCTGATGGACGTGGGCTGCTATTGCGTCAACTTTTCGCGCATGATCGCCGGCGCCGAGCCGGCCGCGGCTTATGGCATGGGCCAACTGCACGCCGGCGGCGTGGATGAAATCGCGGCCGGCGTTTTGCAATTCCCCGGCGATCTCACCGCCAGCTTCACCTGCGGCATGAACGTGCAGGCCGACAACAGCGCCTTCATCTGCGGCACCGAAGGCTACATCCAGGTGCCCGTTCCCTGGAAACCGCCGGAGCAAAAGGCCAGGTGGGTTTTGGCGCACAGCGCCCCGCCGCGCATGGATCAAACCGGCGGCGCCCTGGCATCGCCTCAGCCGAGGCAAGAATTTGAAGTGAACGCCGGGCAATCGCTCTATGCCCTGGAGGCCGATGATTTTGCGCGGGCGGTGTTGGATGGAACGCCGCCGGTGGTTTCTCGGGAAGACACCCTGGGCAACATGCGGGTGTTGGATCGACTGCGCCGGCAAATCGGGTATGAGGCATCGCTTGCGAATCGTCTGGGCTCAGCTTTCTGAGTCCTACGCCCTATTCATCCGTGGGACAACCAGAAGGGTGTCAGGCCGGTGAATGCAACCTCAATCGTGACACGGGCGTCCCGCCCGTGCGTGTTACATGGAACTCAAGATACATCGATTTCCCTACTCTACAGCCGTCCGCACGGGCCGGACGCCCGTGTCACATTTAAGGATCTGAATCCACGAATGGCGTGGGTTCGCTGAATCGCATTGTCGCACGCATATCATGGCTGGCGGATGTCAACGACGTGTGTTCGCGCATGGCTATTTCGAATTGCCATCCGCCAATTTGCAAATGGGTCGGCACTCCCGCGCGGCGTGGGGTATAGTTGCCTCACGCACCGCGAGACACGCACCACGAGACACGCACCGGAGAAAATATGGGAATGACAGCCGAACTATCGAATACCCGCCACCGGCATGGCCGGCAGGCGCGGCGCGAGACGACGACGCAGCGCGAATCAACGG
>DASRLH010000357.1:0-5290 GCA_035648595.1 Tepidisphaeraceae bacterium
GAAGTGATCCCGCCGCATACTGGGCCTGAGATACCGCCTGCGACGGAACCGCAAACCGAGCCGGCGGCGACAACCGAATCGGCGCCGCAAACGCCTCCCCCAACCACGCCAACTCAACCCGCCGCGCCCTCGAGCACCGGCGGAGACATTTAGAGCATTTATCATGTTGGTCTATCGTTTCCGTACGACGGTGCCACAGGTCGGCGTACTCGCAGACCTGTGCCTTTTCGCTCACCGCACAGGTCTCGGGGTACCGCGACCTTTGGCACCGAAATCGGAATGACGATCGAAGCGATACATCAATGTGATAAATGCTCTAGTTGGCGAGCAATGGCCGTTATGGACTCAAATGGGTGCGACACCCTCGACTATCAAACCCCGGCCCAGCCACAAGACGACGGAACCGGGGCCATTCCGGCGTTAAAGCTTTGCGCGCCCGGCATCGCCTGCTTCGCCCTTATTCCACTGGGCGGTGTGCCATTGGGTTTGCTATTGGTGGCAATGGTGACTGCGGTAATTTCGGTAGTGGCGTATGGTCGCAAGCCGACCCACCCCAAGCCTTGGTATGAACTGCTTAATCTGGCTGTGAATATCCCGGGATTGCTGCTGGCAGCCGTTTGCGTATTCCGGTGACGCTTGACCTCTTTGATATAACAGCATTGATGCAAAGGGTCACGCTAGACTTTATTCTTCAACGTCTGGAGGTTCCCATGGAAATGGCCGATAGCTGCTTTGCGCGTCGGACGAGATGGGATTGGTGGTTCCCCCTGATCGTTGCCGCCATTGCATCGATCGTTTCGGGATGCTGTATTTGGAAATCGCGTGATGTCAGCTCCGATCCAAACATGTCTTTCAATTTTACCCAACTTCTTAAGGCGAAATGTTTCAAGACAAAAGGGGTATCCCTGTTTTCACTCGGTTCTTACCTCTATCCCGTCGGGCCAGGTACGGGCCTCGATGTTCATCCCAATCACTTGGAGCCCGGCGATGCGTTGCTGCCCGCGGGAACCCGCTTTCGCGTCATTCGAATGGTGGAACACTGTGGAGATACTGGAGGAACGTACGTTGAGGCGACAATTTTAAACGGGCGTATGGCAGGTCAAACGGTTGACGTAAAGGGCTTTTTTCTCCCCAAATCTGTCGGTGAGCCCGGTGAAAGCGCCAATGGGTTTATCATTGGTCCTCATGTGGTAGCCTGCGATGATCATCCGTGATTGCAGGGGAACCGCGCATAGCGTTAGACTCAATGACCGATCCGTCGTACCGGTTTGACAAAAATCATTCATTCCGACTGGACTTCACCCATGCCCCAATCGCGCGAGCAGATCGCTCAATCCACCAGCCGCAAACTGGCGGCGGCAGCGCCGCAAATCCCTTCCATCAAGGCGACCATCGGCCTTGATGGGTTTGTCGATGAGATCATCGCGGTGGTGGACAAGCGTTTCGGCACACAGAAGTTTGATGCGATCCAAACGATCGATGTCCTTGGCCGCAAGATCACGGCGGCCGCCGGGCAGTCGCTCAATTTCGAGTTGGTGGTCAAACAGATGAAACTGGGCGGCAACGGCCCGATCATGGCCAACGCGCTGGCCGCCGCCGGGCTGGGCGTAAACTACATCGGGGCGGTGGGGTTTCCGACGATCCATCCGGTATTTGAGGAGATGGCCCGCCGGGCGCATGTCATCAACATCGCCGAGCCGGGGCACACCGATGCGCTGGAGTTCAACGATGGCAAAATCATGCTCGGCAAGTACAACCATCTGACGGACGTGAATTGGGACAACATCCTCCTGCGCGTCGGGCGCGAGCGGCTGGCGGGAATGGTGGCCGAGTCGCGGCTGTTCGGGTTCGTGAACTGGACGATGCTGCCATACCTCAGCGAAATCTGGAAACAGCTTTTGGCCACCGGCTTCCTGCGGCAGGGGGGCGTGCGGCGAATCTTCATGGTCGATTTGTGCGACCCTGAGAAGCGGCCCGATGAGCACATCGCCGAGGCGATGAATATTCTCACGCAGGCACAGGAACAAGCGGACGTGATTCTGGGTCTGAACCTGAGCGAATCGACGACGATCGCCAAGGTGATCGGCATTCCGGTATCGGGAGACCCCGAGCCGCAAATCCAGCAGACAGCCGGCGGCATCCGCAAGAAGCTGAATCTATCGTGCGTGGTGATCCATCCGCGTCGCGGCGCGGCCGCCGCGACGGCGACCGAAACCGCCAGCTTCGCCGGGCCATTCGTTAAAGAACCCAAGATCAGCACCGGCGCCGGCGATCATTTCAACGCCGGCTTTTGCCTGGGCCGTGCCCTGGGCTTTGGCCTGGAAGAGAGCCTATGCACCGGCGTAGCCACCAGCGGCTACTACGTGCGCACCGCCGTCAGCCCCAGCGCCAAGCAGCTTTCAGAGTTCACCGCCAATCTGCCAGCGCCGCAGGCGTGAGACGCGGCGGAGGCGGAAACACATTTCCTGCCAATAAGCCAAAGGGTATTCGGTGGGGGAAACTGTCACGCACCCAAGACTTGACGCGGGCATCGGATTGATTTGACACGGCCGGCGGCCCTGCGTATGTTCCCTCGACAGTTTGAAGTTGACCTTTGTTCGACCGGTGAGGCCCGACTTTGGCTGCGATTGTTGTAATCCCCGCCCGCTTTGGATCGACGCGTTTCCCAGCCAAGATTCTCGCCTGTGAAACCGGCCGGCCGCTCGTCCAGCATGTGGTGGATCGGGTGAAACAATGCGCGCGGGTGGGGCGGGTGATCGTGGCGACGGATGATGCGCGGATTGTCGAGGAGCTGCGGCCTTTCGGCACGGATTGCGTAATGACCAGCCCGCATCATCCCAGCGGCACCGACCGTGTCGCGGAAGTGGCGGCGGGGCTGGACCCTCGCCACGAGTTCATCATCAATGTGCAGGGAGATGAGCCGGAGATCGAGCCGGCGTTGATCGATACGCTGGCGCGGCTGATGGAAGAGCGTGCGGGGGAATCGGGGGGCTATCCGATGTGGACGGCGGCCAGCCCGTTTCGTCCGCCGGCCGATCCGCAAAATCCGAATCTGGTGAAGGTGGTTTTGACCGGCGCTGGGCGAGCGATGTATTTTTCGCGCTCGCCGATCCCGTTTCATCGCGACCCGGCAAACACGCCGACGCCGACGTATTATTTGCATGCGGGCATTTATGCTTTCCGGCGCGACACCCTGTTGCGCCTGGCGAAGTTGAAGCCCACGCCCTGTGAGTTGGCGGAGAATCTTGAGCAACTGCGCGCGATGGAGAACGGCATCGCAATTGGCGTAACCCTGGTCGATCGCGCCGCGCCGGGCATCGACACCGCCGAGCAGTACGCGGCGTTCGTAAAACGACATCAGGCGGGCGCTGCGTGAGCAGCTTAGGCCGGAGATGACGTGACTGGAGCAGCCTGCGGATCGGCAGGATTGGTGGGGCAGACATTCTTGTCTGCCTGAATCCGCGAGTGCGAGGCACTCCTGCCCCGCCGAGCGGATACGGATCGGTTGGGGGGGCAGGAATGTCCTCCACTCACCGATTCGAGGCAGACAGGAATGTCTGCCCCACCCCTCACCTCGGCTCCCTTTGGAAATTCGCGCGCCCTTCCCGCGCGAAAACGAAATGAGTGAGCGAAAACAATGAGCAACGAAAACCTTTTGGCCCGCATCGGCAACCAGACCGAGGAAACCGAGTTTTACACGCCGATGCCCGAAGGCTATCGCCGGGGGCATCACAAATATGTCATCGTGGTCGGCACGGTCATGAGCGGCCTGGGCAAGGGGATATTCTCCTCCTCGCTGGCCAAGCTGCTTCAGGACAAGGGCCTGAAAGTCGCGCCGATCAAGATGGAGGGGTACTACAACATCGATTCGGGAACGCTCAACCCTTATCGCCACGGCGAAGTGTTCGTGCTCGACGATGGCATCGAAACCGACATGGACCTGGGCACCTACGAGCGCCTGCTCGATCAGGATTTATCGCGCGCCAACTTCACCACCAATGGCCAGATCATGTCTTCGGTGCTGAAGAAAGAGCGCGAAGGGGGATATCTGGGCCGAGACGTACAGGCGATTCCGCATGTGACCGGCGAGATTAAACTTCGCCTGCGCGAGCTGGCCGCCCGTACGAATGCGGATGTGGTATTCGTGGAGGTGGGAGGGACGGTCGGCGATTACGAAAACTCACATTACCTCGAAGCCTGTCGGCAATTGGCGTTTGAAGAGGGCGAGCATGCCGTCGTCTTTGTCGCGCTGACCTACATCCTCGAGCCCAACGCGCTGGGGGAGCAAAAATCCAAGGCGGCGCAACTGGGAATCAAACGGCTGATGGAGGTGGGGATCATGCCGCACATCATCGCCTGCCGAGCCTCGGCGCCGGTGAAGGAGAAAGTGCGCGAGAAGATCTCGATGTATACCAATGTGCCGATGCGCCGGGTGGTTTCCATGCATGATGTCGAGAGCATTTATCTGATCCCCGACGCACTGCGCGACCAAAACATGGACCGCGAGGTGCTGACGCTCCTGGATTTGCACGAGCGCGTCAGCCAGAAGAAGGAAGACGATGCCCGCGAGAAATGGCATTGGTTTGTCGATCGAATTGGCAAGGCCGACCGGGAAGTGACGATTGCCGTCACGGGAAAATACACGGCCCTGCGCGATGCTTACGCCAGCATTATCAAGGCCTGCGAGCACTGCGGCGTGCATGCCGGCGTCAATGTCAATCTCCGCTGGCTTGACACCACGCAGATCGACACCGATTCGGTGGAACGCCGGCTGGAGGATTGCCATGGCGTGATCGTGCCCGGCGGGTTTGGCGTGCGCGGAACCGAAGGGAAGATCGAGTGCATCCGCTGGGCGCGCGAAGGAAAGGTTCCCTACCTGGGGCTGTGCCTGGGATTCCAGATGGCGGTCATCGAATACGCCCGCCATGTCTGCGGCATCGCCGACGCCAACAGCACAGAGTTTGATCCCGCCTGCAACTCGCCGGTCATCGACATCCTCCCGGAGCAAAAGAAGATCGAAGGCCTGGGCGGCAACATGCGTCTGGGCGGCAAGGACGTTGACCTCAAGCGCGGCAGCCTGGCCTCGCGATTGTTCAACAACGCCAGCCGCATCCGACTGCGTTTCCGCCATCGTTACGAAGTCGATCCCCGATTCATCGCCACCTTAGAGCAGCACGGGCTGATTTTCAGCGGCAAAGCGCCCGGCCATCCGATCATGCAGGTACTCGAATTGCCGCAGGATGTGCATCCTTATTTCATGGGCACCCAGGCCCACCCCGAACTGACCAGC
>DASRLH010000358.1:0-24759 GCA_035648595.1 Tepidisphaeraceae bacterium
GGAAAGAAGACCTCCACCCTACCCTCCCCCGGCGTGCCGGGAGAGGGAAAAAGAGACGCCCGCGGAAGTTGGGAGCGTCGCCCATCACGGGCAATCTGCCCACACAAAAATCTATCCAGTCTTCACCCGCGCATATTTCCGCCCCAGCCGCAAAACCACCTCGCCATTCACCGGCACGCTCGCCTGCGCATCGGCGGCGCGCTGCCCATCCACATCCACGCCCCCTTCCGCAATCTTTCGGCGTGCCTCCCCTTTCGACGCGGCCAACTGGGCCGTCACCAGCAGGTCGATGAGCTTATGATCTCCCACCGCGACCGTGAACTCCGGCATCTGCTCGGGCGCCTGCTTTTCGACAAATTGCTGCACGAACGCCTTTTGCGCCCCATCCGCCGCCTCGGCAGAGTGTAGCCAGCCGATGATGTGCCGGGCCAGGCACATCTTGGCGTCGCGAGGACTCGACTCAATCAGCGGGCGATATTCGTCGGGCGATACATCCGTCAGCAGCGTGTAGTAGCTTTCCATCAGCGCATCGGGCAGCGACATGATTTTACCGAACACGCCATTTTCGCCGGCGGCGGGGTCGGTCAGGGCGATGTAGTTGTGCTGGCTCTTGGACATTTTCTTCACGCCGTCCGTTCCGACCAGCAACGGCGTCACGATCACCACCTGCCCCTCCTGCCCCGCCTCCTTTTGAAATTCCCTGCCGACAAGATTATTGAACAGCTGGTCGCTCCCGCCCATCTCCACATCCGCCTCGATCATCACGCTGTCCCACCCCTGCAACAGCGGGTAGAGGATTTCGTGTAGCCGAATCTCCGTGCCAGAGGCCAAGCGATTGGCAAAATCCTCCCGCGCCAGCATCTGCGCCACCGTCGCCCGGCTGGCCAGGCGGATGATGTCCACCAGCCCCATCTTCCCCAGCCATTCCCCGTTGTAACGCACCTCCAGGCATTCGGGCCGGGTGAGCAAAATCCTGCCAACTTGGGCGACGTACGTCTCGGCGTTGGCGTCGATCTCCTCGCCGGTGAGTTGCGGGCGGGTCTTATTGCGACCGGTCGGATCGCCGACGCGGGCGGTGTAATCGCCGATGATGAGTACCGCCTTGTGCCCCCAATCCTGAAACTGCCGCACCACCTGCAATGGAACGGCATGCCCCAGCGTCACATCCGGCGCCGTCGGATCCATCCCCAGCTTGATCCGCAACGGCTTGCCGGTAGCCGCGCTCTTCTTGAGCTTCGCGCGAAGATCCGGCTCGCTGAGAACCCGCTCGCAACGGCGGGAGAGAATGCGAAGTTGGTCGTCGATGGACATCATGACGGCACGGGCATTGTGCCGGATCAGACCGAACAAGTCGAGATAAGCTCATCAAGGGAGAGTGCGCGCTGATTCTGGTTGGCGAAGGTCGAAAGCAACTTCAATCTGACGCCGAGAAAAGCCAAATCGCCTACACACCGGAACCCGCTGGAATTGTCGGGCTTTCCACAATGCACAGAAGCCGTGGTCCGTCGAGCGTAATGCGATGACGGTTCAGTACATCGCGACCCAACACCCCGCTGTCAACCAGTGCAGCGACAGTTGCAGTGCCGCTCCCGTCAACGCGACTTATGTTTACATGAACGTAAGGGGCTGGGGGATCTATCTGGCGGTTATATTGGTATCGCATCACTTGGACACCGCCGGGCGCGTTAAGCGCGGCGAAGGCAGTCGCACTTGGCCTACCGGGTGCTCCACGACTTGCCCCACATGCAGGGGCACATACCCCACGCATTGATACGCCTGCATGGCCGCGTCCTTGAAAGTGTCGGCCACGGCCACGATCTTGCCATCATGTATCGCGACGAATTTGCCATGATGCGATTTAAGCAGATCGGGCAATAGGCGCACAAACGCGGCATATTCACGCCTCCAACCGTCGTCGAGAGGCGGATTCATCGTGGTCAATTGCGGAGATTCGATTACATCAATTTCGTTCATGGCTATCTCCCGACGCGGATGGTTTTTTCGCCAACCCTGAAACTGCCGCACAATCTGCCTGCCGCCCGCGATTGGCTAATATAACGGTTGGAAGCAGACGTGAACAGCCGAACAGCCGGAGCGGGAAACAGGAAAGTGCATGAAACGAGCCATTCGCCTATGATTCCAAGGGAAGACTACAACGATTTGTTGAGAATCCTGGTGGAGCTGATCCCATGACACTGACCGCAAATCGCTACATCGTGCGTGAGGACGCGATCCTTCGCGGCGAGCCAATCATCATAAGCACGCGCACGCCGGTTCGGGCAATTGTCGAGCTCTGGCGGCTGGGCGCCACGCCGGAAATGATTCCCGGCAGCCTCCCGCACCTCACGCTTGCGCAGGTCTTTGACGCGCTCAGTTACTACAGCGATCACCAGGAGGAAATCAACGGATATATTGAACGCAATCGGGTGCCCGAGGAGCTGATTGATCCACGCGATTATTCTTCACGCGATCGCTTCCTTGGCCAACCACTTATTACTTGATCGCCATTTGCCCATTCGGAAAACGCAGTCGCGGCAATGATGCAAATCGGCCCTGAGAAAACAGCGAAAGGCGAGGGCAGGCGCGCGCCTAGCCTACCGGATGCTCGACGACCTGCCCCCATCACCCGCATTGCGGATGGAATCGCTGGCGGCGGCGCCAAACGCCGAAACCGCGCCCGGCATTAGATGCGTGCGCAGCGTGATTTGAAAGGAACTCCGCGTACAATCGCTGGGAGCGATTGTTTTCCCAATCGCCAAAGTACCGTCGGCGAAGCATTGACGAGGAACGACGAAATGCCGGCAAGGGACATCTAACATGCCGCCGTCAGGGCCGCTTTACTTAAGGACGGCTGGTCGATCACGCATGATCCTTTCCGGCTCTCTTATGGCGGGCGCGATATGTACGTTGATTTGGGGGCGAGCGCCTCGTGGCTGCCGAGAAGGCGGGACGCCGAATTGCAGTGGAGATCAAGAGCTTTATTGGAGATTCCGAACTCCGGGACATCGAGCAGGCGATTGGGCAGTTTGTTGTATATCGTACGGTGTTGGCCGAGGTTGAGCCGGACCGCATGTTGTTTATAGCGATTCCCAATGATGTGCTTCACGAGGTGTTTTATGGAACAAGATCGGCAAACAATCGAAGCCATCCTGACCTCGCATACGCTGATTCCGTATGCACATGGCGAAATAAAAATCGAGGCGGTGTTTGATCGTGCCAATGACCGCTATCTGCTGGTCAACGTCGGCTGGGACAAGAAAGGCCGCGTGCATGGCGCGCTGGTTCATGTCGATTTGATCGACGGGAAGTTTTGGATTCAGCGCGACGGCACCGAAGGTGGCATCGCCTCCGAACTGGTGCAAACGGGCATCCCCAGGCAGCGCATCGTCCTGGCATTCCGCCGGCCGGAAGTGCGGCGGCTTACGGAGTACGCCGTGGCCTGACTTGACCGCGCTCCGGTGTCCAAGCCGGGGTAGAGCGTACTCGCGCCGCCCCGGATTGGGGACACATCACGTCAGCAGTTCATGCACGACCTGCCCATACACATCCGTCAGCCGAAAATCGCGGCCGGCGTAGCGGTAGGTGAGCTTCTCGTGATTGATGCCCAGCACATGCAGCAAGGTGGCGTGCAGGTCGTGAATGGAGACGGGATTCTCGGCGGCCTTGAAGCCGAATTCATCGGTTTGGCCGTAGGAGAAACCGCCCTTGAATCCGCCGCCGGCCATGAACATGGTAAAGCCGAAGGGGTTGTGATCGCGGCCATCTCCGCTTTCGGAGACGGGGGTGCGGCCAAACTCGCCGCCCCACACGACCGCGGTTTCATCGAGCAATCCTCGGCGTTTGAGGTCGGAAATTAAAGCCGCCGAGGCTTGATCCATGTCCGGGCAGCGCTGGCGGAGATTGCGGTTGATCCGGTTGTGATCGTCCCAGGGCTGGCCGGGGCCGTAATAGACGTGAACCGTGCGCACGCCGCGCTCCACCAGCCGCCGGGCGAGCAGGCATCCGTTTGCAAAAGGCGAATGGCCGTATTCTTCGCGGACCGAGGCCGGCTCGGCTTGCAGATCGAATGCCTCGGTCGCCTCGAACTGCATGCGATACGCCGTCTCCATCGCCTGGATGCGACCGTCGAGAAACTCATCTTCGCCGAATGATTTCTCATGATCGCGATTGAGGGCCTGAACCAGATCGAGCTGCCGGCGCTGTGTTGGCGGATCGAGTTGCTTATTGCGCAGGTCGCGGATCATTCGGTCGGGCCGGGTCTGTGAATCGTCGAACCCGGTGCCTTGATATCGTGCCGGCAGGAATCCGCAGCGCGCGCCGGGCCCGCCTCCGCCGCCGGGGCCTAGCACCACGAAGCCCGGCAGATTCTGGTTCTCGGTTCCAAGCCCGTAGGAAATCCACGACCCCATCGATGGCCGGGTCGCGGCGATGTTGCCAGAGTGAAACAGGCTCCGCGCCGGCGTGTGCGTCGGGTTAAACGTGTACATCGATTTGACGACGCAGATGTCGTCGATGATCGCGGCGATCTTCGGAAGCAGTTCGCTGACGTCGATGCCGTTTTTGCCATATTTCTTGAAGGCGAAGGGAGAGGGATACAGTCCGCCAGTGGTGCGCTCGGTGCGGACATTCACCGAGTTGGGCCGCTGGCCGGCAAATTTGGCGAGGGCCGGCTTGGGGTCGAACAGGTCCATGTGGGATGGGCCGCCGGGCATGAACAGGAAGATGTTGTGTTTCGCGCGCGGCGCGAAATGCGGCCCTTGCCGGTGGGGCAACGGCGCAAGGGAAGGCGAGAGGGAAGCCGCCGCGCTTTGCTCGGCGAGCATGCCCATCAGGCCCACGGCGCCAAGGCCCGCGCTGATCGATTGGATAAACTGCCTGCGCGAAAATTCAGGTGTCAGGGCCAAAACATCACCTCATTTGTACTTAAAAGAGCCTGCGCGTATTGCGCGGGCGTGGCGCCGGCGGCGAAATAATCCGCCGCCAGCTTCAGTTCGGCTTGATTCGCGTCGCGTCCCAATACCTTATGATACATGAATTGGACGCGTTGCTCGCCTTCCAGTTTTTCAGCGGTTTTCGCCAGCGCCGCCGCTTGGTTCTGAAAGAACTGGCTGTTCATCACGAACAACTGTTGCAACGGCGTGGTCGTCACTTCGCGCCCGGGACTGTGCAGGGTGGCTTCGGGAAAATCGAAAAGCTGCAACAGATTATTAAGCCTGCCGCGCGAGATGCGGGCATAAACCGTCCGGCGGTTATTGCCCGGCTGATTCAGATCCATGGAGACGCCGTACGGGGTCGTATCGAGCGTTCCGCTGGCTTGCAGGATGCAATCGCGGTAGGCCTCGATATCCAGCCGCCGCGGATTCATGCGCCAGACCAGCCGATTGGTCGGATCAGATTGCATCGCATCCTCGCGGGGGCGGCTTGCCTGCTGGTATGCGGCGGACAGCACGATCTCCCTATGCAGCCATTTCAGCGACCAGCCATTGGCGATGAAGCGGGCGGCCAGGTCGTCGAGCAATTGGGGATGCGTCGGCTTCTCGCCCTGGACGCCAAAGTCGCTTTGCGTCGCCACGATCGGCTGCCAAAGTGCCAGGCCCACACGCGGTTAACGATCACGCGCGCCGCGAGTGATGCACCGTCGCTGAAGATCTTATCGCCCAGTTCGCGCCGCCCCGATCCGACATGGAAGGTCGAATCATCGGTGGATAAGACCGACAGAAATTTGCGCGGCGAAACAGCGCCCGGGCGGGCGACGTTGCCGGCGGGCAGCACGCACATGTCGCGTGCTTCGCCGGGCTTGATGTCGATCATGGTGAAGTCGCCGTCGGTGGCGTCGATAAACGTCCCGGCGTCGAATACCCCCTGGAAAAAGGGCGCCGTCGATGCGCCGCGCCCGCCCCGCCGGCCGCGGGCAAATCGCGCCGTGTTCCCTGCCGCGCCGCCGGCCGCTCCAGCACCTGCCGCGCCCGCGCCGGGAGGTCTCGCGCCCGCCGCGACTCGCGTTGCCGGCTGTGTGGACGCAAACTGCGCCGCCGGCCCAGTGGACGCTATCCGCGCCGCCGGCTGCGTAGCCGCAACCGGCATCGCCGGCCGCGCCCAGGGCCGGCCTGGATACGGCGGGGGCAGGCGGCCCAGCCGATCAAGCTGCGCATACATCTCCGAATGCTCGGCCTGGAGGAAGGACATTTCCTCCTTGATGTGCACCATCTCCGCGACGAATTGCTCAACCTTGCCGCGCGCTTCCTTTGGCTTGCTGCCCGGATCGCCGCGCAGCAGATTCGCGGCGTAGCTCAGGTAGAAAAGCCGCTGCTCGGCAGACATGAATCGCGTCTCGATTTCCGGGTCCACCTGGGCCAGCGGACGGGGCACCTGAACAATCGACGCGAAGACGCCCTGAAGGCTGTAATAATCCTTCGTCGGAATCGGATCGAACTTGTGATCGTGGCATCGCGCACAGGCCACCGTCATTCCCAAAAACCCCCGGGTGACGGTATCGATTCGCTCATCCCAATCATCCGTGTAGAGCGTCGTGATGACATCCTTTGAGAGCCGGCCATCTTTGTGGTAGACGGGCCCGACGCCAAGGAATCCCAGCGCCACCATGTCTTGCCGGGTGGTTCCGGGCATCTCATCGGCTGCCAGTTGCAGCTTCACGAAGCGGTCGTATGGCACATCCTGGTTGAGTGCCTTGATGACCCAATCGCGATACCGCCAGGCGAAGGGGTAAGGCGGATTGGTCGCTTCGCTGGTGGGGTTGTCTTCGGCATAGCGAACGACGTCCAGCCAATAGCGCCCCCATCGCTCGCCGTAATGCTCGGAGGCGAGCAATCGATCAACGAGCTTTTCATAAGCGCCGGGCGATTGGTCCTTGGCGAAGGCTTCAACTTCGTCGTAGGTCGGACGCAGGCCGGTCAGGTCCAAATACGCCCGGCGAATTAAGGTGCGCCGATCCGCTTGCGGGGAGGGCTCCAGCCTCGCCTCCTCCAGCTTGGCGGCGATAAACTGATCGCTCTTGCGCTTCACCCAACTGGCGTCTTTCACTGCTTGAGGGGTGATTTCCCTGACCTTCTGAAATGCCCACCACTTGCGGCCCGTTTCCAGGTCCATGCCATGTTTTGCGGCTGGAGCATTGTCGGCAACGGTCGCACTGGCTTGCTCGCGCGGATCGGGTGCGCCCAGCTTCACCCACGCTTCAAACCATTGAATTTGTTGCGGCGAGAGCTGCTTCTTGGGCGGCATCTCCAAGTCGGGGTCCGTCCATTGAAGCGCCTGGATCAGCCGGCTTTTCTCCGGCTGTCCCGCGATCAAAATTGCCCCGCCTTCCCCGCCCTTGGCCATCCCCTGTTTCGTATCCAGCAACAGCTTTCCCTTGACCTTCGCGGCCCCGGCGGAGTGACACTTGTAGCATTGCTCGACGAGTATCGGCCGGATGTGCTGCTCGAACAGTTCCAGCCCCTGGGGCGCATCCGCCCCACGAGCGACCGTTGCCGCCAGAACCCCAAAGATTAGAGCGATAAGTCTCACCATCAGCATCAATGCTCCGCGAAATTGCCGCGCCATGTCGGCTTTAGCGCGTTATATCCGAGATCCAGCAACCTCGCGCGGTCCGGCAATCTATTGTATTACAAAAGACTCCCGCGTTTGTTCATTACTTCGGGTCGCAATACCCTGGATCTCGAAAGATCGGCTTTCGACATCTGTCGTCGATTGAACCGCTAAGCCGCTCTGCGCCGGGTATCGGGTATAATGGTTTCATGCCCATCCACGACTGGACGCGCGTGAACGCCGGCGCCTTCCATGACTTTCACAGCGCATGGATCCCGGAGCTTCGCAAGGCGCTCAACGGCGGGTTGCTGCCGGAGGGATACGATGCGATGGCCGAGCAGGTGGCGGGCCGTACGATCCCGGATGTTCTCACGCTACAGGAGGTGAGCGGCTCCAGCGACAACGTGGACGGGCCCGGCGCCTCGGGCGGTGCCAATCCGCCGGGGGCGAATGATTCGGAAATGGGCGGAGTCGCGGTTGCCAGCGCCCCGCCGCGCGTGGCGATCCAGGACACGATCAGTGACGCGATGTTGCTGGCGGCGCGGCGCCGGCGGCTGGTCATTCGCCATGGCAGTGGAGACCGGGTGGTGGCGATGCTGGAGATCGTGTCGCCCGGGAACAAGGAACGGCAGGGGGCGCTGGATGCGTTCGTGGACAAGGCGGTCGGCGCGCTCGATGAGGGATATCATCTACTTGTGATTGACGTGTTGCCGCCGGGGAATTTCGATCCAACGGGGATGCACGGCGCGATCTGGGATCGCCTGGGCGCGACCTACGAGCCGCCCGCCGGCAAACCGCTCACGCTGGCCAGCTATGCGTCGGCGGGCACTCTCACATGCTACGTTGAGCCGACGGCGGTCGGTGCGAGTCTTACTGATATGCCGTTGTTTCTCGATCCGGGGCATTATGTGAATGTGCCGTTGGAATCGACGTATATGGCGGCGTATGAGGGGACTCCGCGCCGGTGGAAGCGGGTGCTGGAGGCATTCGTTGGGTCGGCTTGAACTGCGTTCCAGGATATAGTAGTCGGGAGAGCATTTTTTGGAGCAAAAGCATGCTGAGTCCGGGAGATCCAGCGCCGGCGTTCGAATCGCGCTGTTCGGCATTTCCGACGTTTACCTCCGATGTTGCGGCGGGGCGTTACGTGGTCATGTGCTTTTTCGGGTCCGCCAATCAGCCGGCGAGCCGTCGTGTATTGGACGACTTCGAGCAGGCCAACGCCCGCTTCAACGTCCGGGATGCAATGTTTTGCGGCATCAGCGCCGATCCCGACGACGAGCGACTGGCCAGGGTGCGGCAACAGTGGCCGGGGGTCATCTATTTTTGGGATTTCGACACGGTTCTCAGCCGCGCGTTTGATGCGCTGCCGCCAGTTGGCACGCACTATTCACCGCGCACCCTCATCCTCGATCCGGCGATGCGCGTCCTGGCGATCGTTCCATTCACGCAGGACGTGAGCGCCCACGCGGCACAGGTGCTGGGCATACTCGACCGCCAACCGCCGGTCCTGACGATTCAGGCATTCGCGCCGGTGCTCGCGATTCCGTATGTATTCGAACCTGAATTTTGCCGGGAACTCATTGGGCGCTATGAGACCCAGGGCGGACGCGACATCGGGATGGTTTGTGATGTCGACGGCAAGACCGTGCGCGTCCATGATGACACCCATAAGCGGCGCACCGATTGCGACGTTTCGGATTCAGCGACGATGGCGGCGGTGCGCTCGCGGCTGGAGCGGCGGGTATTCCCGGCAATCCGCGCCGCCTTCCAGTTCCATGCCACGCAGATCGAACGGTATTTGGTGGCCTGCTACGATGCCCGCGACGGCGGGTTCTTTCGCGCGCATCGGGACGACACGAGCAAGGGGTCGGCCCATCGCAGGTTCGCCATCACCATCAACCTCAATGCCGAGCAGTATGAAGGCGGGGACTTGCGGTTTCCCGAATTCGGCTATCGAACCTACCGCGCGCCAACCGGGGGCGCGATCGTCTTCGCCTGCTCTCTTTTGCACGAGGCCCGGCCTGTCACCAAAGGCAGGCGATTTGCGTTCCTCCCTTTCGTCTATGACGAGCAGGCGGCGTTGATCCGCGAGGCCAATCACAAGTTTTTGTCTGCGGAACTGACAACGCCCCAACCGGCCCGCAGTTGAACTAATGCCTTGCTGGAATCGACATTGAAGCCTCCGGTCTTTGCAGTGTATCATGATAGCAACATGGCTAGGCGATATACCATCAGCGACGGGAAAACGGTTTTGACGCTCGAAGAAGCGGATGAGGGCGGTTTCGTCGTCTCCTCGCCTCTTTACCCGGGACTTTGGACCCAAGCGGAATCCGTGTCGGAGGCATTTGAGAATGCGCGCGACGCATTGAAGGCATTGCGGTCGGCACGGCGCACTCCCTTGCCTGCGACGTCCGCACAGCGGAAGCGTAAAGGACACGCCGCGTGAAACGGCGCGACTTGGAGCGGCATCTTAGCCTGCACGGCTGCCTGTTTCAGCACCACGGCGGGCGCCACGATGTCTGGGCCAACCCTCTCGTGCATCGATCGGCTTCGATCCCCCGGCATAGAGAAATCAAGACTTCGTTGGCGCGTGGCATCTGCCGGCAGTTGGTTGTCCCACCCCCGCCGGGGAAATAGCGGCTGCCGATAATCATGTGCGAGTCGAACTTCCCATTGCCCCAGTTGGCATACGCGGCCCCTGCGGCTATGCTGTAATCACTGGCGGGGTTAAATTGATGTAACCGAAAGAGACTTTATGGGCGTTCCTGTTTCGCAAATGTGGACCGTGGCGACGTATGTGCTTCGCCAGAAGCTCAGCGGGCGCAAGCAGTATCCGCTGGTGCTGATGCTTGAGCCGCTGTTTCGCTGCAATCTGGCATGTGCCGGGTGCGGGAAGATTCAATACCCGGCTCATGTGCTCAAGAAGCAACTCTCGGCAGAGCAATGCTTTGCGGCGGTGGATGAGTGCGGCGCGCCCATGGTCAGCATCCCCGGCGGCGAGCCGTTGCTGCACCCGGACATCAAACAGATTGTCGAAGGATTGGTCGCCCGCAAAAAGTACATTTATCTGTGCACCAACGCCCTGCTGCTCAAGGAGAAGATCGACCTCTTTAAGCCGAGCAAATATCTCACGTTCAGCGTGCACATGGATGGGCAGAAGGATCATCACGACTTTGCGGTCTGCCGGGAGGGGACATTCGAGACGGCGGTCGCGGGCATTCGCGAGGCCGTGAAACGCGGGTTCCGCGTGACGACCAACACCACTCTCTTCGATGGCGCCGATCCCAACAGCGTCCGCAGGTTTTTCGATGAGATGATGGAGCTTGGCGTGGAAGGGATGATGCTCTCGCCGGGCTACAGTTATGATAAAGCGCCCGATCAGCGGCATTTCCTGCCGCGCGAGAAGACGGCCAAGTTGTTCCGCAACATTCTGAGCAATCGCGGCAAAAACTGGCGATTCAATCAAAGCCCGCTTTTCCTCGAATTCCTCATGGGCAAGCGCACCTACGCCTGCACGCCCTGGGGGATGCCGACGTACAACATCTTCGGCTGGCAAAAGCCCTGCTATTTGCTGCAGGATGGATATGCCGACACGTTCAAGGAATTGATGGAGACGACGAGTTGGTCCAGCTACGGCTATGAGAGCGGCAACGCCAAGTGCCGCAACTGCATGGTCCATAGCGGATACGAGGCCAGCGCCGTCAACCACACGTTTTCGCTCAAAGGCATCTTGAGCGCAGCGCGAGCCAGCCTGTTTGGCGGAACCTATCGCGACCCCGAAGCCGCCGCGAGCCTCGCTGAAAGTAAGGCGGGCGCGCGGACGGGGGAATTGGTGCCGTTGACTGTCAAGGCGGGGAAAAAAGAGCGGGAGTTGCAAAACGTGTGAGCTAAAAATCCGAAATCCGAAGCACGAAATCCGAAACAATCTCAAAATCCAAAGGAGAAAACTCAAAACACGACACCTTCTACATGTGGATGCGCCCTTTGAATTTTCCGCTTTGATCGCTTTTGAATTTGTTTTGGATTTCGACATTCGGATTTCGGATTTTTACCTGTCTTTACCCGCTGGCGTATAGCGCGCAATTCAACTCCCCTTTACCAAAACTCCCATGCCTCAGGAAACCAAAGCCCGCCCGTTTGACGTCGAGAATCCAGCTTCAAACGGCATCGGCGTCGTCCACGAACATCTCGAAGGCTGGGTGCCGTCGATGGCCGGCGACGAGGAGATTCGTGGGGCCTTCGAAAAAGCCTTCGACTATCGCGGCGACGTGACCCTCACGCTCAAGGACGGCAGCAAGGTCGAAGGGTATATCTTCGACCGTCGCAGCGCCGGCAAAACCCTGGCCGACTGCGCGGTGCGGCTATATCCCAAAAACGAGGATCGCAAGATTGCGGTGCCCTATAGCGAGGTCGCCCGCGTTGAATTCACCGGCCGCGATACCGCCGCCGGCAAGAGCTTTGAGACCTGGGTGAAGAAATACGCCGAGAAAAAAGCCGCGGGGGAAAAGAACATCGGACTTGAGCCGGAAAAACTGGATTAGCCAAACGTGTGCGAAGAAGCTTAACCACGAAGCCACAAAGGCACGAAGCGGTCCTTTGCCCACCGATTTCTGGCCGCGCATTTGTGGGGTTGGCGGAAGAGCAGCCTTATTCTCCATCTTGCCATGTCATGGCGAAGGCAAGCATATTCTCGGATTTCCTGAAAGCCCTAAAGCGGCACTGGAGAAGCGCGCTTCCGTACGTTAAGCCGTTAGTTGCACCGCGCGGCTCGCTTCCCAAAGCGCATGCGTTTTACGCAGGCTTTTCCGATGTAGCGTCCTGCCACGTTTTTCTTCACTTTCAAACTCACAAAAGTATCGGCGGCCGATTCACGATCAACGTGATCCTCGCGACCGACGAGCTTGCCCCGCGCAATTTTTATTCTCCAAATGCCGCTGTGCTACTTGGGAAATTTGTGGAGGGACCTAATCGCATTGGTCGGTTCCTGCCGACCCGTCGCGGAGACAAGTGGTGGCAGATGTGCCGCGACGAGGTGACGGAAGAACTGGCACGACGGACCGGGCTATCCTTCCAAAAGCCCGATTGGTGGTGCCCCAACAGCTATGAAAACGAAG
Organism: Tepidisphaeraceae bacterium; assembly: GCA_035648595.1. GTDB lineage: Bacteria > Planctomycetota > Phycisphaerae > Tepidisphaerales > Tepidisphaeraceae > RYN-428. The sequence goes on from DASRLH010000358.1 coordinate 12,660, forward strand.
AGGAAGTCATACGCGATGCGATCGCGGATGTGACATCGAGCGTTAAGGCGGCGTTATCGCAATTGGGTATTCCGGCTGTTCAAGTAACCAAATGAGACTTGACCTGAAGGACGCCCAAAATCCGAAATCCGAAGCACGAAATCCGAAACAAACTCAAAAGTCAAAGAAAGAAAGCTCAAAACAAGATCGGCCAGATGCACGCCTTCAGTTTTGCGGTTTCTCCATCTGGATTTGCTTCGGATTTCGGATTTTGCTGTTTGTTGGCGGTCTCGTACCTTTGTAATCAGTTGTCTATTGCCCGGCGCAGGGTGAACGCAAAGGTGCTTCCTTGAAGTTCGTCGCTTTGCGCGCGGACTTGTCCGCCGTGGGCTTCGACGATGTCTTTGACGATTGAAAGGCCCAGTCCCGAGCCGGCGGCGCCGGGTTGGCCGGGGGCGCGGTAGAACTTTTCAAACACGCGCGGCAAGTGGGCCCGCGGGATGCCGGCGCCGTCGTCGGTGACACCCATTTCGATCCAATCCTCCGCCAGACGCGCCCACAGCCGCACATGCCCGCCGGCGGGCGTGTAGCGAAGGGCGTTGTTGAGCAGATTGCTGAGCACATGCCCGATGCGAGCGGCATCGGCATGGGCCATCGGTAAATCCTCCGCCGCGTCCACCGTCAATTCCACCTGCTGCCCCTCAAACGCCCCGCGCATGACGGCGGCGGCCTGCTCGGCCAATTGCCGGGACGAAACCGGCTGCAATTCCATCAGCGCCCGGCCCGATTCGATGCGCGCCATGTCCAGCAAACCTTCGATAATCAAATGCAGCCGCTCGGCATCGTCGCGGGCGGCGCACAGCAATTCCTTCTGCCGGGGCGGCAATGTGCCAACCTTCTCCTCCGTCACCAGGTGCAGCACCATGCGCATGCTGGTGAGCGGCGTTTTGAGTTCGTGGCTCACCAGCGACAGCAGGCCGTTCTTCATTTCATCGAGCCGCCGCAGGCCCGTCACATCCGCCAGCACCACCGTCGCGCCGATGGCGTGCTGGCCGTCGGTGAGAATCGGCGCGGTGCGCGGCAGGAAGGAGCGCGTCTCGCCATCCTGTTCAAGCTGGATCGTCGATTCATACCCGCTAAGGCCGGCGGCGTGGCCGGTGCGGAGAATCCGCCGATGAATCTCCGCCAGCCAGGGCGTTGGCAGGCTTTCCACATCGGCGCCGGCCACGAACTGAAACAGGCGTTGGGCCGTTTGATTCGCCAACTCGATCCGTCCATCGGGCGTCAGTACCACAATGGCATCGGGCAGGCTGTCGATGGCAAGTTGCGTGGTGCGCTCCGTGCGCGCCAGGCGCTCCCGGTCGGCCTGCCGATGAATTCCCAGTTGCGCCGCCATCGCATTGATGGCGGCGGCGAGCGTGCCCAGTTCATCATGGCTTTGCACCGGCACGCGCAAATCGAGGTTGCCATGCTCGATCTGCCGGACCGAATCCGTCAGCACGCGAACGGGGCGAAGAATGAGCCGCCCAATGAAGAATGCGAAAACCACCGCTAGCGCGACAGCCGAGATGGTGAGAACATGCATGGCCCACCGCGAGCGGCCGGCCATCCGCCGCGCCTGATCGTGAACAGCGAGCATGCTTTGCATGTTCATGTCGATGAGATCATGCGCCGCCGCCTGCACCTCCATCGCCTTGGGCAGCCCCAGCCGCGCGTATCGCGCCTGTCGCACGTCGCGGGGAATCGAGGCATCGAGCAATTGGGGATACAGTCGCGTGTATTCCTGCCATCGGCGGGCCAGCCGGTCGGTTGCTTCACTCTCGCCCGGCAGCGTCGCCGCCGCGCGCTGCGCACGCATCTGCTGATCGAACACGATGCGCCATCGCTCGATTTGCGCCGGCCGCAACGGATGGTCCTGCCAGAAATGTTGCTGCAGGGCCGTATCAATCTGATCACAGGCGTGCGCCATCTGCTCGCAAACCGCCACGCTCTGATAGTCCTCCTTGAACGACCGTTGCATCGCCGCGCTGTAACGGTCAAGCACCGTTTCACCCAGAACGCTGACGGCCACGAGAATCAGCAATAACCCGCCAAAGCCCAGGAGGATTTTGAAGCGCAGGCCCAGCAACTGCGGATGCGGCGAGGGGATGTCGTCGTTTTGAAACATCGAGATGCCCCGCAAACGGAAAGAGAGGACCAACGAGCACCAATGGGTTTGTTGTATCACGGGCATCTCGCCCGTGCATGTTGCGGGAAAGGTACGAAATACTGTGAGTGACCGACTACCTCGCAATCGGCACGGGCGAGACGCCCGTGATACGTTAACGGGCAACATTGCCGCATTTCTTTTTGTCTTTGTGCCTTTGTGGTAACTCCGTAATTCCGGCCTAAATTCCGTATCTCTCCCGTCGTCGCCAGAGGGTGACGGTGCTGATGCCAAGGATTTGGGCGGCTTTCTCGATGGATGGCGTGGTGGAGAGGACGGCGCGGATGTGCATTTCCTCGAGCTTTTCCAATGGCACTGGTTCGCCAACCGCATTGAGCGTGGCGCGGGCTGCCGGGGGAGATGCCGGGGAGAGCATGAGATGTTCGACGCCGACGGTTTCGACCTGGCACAAAATCACGGCGCGTTCGACCACGTTGCGCAACTCGCGCAGGTTGCCGGGCCATGTATAGGCGCGCAGGGCCGCCTTGGCTTCTTCGCCGAAGCGGGCGGCGGCTTTGTGGTGCTGGCGGGAAAAGTGCAGGAGCATTTTCTCGGCCAGTTCGGCCACATCCTCGTGCCGGTCGCGCAGCGGCGGGATTTCGATTTGGATCACGTTGATCCGGTAAAGCAGATCTTCGCGGAACCGCCCTTCGCGCACCGCCTGCTCCAGATCGACGTTGGTCGCGGTGATCACGCGCATGTCGGCGGCGCGGGTGGTATGGTCTCCGACGCGCTCGTACTGGCGGTCCTGAAGGAAACGCAGGAGCTTGGGCTGAAGGCGGGAGGGAAGGTCGCCGATCTCGTCGAGGAAGAGCGTGCCGCCTTCGCTCATGGCGATGCGGCCGGGGTTGTCGCGCACCGCGCCGGTGAACGCGCCTTTGACGTGGCCGAACAATTCGCTTTCGAGCAGGTCGGCGGACAACGCCGGGCAGGCCACCACCGCGAACGGCTTATCCGCCCGCGCGCTCCAGCCGTGGATGGCGCGGGCGAGGACGCCTTTCCCGGTGCCGCTTTCGCCGCGGATGAGGACCGTGACATCGCTCGCCGCGACCTGCCGCGCCATCGCGACGGCGCGCTGCATGGCGGAACTGGCGCTGGATAGATCGATCGGCCCGCTCTGCCCCACCGCTTCCTGCAACCCCGCGACCTTCTGCTCCAGCGCACGAATCTCGGCGACCTTGTTGACGACGAGACTCACCTGCGCCGGCGTGAACGGCTTGGGCAGATAATCCGCCGCCCCGCGCTTCATTGATTCCACCGCCGTGTCCACCGAGGCGTATGCGGTGATCACCACGATCTTCATCCACGGCGCGATCGCCAGCAGGCGCGGAATCAGATCCAGCGCGCTCTCGGCGCCCAGCAACAGATCGATGAAAGCCAGATCGAAACTTCGCCGCTCGGCAGCGGCGATGGCGTCGGCGGAGGTACCCACCGATACCACGCGATGGCCATCGGCCTCCAGGCAAGCCGCCACCGCCTTGCGAATGTTTAGCTCGTCGTCCACCACAAGGACGTTAAGAGATGAGCTCATGTCGGTTCCGTTGGTTCTCACAGTTCAAGATGAAAGGCGGGCCGCGGGCATCTTTCAAATTGAAATGGCCCTAACTTGTCCCCCGCCATAGAGTATCAGAAATTGCGGCTGATTTTCGCGGGCCTTTGCCTGGGCCCAAGCCACGGCATTCGGTTCGCATAGTGTATGCCACTTACGAAATGGGCGTGATCCATGGCGGAAGCAGACTTGTATACGGTGCGAACTTCGCACGGGACCGTTTACGCGATCGTCGATCCAACCAGCGGCGCGGTCTGGACCGAGAGGACGGAAGCGGCGGCGCTGCGCTTGGCCGAGGAACGCGGGATCCCGGTCGGATTCAAGGGAGAGATCGCGCATAGCGATCTGCTCCGGCTGATGGGGCACGCGGAGCCCGAGCCGTATCGCCCCGCGGCGCAGGCCCCGCGTCCGCCCGTCCAACCGCACCCCGATCCGTCGGCGGTGCCGGCAAAAGTTGCGCCGCCAGTTGACGATGGCGTCGTGGAGGTGATGTATCTGCCGGACGCGCGACCTCTCTCGGCGGCACCGGTGCTTAGGGCGCGCTATCACTGGGAGGATGAGCCGGATGATGAAATAGATGCATTGATTTTGCCCAAGGGGCACTCGCCGGCGGTGCCGAATGTGTTTTGTTCCGAACGCCAGGTCGCGGCCGATGCGGCTTTGCCCGAGCCGGTGACACAACCGCCGGCCGGCGATAACGCGGCGGCCCCGCGCGTGCCCGGACGCGAATGACGCGACGACGCGAAGAGGAGAATTGCGGTGATTGGGAGCGGTCGCAAGTGCATTTCAAAGTGGAAGAAGATTCGCGGCGCGCTGCTGTCGGCGGGTGTCATGTTGGCCGGGTGCGAATCCGCCACGCCCACGCGACGGGAACTGGGCGCGACCAACAAACTGGTCATCGATCGTACCGGGCATGATTTCAATTCCGCCAAACTATTGTCCTATGACCTGAGCCGCCAGGAGCCGGCGCCGGTCGGCGTGTTGACTTTGGAAGAAGCGGTCACCCGCACGCTTCATCACAATTACGCGCTGGTTGCCGCCGCCGAGACGCTCACCATCGCCCGCGCGCAGGTGGCGCAGGCGTCGCTGATTCAGAATCCCACGCTAGGCCAGAGCAGCGGGCTGCTGTATCCGCTGAGCCCGGCGATGGGATTGCCGTCGTTTGATTTCAACATCACCCAGGCGCTGAACAGCATTTTCACGCAACCCTCTCGCGTGCGTGTGGCGCGGCTGCAGGAAGTGCAGACGCGGATCGATCTGGCCAATCAGGCATTCACGCTGGCCCAGCAGGCGCAATCGAAATATCAGGAGATGACGCACCTGGTGCGCAGCCGGCGGATCGCGCAGCGGGTGGTGCGGGTGTATGGGCGGGCGGTGGAGGCCGCCGAGGCGCGACAGCAGGTGGGGTTGATCCCTCAGCCGGAGTTGAACCGGGCCCGATTGAACTACACGGATGCCGTCCGGCAGGAGCGGCATCTGGGGCTGCAATACCAGCGCGCGGCGCAGGAGATGAATTGGCTGATGGGGATTGCTTCGCCGCCGCAATGGAAGGTGCCCGAGGATGAGCTGGCGCCGCCCGCGCGGCTTCCCCCGCCGCCGCCAGGGAGGGTATTGGAACGATTGGGTCTCAAATATCGTCTTGATCTTTTGCGCGCCGATTACGATCGGAAGCTCGGGGCGTTTGGCGTGAAGCTGGCGCGCATCGGGCTGTTTCCGCCGATCACCGTCGGCGCGGAATTCGCCCGCGACTCGGGCAAACATTGGGCCGGCGGTCCGGTGCTCGTTGGCGTCGGCGTTCCGATCTTCGATCCCGGCGTGGTCGGGCTGACGCTCGCCGAGGATCAACATCGCAAAGCCGACAAAACGTATCTCTCGGTCGAAGGCCAGGTTCACCAGGACGTTCGCACCGCCGTCGCCAACTACCAGATCGCCGAGGATGACCTGATCTTCTTCCGCGAAAAACTAATCCCCCAGCAGGAGCAGAACGGTCGGCTCATGCAGGAATCGTTCCGCCTGGGCAACGACGATCTCGACGCCCTGCTCAACACCGTTCACGATTATGTGACGGCCCTGCAAAGCTATGAGGATACGACGCAGGCGTATCAGGACAGTTCCGTCGCGCTGCAAACCGCGGTGGGATTGGTCTGGGAGCAGATCCGACGGCAGACCGGCGCGCCGGCCAATCCCAGTCCCACAACAGTCTCCACGCAACCTCAAACGCAGTATCAGCCATGACCAAAAGGAACAAACAAATCCTCGGTTCGTTGATCGCCCTGGTGATTGTCCTCGGCGGCGCGCTCGCCCTCGTTCACGATGTCCATGCGCAAGCCAAGGCCCTTGCCCAGGGAACGCCCCCGCCGCCCGATCCCTACGCGATTAAGGGCGACACCATCAGCCTGTCGGCGGACACGGCCAAAACCGCCGGCATCGAAACCCAGGAGGTAAAGGCCGCCGACATCCCCAGCACGCTCACGCTCAGCGGCCACACCGACCTGGATCAGGAAAAAGTCACGCACGTCCATGCGCAGTTCCCCGGAAAGGTGGTGCATGTCGGGCCGCAGTTGGGCGACAAGGTGTTGGGGCCGGAGGCAAAGGGCGGGCCGACCATCCTGTGTTCCATTGAATCAACCGACCTGGCCCAGGCCAAGGCCGGGTATCTGCAGGCGCAGGTGCAACTCAAGCTCGATGAAGACAACTTGGGCCGCACCCGCGAGCTTTTGAAGAAGCAAATTCTTGCCGAGAAGTATCTTCTCGATGCGCAGTCGGCGGTCACCAAGAGCCGGGCGATTCTGGATGCCAGCCGCCAGCAATTGCTGGTCTTCGGACTCAGCGACAAGGACATCGAGGGGATTGGGCAGCAGATCGGCAAGCAGCGCATGACCTACAACCTCACCAGCCCGCGCACCGGCATGATCGTGGAGAAAGGCGTCGTAGGGGGCGAACTGGCCGATCCAACATTGAATCTCTTTACCGTCGCCGATACCTCGGACTTGTGGGTTTGGGGGGACGTGTATGAGCGCGATCGGCCGCGCGTGAAGGAGGGGCAGAGCATGAAGGTGATCCTCACCTCCGATCCGGAGCATCCGCGCGACTGCAAGGTTGAGTGGATCAGCCCCGTGATCGATGTGAGTACGCGAAGCATCAAGATTCGCGGCCGTCTGGACAATCACGATGGCCGCCTTCTGGCACAGATGTACGCGACGGTGGTCGTGACGGTGAGCAGCGGCAAGGACTCGCTGATTGTGCCGGCCGCCGCCGTTGTGCGCAAGGGACCCGATGCGTATGTGTTCGTGGAGTCCGGTTCATCGAAGGGCGGCCTGACGTTTCGCCGGGCGCGCGTGAAGGTTGAATCGATTGATGCGGGTCCTGGCCTGGAGGCAACGCCGCCTGCCGAGTCCAACCGTCTCGCCGATGGCGCGCCCGGCGCCCTGGCCCCGGTGCAAATGCTCCGTGTGACCGGCGGGTTGTCCTCCGGCCAACAGGTCGTCAAGAGCGGCTCCCTGGGCCTGTTCGACGAAATGGAATCCCGCGAACACAACCAACAGCAGCAACTGCAAAGCCAGCCGACAGCGGGGTAAGGAGGAAGTGCTGAGATTTGAGTGCTGAGTGCTGAGAGGGGAGGCTGATGAGTGATGAGTGAACCGTGACAAGACTCAGCGGCACGTCACGGTTCACTCATCACTCCTCATTCTTCTCAGCTCTCAGCACTCAAATCTCAGCACTATCTCCCAGCACTTTTCGTCCTACAGGCCCAACCATGGTTAAACGACTCGTCGATTTCGCCCTTGATCAGCGGATCGTCACGCTCGCGCTGGTCGCGTTGCTGGTGGCGATGGGGCTGTACGCGTATCGGGAATTGCCGGTCGAGGCGTTTCCAGATCCGGACGATCCGCACGTTCAGGTCATTACGATCTGGCCCGGGCAGGCCGCCGAGGAAGTGGAAACGCAGGTGACGCGGCCCATCGAGCAGCAGCTCAACAGCACGCCAAAGCTCACCAGCCTGCGCTCGACCAGCATGTTCGGCCTGTCGGTCGTGACCATGACCTTCGAGGACGACACCAACGACGATGTCGCCCGCGCCCAGGTTCTGGAGCGCATGCAGGGGGCGACGCTGCCAACCGCCGCGAGCTGGCAACTGGGCGCCAACACCACCAGCACCGGCGAAGTGTTTCGTTACGTCATCACCGCCCCTCCCGCCTACAAACTCGAAGACCTGCGGGCGCTGCAGGACTGGGTGCTCGAGCCGGCCATCCGGCAGGTGCCGGGCGTGGGGGATGTGAATGCGTTTGGCGGCGGAATCAAGCAATACCAGGTACTCGTCAAGCCAGAGCAACTCCTCCAGCACGGCGTGACCCTCCAGCAGGTTTTTCTCGCCCTGCAAAACAACAATTCCAACACCGGCGGCAACATTCTCAAGACCGGCGAGCAAAGCCTGGTGGTGCGCGGCGTCAATGCTCTCACCAGCCTGGCCGACATCGCGGCGGTGGGCGTCGGCAATTATGCCGGCCATCCCGTCTACGTCCGCGACGTGGCCGACGTCCGCACCGACATGGCGCCCCGCCAGGGCATCGTCGGCTGGTACGAACGCGGCAAGAAAAACAAGAGCGGCAAAGTCACCCGCCCCACCCGCGAAGTCAACGACATCGTCGAAGCCATCATCCTCAATCGCAAGGGCACCAACGCGCTGAAAGTAGTCAAGGGCGTGAAGGAAAAGGTCGCCGAGCTCAATGATCCCAAGCGCCACATGCTTCCGCCGGGCGTGCGGCTGGTAACGGTGTACGACCGCACGGAACTGGTGAACGAAACGCTCCACACCGTCCTGCATAATCTGGCGGAGGGAGGCATCCTGATCCTGGTGATCTCCCTGATATTCACCAGCAACGTCCGCGCGGCTCTCATCATCTGGCTGGTGATCCCACTGTCGCTGCTGTCGGCGTTTTTGTTCCTGTATTTCAAGGGAGTCGCCGCCAACCTGCTCAGCTTCGGCGCGGTGGACTTTGGCATCCTGGTGGACGCGGCGGTGGTAATCGTCGAGGCGGTGCTCGTACAGAAAATGCTCGCGCCCGCCGATGGTGATTTCGCGGAATTGGTCCGTCATACCTCCGCCAATCTGGGCCGGCCGATGCTCTTTTCCAAGCTGATCCTGATCACCGCGCTGGTGCCGATCTTCACCTTCCAACGCGTCGAGGGACGCATTTTCCGACCCATGGCTTTCACCATCACGGCGGCGATCGTCGGCGCGATTCTGGTCACGCTGACGTTGATACCGCTGGCATCCGCGTGGCTGCTCAAATGGGGCAAGCCAAGGGGCGACAACCTGTTCATGCGCTGGCTCAAGCGCGCCTATGGCCGCGCGCTGAAAGTGACATTGGAATATAAGGCCCTGACCATCGGGCTGGCCGTATCCCTGCTGGCCGGCGCGGTGTATCTGGGCGCGCACCTGGGCACTGAGTTTCTTCCCAAGCTCGACGAGGGAAACATCTGGCTGACCGTCACCATGCCGCTCTCGGTCTCGCCGCAGGAGGGCAAAGCCACCGAGCAGCGCATCCGCGCGATCCTCAAGGGCTTCTCGGAATCGAAGGTGATCTATTCGCAGTTGGGCCGTCCCGATGATGGCACCGATCCCAAGGGATGGAACAATATTGAGATTGCCGTCTACCTTCCGCCGCACGGGCAGTGGGTCACGCGCGATCCCAAGACGCACGAAATAGTAGACAAAGATGGCCTGATCACGCTGATGAACGACAAGCTGCAGCAACTGCCCGGCTGCAACTTCAATTTCTCCCAGGTCATCCAGGACAACGTGGAGGAAGCGCTGTCGGGCGTGAAGGGAGAACTCGCCATCAAACTGTTCGGCGATGATCTGAAGGTACTCGAGGAAAAAGGCGAGGAGATTCGCAAGGTGATGGCCGGCGTGCAGGGGGTCGCCGACCTGGACGTGCAGCAACTCTCCGGCCAGCCCAACCTCACCATCAAGATCAACCGCGAAGCCATCGCCCGTTATGGAGTGGATGGAAACACGGTACTTTCACTGGTGGAAACCGGCTTGGGCGGGAAGGCCGCCGGCACGTTGGTCGAGGGGCAGAAGCGTTTTGATGTTTCGGTCCGGCTTGCGCCGATGGCCCGCGAGCAGATCAGCCGGATTGAGGGACTTTGGGTTGATACCCCCGCCGGCCAGCGCATTCCGCTGGCGAAATTGGCGAGCGTGAAATCGGAGGTTGGCGCCAGCCGGATCGAGCGCGATCAGAACAGTCGCCGCATCGCCATCAAGTGCGGCATACGCGACCGCGACATGGGCAGTTTCGTGGACGAAGCCCAACGCCGGGTCGATCAGGAAGTCAAACTCCCCGAAGGCTACCACCTGCGCTGGGAGGGGCAATTCGAGAACCAGCAACGCGCCAACGCCCGCCTGCGGCTAATCGTTCCCGCCTCACTGCTGCTGGTGCTGGGTCTTTTGTTCTTCGCTTTTCAGCGGCTGCGCTATGCGGTGCTGATCATGATCAACGTGCCGTTCGTTCTCATCGGCGGCGTCGCGTTGCTCTACTTCACGCACACAAATCTCTCCGTGTCGGCCAGCATCGGCTTCATCGCGCTGGCCGGCGTGAGCGTGCAGATGGGGATGGTGTTGGTCGGCATATTCAATCAGCTTCGCGTGAAAGGGATGCCGTTGCATGAAGCAGTAATCGAAGGCTCCAAAACACGCCTGCGCCCCGTGCTGATGACCGGCCTGATGGCCGCCATCGGCATGTACCCGGCCGCCGTTTCCACCGGCATCGGATCGGAAGTCCAGCGCCCGCTCGCCATGGTCATCCTCGGCGGAATGATCTCCTCGGTCCTGCTGACGCTGCTGGTTTTGCCGGCGCTATATGACCTGTGGGAATACTACTTCCCGGCGGAAGTGACGGTGCCGGAGGGGTTGGTGGAATGAAAGCGGGCAACAGGCGCGATCCAAGGCACCAGGAGCAGCCGGATTGGTTGGCATCGTGGCGAAGCAGGTCCGCGAACCATGAATTATGCCTGAGATTTATTTTCCGCCGCGCGCGAATTCATGAGGTATGATGGATCAAACGCGCCGGACGCCCCGTTTTGGGGCCGGCGCGATCATCCTATATCCATCGGAGTTCCAAATGCTCGCTTCTTTCGCGCGATACAAGCGTTTTCGCGGTCACTCACGCGATGTACTGAAGCGAGCGTCGCAGCCGGCGGTCGAATCGCTGGAATCGCGAGTTCTATTGTCAGTGGCGTATACGGCGACGGATTTGGGAAGCCTGGGCGGTTCGGGGACCGTTCCCAGTGCGATTAACGATGCGGGGCAGGTTACCGGGTCGTCCACTTCAGCCAATGGCGATGGCCATGCGTTTCTCTGGGCCGACGGAACGATGCGCGATTTGGGCGCTCTTCCCGGCGGCGCTGCCAGCTTCGGCGCGGCGATCAATTCCCAGGGAATCGTCGCCGGCTCGTCGGGCGCGGCGGCGGATGTCTATGGATTCGACCACGCATTTGTCACCAACGGCGCGACATTGACCGACTTGGGTACGCTCCCCGGCTACGTCGCCAGCAACGCGCAGGGCATCAACGCGTCGGGGCAGATTGTAGGATTACAGCAGGACGGAAGCCCCGGCGGCAGCCGCGCGTTTCTGTACACGGGCGGCCAGATGGTGGACTTGAGCGGGCTGTTTGCGGGTTCCAGTGCCGCCTACGCCATTAACGATGTCGGAGAAGTAGCCGGCAGCGGTGTTCAAACTGCCGGCGGCCAGCCATCGGCGTTCATCTACAGCGGGGGGAAGGTCAATTTCCTGGGCCGCCTATCCGGCGACACCAGTACCGCTTACGCAATCAATTCGCGCGGCGATGTTGCCGGTTCCGTGTTCCTTCCCAACATCGGGGAGACCGCGGCCTTTCTATTTGTGAACGCCCAAACCATTTATTTGAGTGGCCCGGGGCTACGGGCGACCCGGGCCAGCGCGATCAACAATTCAGACGTGGCGGTGGGTGACGCCGAGCTTTACGACCCAACCAACGCCAAATCCTACCAACATGCCTTTGTCTACCAAGGCTCGGGCGCGACGCAGGATCTCAACACACTGGTTTCCCCGCAAGTGGGCCATACGCTGATCAGCGCCACGGGCGTGAACTCCGCCGGGCAGATCATTGCCATCTCCAGCGATAGCCACGCATTTCTTCTCACGCCCGTTCCCGGCGGCTCGATCAGTGGAACCATATATAAGGTTCTTCCGGCTTTTGCGTAGGTAGTGCTTGAAAAAAAATGGACATGGCCGTCTCCTCTGGAGTTACCAATCTTCAGAAAGGAGACAAACTCATGTCCACAAGCCTGTTGTATCACGGATGGGGTATTCGCGGCTACC
>DASRLH010000359.1:0-14471 GCA_035648595.1 Tepidisphaeraceae bacterium
GGGGCCGTCCGCCCCCGCGCCGGCCGCCCCGGCGCCATTTACGTCCGCGCCGTCCGCCCCTGCGCCGCCTGCATCCGCGGCGCCTGCCGGCGCGGATGCCGCTTCGGTCCTGCCGCGGGCCATCGCCGTCGCAAACGCATCGAAAGACCCCCGGCTCAAGGCGGGCCTGGTGAACGCGTTGTCGGATCTTGCGTGGTTCGAGTTGTACTTCGATCACAACGCGGAGGCCGCCCTTGCGCCGCTCGATTCCATGCGGAAGTTGCTTCCATCGCAGGATCCGGGCATCCGCCGAATCGAGGGCTGGTACGATCTGGTGTCGGCCCATCCCAAGGAGGCCCGTGCCGCGTTCACCAAGCAGCAAGCCGACGATCCCCTGTCGGCTCTTGGCCTGTTCATTCTCGAAGGGCAGGAGAATCACCCAAAGGAAGCGGAAGCCATCGGTCGAAAGATCATCACCCAGACGCATGCCGGCGTCCTGGGCGCCATCCTTTACCAGGCCACCAAGGGCGGCGGCCTCAAGCCCACCACCCGCCCCGCGCTGACAACCCTCCTCGAAACCGAACTGAAAACATTCCCCAGCCAATGGCTCGAAGCGGTGCGCAATCCGCATAAGTTTTACGCGATGCGCGCCGAGCCGGTGAAGGTGGGGCATAAGCTGGGCGAGCCTTTGCTGGCGTCCATCACCATACAAAATACCGGCCAGCAGGATATTGCAATCGGTGAGATGGGGCTGCTCAAGCCGACGCTGATCTTCGACGCCCAGATTCGCAGCGCCAACCCGACCATTTTTCCGGGCATTACCGTTGACGAGATCATGGGGCGTTTCGTGCTCAGGCCCGGCGATTCTGTTTCACAGGTGGTGCGCCTCGATCAGGGCCGCCTGAGTGACGCCCTGCGGCGCAATCCCATGGTGACGGTGCTGGTCCTGGCCGACATGGTGAGCAATCCGACCGCCGATCAGGACCGCATGCGCTCGGGCGCGGGCGGGTATCCCGCCACGTTCTCCAAGATGTTCACCCGCTCGGCCGCCCCGCTGCGCAATGATGTCGAACGGCGAAGATATTTCCTGTCGATCGATCAGGCGACCCCCGGGCAGAAAATCCTGGCCATCGAGCTGATGGGCGCCTTCGTGCGCGAGGGCGCCGGACCGGATGCAAAGCCGGACCAAAAGGCACTCTCCCAGTTGTATATGGATGAAGTGGACAAGGAGCGCTCGGACCCGGCGCCAGGCGTAAAGATATGGGCCAGCTATGACTCGGCCCTGCTGCACACCGGCATCGAGGAGCAAAAGGTGGTCGATGAGATGATCGCCTCAACCTCATGGGAAAGCCGGCTCATGGGCCTGGTCGCCGCCCGCCTGCTTCCGCCCGAGGCGCAGCGCCAAATCGCCCGCCAACGGATTGCCAAGGACCCTGACGTTTTGGTGAAAAACTACGCGGCGGCCATGCTGCAACTCCTCCCCGGCCAGCAGCCGCCCGCCTCCCAGACCCAACCCTCGACAACGCAACCTGCCGCCACGCAACCGTCAGCGACCCGACCCGCGAACAAGCTCCGCGCGCCGACGACCGGTTCCACGACGCCGGAGCCGGCGGTACCTGTGCGGTAGTCCGAAGGAGGTTGCACCGGCGGTCAGCCAGATCTGGAATGTGATTCATGTTGGCGACCCGAATACGCATAACCGCACTCATGACGACTTCCACACCACATCCTCCTTCCCCGCCAGTTGATTGGCCCGGCGAGCGTACACGAACAGCCAGTCGCTCAGTCGGTTGAAATAGGTCGCCAGGATGGGGGAAACCGGCCGGTCCATCGCGAACGCCACAAGCAGCCGTTCGGCGCGCCGGCAGATGGTCCGGCACAGATGCAGCCGCGCCCCCGCCTCACAGCCGCCGGGCAGGATGAAGTTTCTCAGCGCCGGCAAGTGCGCCTCGGCGGCATCAATCTGCATTTCAAGCCGCGCGATCATTGCCTCATCCAGCTCCGGCAGCCCCCCGCGATGCGGCGAATCCTCGGGCGTCGCCAGATGCGACCCCGCGACAAACAAATCATTCTGCACCTGGCAAAGGATCGGCGCCAGTTCCGCCGCCGATTGCTCCGCCGCCACGACCGCCAGGCCGATGGCGGCGTTTAATTCATCGATCGTCCCGTAGCATTCGATGCGCGCATCGCTCTTGGCGACGCGAACGCCGCCGATTAAGCCGGTGCTGCCGTCGTCGCCGGTCCGGGTGTAAATCTTCATCCCCGCGATGATGGCATGCGCCATCGGCGGGTTCAAGGCGCGCCGAAGCTGCGGAATTCCGATGACTTCCGCGCGTCATCGGATAGACTCAATCCCGGCGGAACTTCAAATGATGCTTGAAACGTCCACCGTCAAGAACGCACCAACCCCCGCCGCCTCCCCGCGCCCCGATCCGCCGCGCTATTGGTGGCTGCGGCGGCTTGCGGTCGTGGGCGTGTTGATTGTGGTGGGCCTCGCGGGCCTGCGCGGGTGGTGGGGCCGCGAAGCGCAGCGCCGCATTGACGCGATCATCGCACAGGCCCAGCGCCGGGGAGAGCCGATATTGCCGGGGGATTTTGTGACGCCGGGCAATGCCGGCTCGGTGAACCCGGTCGTGACATTGGCGCGCACGTTTAGCTGGAGCGCACCGGAGCAGGCTTTCGTCAATACCTTCAACCGCAACGCACAACCCACCGCTGCGGATCGCGCGATGATACGCGGCATCATGAAGGCCCATGCCGCGGCGCTTGCGCAGGTGCGCGCGGCGCGGGGTTTGATTGGGACGGACGAAGTCGCGCCGCCGAAAAACGTGCGTTCCGAGGTGGTGCATTTAAATGCCTGGCGCAATCTGGCCGAGGTTCTGGGTCTTTGCGCGGTTGAGGCCCATTGCGTCGGCAATGACGCTGGGGCTTTGGAATACATTCGCGATTTGGGCACCGTCGCGAATGCCGTGACGGATGAGAACCTGTACCTGCTCTCGTACCTCGTGGCCGGCGGCATCACATCCATCGAGTCGGATTCGGCGGTGCAACTGGCCGAGACTCTGACGATCGCTCCTGACGGCAGCGCCACCCCCAGTGGAGCGGCCAGCCAAACGCAGGTCAGGTCGCTCATCGCTGATTTACTCGATGAGCGCCGTCGGCAGGCAATGGGCGTTCGCGTGTGGGAAATTGAGCGGTCAATGGCTCTGCGCGCGGAAGACGATGACGCGGATATGCAGATTCAGCCTCCCGACCTCGCGTATCTGGGACTGCCGATTTTTCGTTTGGCCCGAGTGCGCGAGGCCCGCGAACTGGGCCCGGCGATCGCGGCGGCGCGGCAGACGCAGTTCCCGGCGGCGATCAATGCGGCCGCGCCGGTCATTCCGTACAATCCGCTATCTATTCTGGAAAATGTTGCGACCGGCGGGCCGAACTGGGTTTATGGTCCGCAGTACTCAGCCTTTCGCGCGATATATGCGGGCTTGCTGACGCGGCGGGTCGGCGCGACGGCCTTGGCCATCCGGCTCTATGCCGTCGATCACGAGGGACGGTTTCCCGAAACACTGCAACAACTTGTCCCCGCCTATTTGCCCACTGTTCCGGTCGATCCGTTCGCGGCGGATGGCCGGCCGCTGCGATATGTGCCGCACCGCAATCCACCGGTGATTTACAGCGTCGGCGACAACGGAATCGACGACGGGGGCGCGGCCAAGTGGCCGGCAGGACCTGATTTTCCCTCTTCTGTCTGGGGAGCGGCGGACATCGTGTTTCCGCTACGGCATCCGACGACCGCTCCTACGACTTCGCCGGTTAGATAAAGCGCCACTTATCTGGGCGCTCTGTCGCGTACCACGCATGGCAACTTTATGATATGGGGGGGCACGCGCCCGAAATGTGGCACGGACGGCCCGCCCGTGTGCTCTGTAATCGACTGGCGCCGCACGGGCTCGGCCGATGCTGAAAGGCGAGCCGTTCCACCTCAGTTCCCGGCTCGCAATGGAACGGGATCATCGACGGAGTACCGCCGATCCGTGCGGCATACCGCACTCATGGGCGAGCCGCCCATGCCACGAAAAGTGCTCGCGTCGATTCACCGCAGGCTCACGATCACAATCGCCACGCACGCATACGCAACCGGCAACAGCCCCAACGTCAGCACGGCCAGCACCCCCCACATCAGCGGCAAACATGCTCCAAGCGTGATAACGCGGGCGCGGCTGCATCGGGTGGTCTCGCGCAGCAACACCAGGGTGCAGCGGCACCATCCCAATACGATCGTGCCCAGGATCACCAGCAGCACGGTCTTCCACACCGCCCAAATGACGATTATTGCCGAAGCATCATAATATCGCGGCAGCGCCCAGGCCCCGCCCGCGCCCACCGCAAAAAGAATCGGCGTCCACGCCAATGGAGCGCAGGCGTAATAGCTCAGGGCAATTGCCCGGTTCTGCTGGGTGATCGACAGACTCCGCGGATGGAAGAAGTAGCTGGCGACGCCGGTGGCGGCTTTTAGGAAGAGCCACAGGCAGAAGCCGGCGAACGCCACTCCCAGTGCCTCCAGCGCCCCGCCAAGCGTGCTGCCGAACGTAGGAAGCGATGGCCCCGAGGCGTTGGCTGGAAGCCACCAGCCGCTGGGAACCGGCCCCCAGACATATACCTGCGTGTAATACGCCCAGAACCCCAACGCCAGCAGCGGCACAAGTGCAAGCAATATCGTGATATTTTGAAAGCGCCTGGCATCGCTCAGGCATACGGGCCGCTCCATGTTGGCGGCGATGAGACGCGGATGCCGGAACATCCGCCAGGCGGTTGTGAGATACGCGCGGAAGTAGCCGATATTGCGCCGCAGAACCCACGGAATCTGGCGGACCGCCAGAGCCGTGCGGTCGATCACGGTTCCGCATTCCGGGCAGCGGTCGCCGGCGAGCGCGCGAAGATCATAATTGCAGCCGGGGCAGCGCGGCGAAGCGTCTTCGCCGACCGCGCCCGCGGGCGCTGCTTCCGCCAGGCTGCGCGAGACGGCTTGCGGCGCGACGGGAGTCGCCGGCGCGAGAGCAATTTCCGGAATGTCGCCGATAGGCACGGATTGATGATACCGGCAGCGTGGCTTCAAGGGGAGAAGGCGCAGTCGATTGTGACACGGGCGTCTCGCCCGTGCGAACCGTCATCGAACCCCAGTTAGCAAACGCCCGTTCGGGGTTAACGGACAAAGAATGACGAGGTAATACATGGGCGGGACGACGAAATCGACATACTGAGGCGCAAACTCCCGCGATCATTTCGGCATTCTGAACCGAGGTTGCTTATGAAACGAATCTCATGGATGGCGGCATTGCTGCTTTCATGCGCGGCGATCAGTTTGCCGCGCCCCGCATTCGCCGCTCCTCCGGCCACCCAAGCCGGCGCCGGGGCGTCCTTCTCCGCGCAGGTGAATGAACGATTGAAACAATTGGCGGGGTCGAAGCAGGAAGCCGGGTTGGCCGAATTTTGGTTTATCAACGGGCCCGCGGCGGTGATGCCGCCGCTGCGCAAGGCGGCCGCCGCCGCGCCGGCGGGCAGCCCGCAGGCGCCGCGGCTGGGATGGCTTCTCAAAACGCTCGAGCCGCTCACCAAGACGCGCGCCACGGCGGAGAAGCGCCGGCAGGATGATTATCAGTGGAACATTAAAACGGCCCTTGCCGCTTACGATCAGTTCGGGACAAAAAACCCAAAATGGGACGCGGCGGCCCGCTTTGCGATTCGCCAGTTCTGTTCCATTCATCTCGACGAGCGGGCCAAGGCATATGACACGCTCCAGATCCTCACGGATGATTTGAAATGCAATGATCCGCTGATTGTTTACATGGACGCGCGGGCGATCGAGATGCATCCGCCGATCCAACTGGGGCCGATGGTGCAGACGCTGGAAGCCGCCTGCGATTTCTTCGACAAAAGCCAATACCCCGCGGAGCGCAAATGCAGGGCGATGGCGCACCTGACCAAGGTGGTGATGCGGACCACCGCCGAGTCGATCAATCCCCAGCAAAAGGCGTTGGACAAGCGGTTCGCCGATCGCGCTATGGAGCTTTGGCCCCAGGCGATTACCGCCAAGGGAATGACGGCCACCTTTGCGCTTGATATGGCATACGAGGTCGCCGCCGCGCAGGTGCATTTTGGCGTGGACCGCGCCATCGTGGTCAACGCGATGCTTCCGGATTTCCAGAAGGCCTTTCCGAGCAGCCCGACGCCGCTGGTGTTCAAGGGCAGTGAGTTCATTGATTATGCATGGGACGCGCGCGGCGGCGGAACTATCAACACGGTCGGGGCGAACGCATTTAAGCTGATGCAGGACCGCCTCATCGTCGCCCGCGAAACGCTGGAGAAAGCATACACCATGGATCCATCCGATGCCGAGGCCGCCACCTTAATGATCACTTATGAAATGGGGGCGCAGGGCACGATCCCCGAAATGGACAAGTGGTTTCACCGCGCGATCGAGGCCGATCCGACGCATTGGCACCAGTATCACGGACAGGACGCCTACGACCGCAAAAAACTGTACCTTCAACCCAAATGGTACGGGAGCGTTGCGCAGCTTCTGGCGTTCGGCCTCGAATGCGCCGGAACCGGAAACAGCCGCGACAACGTCAGTTGGATACTCGTGCAAATCCATCAGGATCTTTCCCACGAAAGCGCGGACCCAGACGGCTATTGGCGGCTGCCGGGCGTGTGGCAGGAGCTGGATCTCGTGGTCGAGCCGTTCATGCGCGCCTACCCGGATGTCGCCCGCAACGAAACGATGTACACCTATTGGGCCGCCAAATGCGGGCAATGGAAATTGGCCGATGAGCATTTCAAGGCCCTTGGCGACCGCGCCGACCCCGCGATCTTCGGCGGCCAGCCCGCGCTTGAGGCCGCCCGAACCAAAGCCGAGCAGAAGGCGCATCCGGGAAGCTTGTAGGAGTCCGATACGCCTTCGCTTATCAATTCGTTTTTCAAGTTCATGGCATGACCCAGTCCAATTTGACCAGCAGCGATTCGGCATCCGCAGTCGGCAGGAAAGCTTTCAGTCGGGATTTGATTTCAGCGATGTATTGGGGCCGGATTAAACAGTCGTCGTCCGTGAAATCCGCCCCCGCGCGGCTCTCACCACGTCGCCGAGGGTAACCAATGCCCCGGCCACTGCTCGATAAGCAATCCCAACTCAACCGCTCGACGCGCGGACAGTGGCCGCTTTATGCCTCTCACCGCCAGGAAATCGAACGGCTCCTGGTCCCGAAAGACCACACGGGCCGGCTCTGCGTTCTGGGCGCCGGCAATTGCAACGACCTGGATCTCAACTGGCTTTCGCGGGTCTACCGCGAAATCCATCTGGCCGACATTGATGCGTCGGCTTTATCGCGCGCGGTCGCGTTCCAGAAAGTCGGGCATATCACGGGTTTGCGGCTGCATGCGCCGATTGATCTGACTGGCATCGGCGACATTGCACGCAATTGGAAAACGACCGAGCCGGCCGTGCCACAAGAGCAAGCCTGCCTGGGCAACCTAGCCGAGGCACCGGCCCGAATCACTGCTGATTTGGGGAGAGACTTCAACACTGTGTTGTCCCCCTGCGTGTTGTCGCAACTGCTCACGCCCCTCCGGGAGGCGCTGGGCGAAGACAACGCGGGCTTTGCCCGTTTGCGGGCGGCGCTTTGTGAGGCGCATTTGAAACTGATGATCAATTTGCTCGCGTCCGGCGGACGCGGGGTTTTCGTTTGCGATGTGCTGTCGTCCACCTCCTTTCCCGAACTTTCCCGCGTCCCCAAGGACCGGTTGGGCGACTTCATGCGGGCGCGGATTTCGAGCGGGCGATATTTTCTGGGCCTGGATCCGCGTTCGATCCTATGTCTGTTGCGGCAACATCCCCAGATCGCGCCGCACGTCACGGACGTGCGCCCGGTGTCGCCGTGGCTGTGGCATCTGGGGTTGGACCGAAGCTTCCTGGTTTATGGCGTGTGCTTTCGGCGCGGGGCGATGCCATCCGCTGTGGCCATGCCACGCAACTTGGAATTTTTCATGTGACACGGGCGTCTCGCCCGTGCCGATGGCTCTGCGCCGGTCATACCCGAGCGGGGCGCAGCCGCGCACGCCCCTGGAAAATTTCACGCGGCAGTTGCGACAAGTTGAAGGTTCGTGCATCTTATCAAAAGGCGTCGTGCCGGGATTTGGAAGTTTGACGCTCGCCGGGCGGCGGGCGACCCCGCGCGGCTGACACCAGGGCTGCTCGAAACACAGGACCAGAACCGATGTTCATCGATAACCTTCGCGGATCGGGAAGCAGGGCGAGTGTTGCCGGCGGTCCTTTGGCCGGGGCACGGCGCGGACGTGGCGCGATGTACGCGGCGACCGTGGCGGCACTGCTCACGTTGGCCGGCGCCTCGGGCGCACAGGCACACGGGGGCTCTGAGGGCAGCGACGAGCCATTCCCCAGCGCCACGCCAAAGGCGGTGGTCGATGTGTCGGCGCGGATTTTCCCGGCGGTGGTGCGGCTGGACGTGGCCCAGGAAATTTATTCCGAGGGCAAGCGCACCGTCCGCCGGGGCATCGGATCGGGCGTCATCATCGACGATCAGGGACGCGTGCTCACCAATTATCACGTCGCCGGGCGCGCCCGCGAGATTTTCGTCACGCTCTACAGCAAGGAGCGCGTTCACGCGAAGCTGATCGGCGACGATCATTGGACCGATCTGGCCATCGTGCAGATGGACATGGACGAGGTGCACAAGAAGCACGTTGACTTTAAGCATGCCGAGTTGGGCGAGAGTAAGACATTAATTACCGGCCAGGATGTGATGGCGATTGGCACACCGTTCGGCCTTGCCCGCACGATGACGCTGGGGATCGTCTCCAACAATGAGCGCACGTTTTATCCCGAGCGCATGAGCATTGATGAGTATGAGACGGGAGACTTCTCGAACTGGATCCAGATGGACACGCCGATCAATCCGGGAAACAGCGGCGGGCCGTTGGTCGATCTGACGGGCAAAGTCGTCGGCATCAATACGCGCGGCGGCGGCCAAAACCTCAACTTCGCCATCCCCATCGACACCGCACGCGAAGTCATTGGCCAAATTCTCGGCAGCGCCAAGGACGGCAAGAAGGGGAAAGTGGACCGCAGCGATTTGGGCGTCGAGCTTAAGCCGTTGCAGGACCTGGAGACATTTTACGACATCGACATCAATCGCGGGGTGCTGGTCAACAGCGTGGACAAGAACTCGCCGGCGGAAAAGGCGGGCGTGAAATCGCAGGATATTCTGCTGGACGTGAACGGCAAATCCGTCAACGTGCGCTTCCCCGAGGAAATCGCCGCCGCCCGAAAGATGATCGCGGCGCTGCCGATCGGCGCCAACGCGGTGCTCACCATCAAGCGGGGCAAAGATACGAAAGAGCTGACGGCCAAGACCGAAAAGCTACAGGGGGCGGTCGGCGAGGAAAAGGAATTCAAGGTGTGGGGACTGTCGGTTCGGGAGCTGACCCGCTCCTACGCCAATCAAGCGCAGCTCGATGACACGCAAGGCGTGGTCGTGACGACAGAAAGCCCCGGCTACGCCGCCGCCAAGGCCGAGCTTGCGCCCGGCGACGTGGTTCGCGCGGTGAACCGCAAGCCCGTAACCGATCTCGATGAGTTCACGAAGTTGTACGATGAAAGCGTGAAGAAAAAGGCGAAAATCGTAGTGCTGGAGGTACAGCATGGCCGCGGCCGAAAAACCGCAGTGCTGAAAGTCGATTACGATGAATGAATGCTGAGTGCTGAGTGCTGAGAGGAAGGGGACGAGTGACGAGTGAACCGTGACCGGCGCGTCTCCTGTCACGGTTCACTCATCACTCATCATTCCGTCCCTTCTCAGCACTTCTTCCCCTCATGGAGATCCGACATGATTCGATCGATGAAATGGTTCCTGCCCGCGTTGCTGATGTTCGCGGGAATGTGCCCGGCGGCGATGTCGCCGGAGGCGGCGCGGAAACTGTATGACCAGGCGACGCCGTCGTTGATGGCGGTGCAGTATGTCTGGGCCCACGAATTGGGCCGCCAGGAGGTGGTCGGGGCGGGAGTGGTGGTGGGTGATGATCTGGTCATGTTTTCCGTCATCCTCGTCAGCCCCGCCATTCCCGATGAGCAGATGAAGGAATTCAAGATCATCGTTCCCAGCCAGCAGCATGATCCAGAGGAAATCGACGCGGTTTTTCAGGGGCGCGATGAGCGCACGAACATGGCGTTCGTGAAGCCCAAGACGCCGCAACATTGGAAGCCGGTGAAATTCGAGGATGTGCCGGTGCAGGTGGGCGAGCCGGTGGTGTCCATCGGAATGCTGCCCAAGGGGGCGGCGTACAAGTCTTACCTGATGCAAAGCGAAGTGGCCGCCACGCTGCGCGGCGCCGATCCGCAGGTGCTCGTGCAGGGCAACGGCCTGGCCGCCATGAGCTCTCCGGTTTACAACGCCGACGGAAAAGCGATCGGCCTTGTTTCCTACGGCGGCAATCCCCTGCTCAACGGCCACAACGAAGGCGAGACGATCGCGTCGATCAGCAACCCACCGAAGTTTTTCGTGCCGGCCAGTGATTTTCTGCTGAGCCTGACCGATCCGCCGACGCCAAAGAAGCCGGTGGCGCTAGTCTGGACGGGAATGGCGCAACTTACGGGTTTATCGAAAGACGTTGCCGAGGCGCTGGGCCTTAAGGACCTGGCGGCGGTGCAGGTGGGCGAAGTCATCGCCACCACGCCCGCGGCCAAGGCGGGCGTGGAAGTGGGCGACATCATCACCAAGGTAGATGGCCACGACCTGGAGCGCGGCGACGAAGCCTCCGAATTGCCCGGCATCCTCCGCCGACGGCTTTTGCGCCATAAAGTCGGCGATGAGGTCACCTTCTCCGTTCTGCGCGGGCAGGACGCCAAGCCCAGGGAGATCAAGGTTACGCTCGAAGAGCAGCCCAGGCAGGCGAACCTCGCCAAGCGGTATTATGCCGAGGATTTGGGATTCGTGGTGCGCGAACTGGTGTTCAATGACACCTACGCGCTAAAACTTCCCGCGGATCAAAAAGGCGTGATGGTCGCCATGGAGCGGCCCCAAAGCGCGGCGGTAAGCGCCAACCTCCGCCGGGGCGACATTATCATCCGCATGAATAATTCACCAGTGACGGATATCGTCGAGTTCGAGAAGTTCTACAAAGCCACACGCAAGGACCATCCGCACGATCCACTCGTGGTGGTCGTTCAACGCAAGACGCGGGAAGACACGATTCGCATTGAGCCGCCGCAGTAGGCATCTTGCCGGGTGATCCGATTGCGCTTTTGACGCGGACATGGAGGCCGCCGCGTATCACGGGCGTCTCGCCCGTGCCGACGGCGCGGACGTCTGAGTTGCGGTTTTCGGGAACCCCAATCCATACGCACGGGCGAGACGCCCGTGATACGTTGGCGCGTTTCAATCACCCCGCGCTCAGACCGGCTCGATGTGTTCCAAATCCAGTTCGTACACCGCCCTTACCACGCCGGTTTCACGGTCGCGAATGAGCTTGACGTGAAGCATTCCCGTTAGTCGGGCGAACGGGTCAATATATCGCACGCTTTTGCCTCGCGGGCAGCGCACGAAGACGCGTTCCTGGACCAACGGCTTGGTGCCGAAACAGCATTTCGCGCGGTTGTATACAAACTCGAACCCGCGCAGTTTTCCGCCGGCGCTCAGGTTGGCATACATAAATCCTTCCAACACCACACGCTGCCCATCGAGCTTGCGAAAACGATCCGGCACATTCTCAATCGTGCCCGCCTCCGGGTTGAACGGAAAATAACCCAGCGCTTTGAGATCGACTTTCGCCCACCCCGCGTGCTGCTCAACCCCCGCCGGTCACGATTTGGTTAACGAGCACGTAGCTGAACCAAAGGAACGGAATGGCAATGACGCACAGGAATGCCATCAGGCGCAAATTCAATCGGCGCGGATGAAGCGACATGAGGGATCCTTTTGTGTGAAAGGCGCTCGCAGCGCTGGAATCGCCAGGTTCAATAGCGCGTTCCGATTGGCTCGACGTGTTCCATATCCATTTCATATAACGCGACGACCTGGCCCGTGTTCGGATCGCGAATGATCTTCACATGAAGGATTCCGGTCAGGCGCGCGAAGTCATTGATGTATGCGACTTTCCTGTCCGACGGACAGTGTACAAATACGCGCTCTTGCACCTGTGGCGCTTTGGTGGAACCGCGTCTCAAGTTGTAGACGAACTGGAAATCGCGAAAATTATCGCCGACGCTCGGATAGGCCATGAACCCCTCAAGCACCACGCGTTTCCCGTCGAGCTGACGGAAGCGCGCTGGCACCTGCTCAATGCCACCGGAATACGGATCAAAAGGGAAGTTGCCAAGCGCCTTGAGATCGACTCGGGCCCAGCCAACATGCTGCTGGACACCGCCTGCGTCCACCGGATTGAGTAGCCTATATTCAAACCACAGAACTGGGATGACAAGGATAGACAGGAAAACAATCAGTCGCACATTGAGTCGTCGCGCGTAATGAAGCATGGCGAATGTTCGACTGAGTTATTTGCGAGCCGCATCTCAACTCACCGGCTCCGCCTTATCCACGTCCATCGTATACACGGCGGCGATATTCCCGTCCTTGCTCTTTATGACTTTCACGTGCAACGTGCCGACGATCTGGGCGAAGTCGTTGATATAAGGAATGGACTTGCCCTTGGCGGCACGGGCGTACACGCGCTCCTGAACGAGAGGCGGGCCGTTGAAGCAGCATTTCTGCACGTTCCAGACGAACTGGAATCGCTTCACCTGGCTGCCGGCCCCCTGGCCGTCCCACATGAAGCCCTGGAGCAGGACGCGCTTGCCGTCGAGGGCGCGCCATTCGGGCGGGACGTCCTTGACGGTGCCGTTGGACGGATCGAACTGGAAATTGCCCAGGGCCTTGAGGTTGACCTTGTCGTAATCGCGGAAATGCTCGACGCCGTGGTGGAACGATTCGTTGACGAAGAGGTAGCCGAACCAGGCGAACGGGGCGGCGATAATCGCGATGAAAAGAACGATCCGCATATTCACCCGATGGCGCGGGGGGGTGTAGGTTGTGGTTTCCATGGGTGGGCTCACTGTTTGGTGGCACGCGCGGCTCGCGGCTCGACTGAGCATTCGCCGAAATCCCGTGTGCCGTGATGCATACGTCATTTACCTTTGGGAACATTCCGGCATATCGCAGCCCGCATCGAGTCACTGAGCCGTAGGTCGCTGCGCTCGGGCGTTCTCGACCGGCGTACCGGTCGAGCATCGCGGAGTACCGCGACTCCACGGGCGAGACGCCCGTGATACGGGAAGTTGCTCACTCCCGTGCGGTCCATCAGCTCGGCGGGCGTCCATCGGATTCCGCATCCTGCTACTTCGGCGCCGGCTTCACGCTGCTCACGTCCATGTTGAAGATGCTGATCACATAGCCGTCGTCCTTCATCTCTTCAACCTTGATCGCGCCTTCCACGACGATTTCATCCGGGCAGTAGCTGACGGCTTTTCCCCTGGGGCAATTCACAACGATCGTGTGCTGAATCTGCGGGGGCTGGCCGAAGCAGCAGGAAAAGAGGCTGGGCACCAGCGCGAACTGCGTGATGTTCTCGGCCTGATCGATTGGAAGCATGAAGCCGCGCAGGCGGATTTTGGTGCCGTTGAGGCGCTTCACGTCGGAGGGGATGTTGCCGCCGTGTTCCTGATCGTAATCGAAATTGCCCAGTTCCTTGATGGTGAGCTCCGTGACCATTCCGGGTTTGGGAGCGGGATGCGGCTTGCGCGCTTGGCCGGTGGTCGGATCGGTTAGCGCACTTGGCTGTGTGGCGGCGGCGTTGGCCTTGAGCGACGCCAGCGCCTTTTTGCAGACGCGAATCTTCTCCTTGATCGGCCCGAGGCGCGAAGGCTGATCCTTGAAGGTCGTTGCCAGCTTGGTGAGGATCGGCAGCGCGGTGTTGTATTCGCCGCGATTAAACGCCTGATTGGCGCGAATCTCGAGCTGCGCGGTGGACGGCGGATTGTTGTCCAGAATGGGCGACGCCGACGAAATGGTTGCAGCGAGGTTTACACCAGGCAGCACCAGACACGCTAAGAGTAATCCTTTGATCCACCCATTCATAAGAGCGTCCTTCTCTTTGCGTTCATTCGCGTTTGTTTCGGATTTGGTTGCTTTCTTCATTTGAATTTGTTTCGGATTTCGAGCTTCGGATTTCGGATTTTCACGCATAATTGGCGACGGCTCCGGCCTTCGTCGCCCTCACGACATTCATACCCCTCACCCTGCCACCAGGTTCGTGGCAACCGGCGTGCGGTATGCCTTGGCCGCGGGCACCAGACCGGCACACAGGGCGATCACCACCACGCCGCACAAGTATATCCATTCCCACCAGCTTGTGGCGACCCAATTAAATCCCTGCCCCAATTGCCGGCTGAGATAGAACGACCCCACCCCGCCCAGCAGATGCCCCACGAT
>DASRLH010000360.1:0-6922 GCA_035648595.1 Tepidisphaeraceae bacterium
ATCCCCGTGCTTCCGATGCGCGGGCCCACCGGTGCAAGCCGGCCGGGGATTTTAACCGCGCTTGCCATCGTCAGTATCATCGTCGCATGCCTTAGCGCGGTCGCGAGCCTCGGCAGCGGGTTTGAATCGTATGTGGTCTATAGGACCGCGACGTTCAGCCGGCTCGCAAGAGCAAAACGAACCTCCCGCACGTTGGCCCCGTCGGTGCCAAAATCCGGCTACGGCGCCCCCGCCAATACCGTAAATCCCCCGACCCCCACCGCCGCCGGCGCCGGTTCGCAACAGGATGACGCCGTCAACACAGATCCAGACGAAACGCCCACGGATTCCAACGGTTTGTTGGCGTCTGACCGTGCGGTCGTGACATCGGTCTTGACGCAACTTCAGCCGTTCTCGGCCCCCCGGCGCCGACAGCTCAATGCCTTTTTGGCCCGTCAGGGCATCAGCGCATTCCCGACGGGAAACGTGCCGCTGACCGATCGCGGCGTACGAGCGTCCATCTCGCGGTCCGCCACCGATCCCGGCGACGACGATGTCGCCGGCCATGCCATGTTCAGTACAAGCTGGGGCACGCTGAAAGTGTATGATGACAAGGCCGAGTTCTCGCCGGCCAACGGCTCGGCGCCGACGGTGGTGTCGGCATCGGTAGATCCGGCCATGCCCGGACCGGCAGGCTCGGCTTCTCTCACGCCCGCGGTGATTGCCGCCGCAGTGCAACGCGCTCAAAGCGCCACCGGGAATAAACTAACCGCCGCGCAGCTTGCCGGGCTTACCGCCGCCTTGCGGGACCCAAACCAGCAGCTCATCGCACCTGGCACCGAATGGTCGCCGGTGCGCGCCGGCTTCGTCAATTCCGACGGCAGCGCGTGGGTTTACCTCAGCGGCGGATATGTCGCCATCGCCGGCGATGGAACAGTTCAATCAAACGCGATCGCCCAGCCGCCGCTAATCAAGGTCAACAACACCGCCTGCGGCATGGTCGCGCTGGATGCGATTGTAAGCGCGGGGCTGGCGATCCTTTTGTTCGTCAGCGCATTGCTGCTTCTGGCGCAATCCCCGCGCGGCCGGCGATTACATCGGATTTTTGCGGTGATCAAAATCCCCGCCGCACCCTTTGGCGGGGCCATGATCGCGTGGATGAATTATGAGCTGGTGACCACCAACGCCGTCCGCCGAGGCGGCAATGTGTCGGCGGCGGCTTCAATCGCAATTTATTGGGGAATCGCAATTGCCGTGGCCGGATGCCTCTACCCCATCGCCCTGCTGATCGTCCTGCATACGCGCACGGTTCGCGATTATTACAATGCCGTGCGCGGATGAATGACTGTGCGCAAGCCTGCGCCAAAACGCCACATTGACCGTCACGGATAGCATGCTATACAAATGGTGTGATCGTCGGCTTTTTCCCTTGAAGAGAGTCGCTGGGAGTTGGCAGTGCATTCAATGGGTTCCCATGACCTTGTCTCGCCCAATTGCCTGCAGCCCGCGCATCAAGCGCGAGGCGACTGGGGTTTGCACGTCATTGCTCTCCTGACAGCCATCGCCACCTTCCCGCTGATTTTCATTGGCGGACTGGTCACCAGCCATCACGCGGGGATGTCGGTGCCGGATTGGCCCAACAGTTATCATTACAACATGTTTCTGTTCCCGCCCAGCAAATGGGTGGGCGGGATTTTCTATGAGCATACCCATCGGCTGATGGCGTCGGCTGTGGGGTTTTTGTCGATCATCATGGTGCTTTGGGCCTGGGGGGTGGCACGGACAGAATTCGCGCAGCGCCGGTTGATCATCGCGACTTGTTGGGCCGGACTGGCTGCCGCGATTTTGGGAGCGGCGGTTTTTCTGATCGGCTCTGCCGCGGGACAGCGGATCGCGGCGTTGAATCTCCAAACGCCTCGCGGCCAACTCATTCATGCAATGCTCGCACAGGCGGCGGTGGGACTGACGGGCCTTGCCGCGATCGGCGTTTTCGCCTGTTTCGCGCGCACGCGCGAGCCTCGGCGATGGGTACGCTGGCTGGCTTTTGGCGCGCTGGGAATGGTCCTCGTTCAGGGCATCCTCGGCGGCCTGCGCGTGGTGCTGGTGAATCTCGATTTAGCCATCGTCCATGCGTGCGTGGCGCAGGCATTTTTCTGCCTGGCGACATTCGCGGCCATTGTCACTTCCCGATGGTGGATGGACGCGCCCGTTGCTGATGCCGGGACTGCCGGACGCTGGCGGGTGGGCTTGGGCATCGCGACGGTCGCCATTATTTATCTGCAACTCGTCGTTGGCGCAACGATGCGGCATTTCGATGCCGGCCTGGCGATTCCCGATCTGCCGCTCGCGTACGGCAAGCTGCTCCCGCCGACAACCGCCATTGGATTGGCCGCCGTCAATCATCTGCGCGCATTTAGTCTGGGGCTTGAACCTGTCACGCTGCTGCAAATTTGGCTACACTTCGGCCATCGCCTGGGCGCGATTTTGGTGAGCGGGTTTGTAATCGCACTGGCGGTATCATCGCTGCGCTGGCGCGGGGTGCGCGGCTTGGCACTCCCCGCCCGTGTGTTGCTGGCGCTGCTCGCAGCGCAGATCACGCTTGGCGTGCTGACGGTTCTGCTCCGCAAGCCGGCCGACATTGCCAGCCTGCATGTGGCGGTGGGCGCGCTGGTGTTGATGACCAGCTTCCTGCTGACCGCTCGAACCTTTCGGCTCTCATCCTATTGCGTGAACCGCTCTTGCGCGAAGATCGTTGAACCCAGAACCTCGGCGACGGATCGTCATTCACCCTTGACCGCGGCCTTCGCCGCCAACTTGTAATGCAAACCGCCTCCCATGTTTCCGATTTCCCCGCCGCCCTGGCCCCCTCGTCGCGGCTGGTGGATTACTACGAGCTGACCAAGCCGCGCATGAACTTTCTCGTGCTGGTCACTACCGCGATGGGCTTCTACATGGCTTCGCGCGGCCCGCTGGACTGGCGGCTGTTGCTCTACACATTGGCCGGCGCCGCCCTCACGGCGGCCGGCGCTGCGGTACTGAACCAACTCGTCGAGCGCCATTTCGACGCCAACATGCGCCGCACCTACAACCGCCCGCTGGCGGCAGGACGCATCAGCCCATCGGAGGCGCTGGCGCTGGGCGTGTTACTTTCGGTGCTGGGCATTCTGGTGTTGCTGCGGTGGGTGAACCCGCTGACCGCCGCCCTCGACGCGGCCACGGTGGGCATTTACGTCTTTGTCTATACCCCGCTCAAGCGCATCACCACGCTCTGCACGATCGTCGGCGCGATTCCCGGCGCGCTGCCGACGGTGATGGGATGGACTGCCGGAAATGTTGTGCTGTCCAACGAAGTGCTGGCGACGCGCCTGCCGCAGGCGGCGGCGCTGTTTGGCATCCTGTTCTTCTGGCAACTGCCCCACTTCCTGGCCATCGCGATTCTCTACAAGGAGGATTACGCCCGCGCCGGGTTCAAGATGCTTCCGGTGGTTGACCCGGATTTGCGCGCGACCGGATTGCAGATTGTTGTCTGGTCGCTGGCGCTGGTGCCGGTGACCCTGCTGCCGGCGGTGCTGCCGGGCGAATTGCGGATGACCGGCCCGCTTTATTTCTTCGCCGCGCTATTGCTGGGCGTGGCGTTCATCGGCTTTGCCGCGATCTGCGCCATTAAGCGCCGTCGCCTTGAGGCCCGGCAGTTGTTCTTCGCATCCATCGTGTACCTGCCGCTGTTGACGATTTGCATGGTGATCGACAAGGTTCGCTAACCTTGATTGTATTTCTTCGTGTCTTCGTGCCTTCGTGGTTAATAATCCGGGCTAAAAATTGGTGGCAATGGATCAGCGGCTCCATATCTTCCTTCCCTTTCTGCTCGCGGCGTTTGCCCTGGGCTGCGACGATCGCGCAAGCTCAATCGCCTCGAAATCGCCGCCCCCCCCGCCGCCGGCGACCGTAGCGCATCCGGGAACTATTTGGGGCCGCGTGATCTTCGCCGGCCCCGCGCCAAAACTTCCCCGTCTTCCGACCACCGGCGATCCCACTTGCCATCAGATGCACCCCGACGGCGTTCCCGATGAATCCATCCTCATCGGCCCCGGCGGCGGGTTGGCGAACGTCTTCGTCTACATCAAGGATGCCCCCGCCTCCACCGGCAGCGCGCGGCCGCCGGCGCTGATCGATCAGATCAACTGCCAGTATGTGCCGCACGCGCTGGCGGTGCAGGTCGATCAGCCGTTGCGGGTGAAGAGCAGCGACATGGTTTTGCACAATGTTCATGTGATGGCCGATAAAAACCCCTCGCTCAATCTCGCCGAAATCCAGCCCGGCGAGCAGACTATCCGCTTCGCCCAACCCGAATTCCTCCATTTCCGCTGCGACGTGCATCCCTGGATGAAGGCCGTGGTCGGCGTCTTCAACTCCCCGTATTTCGCAACCACCGGCCCGGATGGAACCTACAAAATAACGGGCGTCCCCCCCGGCAGCCATACCCTGGCCATCTGGCATGAACGATTCGGGGAGATGCAGCGGAACGTGAAGGTGGAGGCGGACGGAAGGGTGCGGGAGGAGTTTGTATATAAGCCATGATAGAGCGGCCGGCGGTCATTCGCAGATCGAAGTAAAAGTGGCGCGACGTATCACGGGCGTCCCGCCAGTGCCGAGTGCGTAAAGCTTGCGAAAAGCGATTTTTACCAAACGAAAGCAACCCACACGGGCGAGACGCCCGTGATACATCGAGCGTTTCGCAATGCCTATCGTAGAAATCCACAACCTCACCCATCGTTACGGCCAGCGCATTGCCTTGGACGACTTCTCCCTGCAAGTCAACGACGGCGATATCTTCGGCTTTCTTGGCCCCAACGGCTCGGGCAAGACCACCCTCTTCCGCATCCTCTCGACGCTCATCCCCGTCGCCCCCGGCCATGTGCGCCTGTTCGGCCTGGACGCGGCAGAAGCGCGCGATGAAATCCGCCGGCAGATCGGCGTCGTATTCCAATCGCCAAGCCTCGACAAGCAACTGACCGCCGAGGAAAATCTCATCTGCCAGGGACATCTCTACGGCTTGCGCGGCGCGGATCTGCGCGGGCGCGTCGAGCAGGCGCTGGCGGCGGTCGGCCTGGGCGACCGCGCCGCCGAGCGCGTCGAGAGTTTCAGCGGCGGCATGCGCCGGCGCGTCGAGGTCGCCAAGGGATTGCTCCATCGCCCGCGCGTCCTGCTGCTCGACGAACCCAGCACCGGCCTCGATCCGGCAGCCCGCATCGACATGTGGCGCCACCTGCGCGAAATCAACCAACGCGATGGCGTCACCATTCTCGTGACGACGCACCTGATGGAGGAAGCCGACCGCTGCACGCGCCTGGCCGTGCTGGCCAAAGGCCGCCTGCTCGCCGCCGACACCCCCGCCGCCCTCAAGGAGCGCATCGGCGGCGACGTGATCACGCTCACCACCTCAACTCCCGCCGACCTCCGTCAGGCCCTGCGCGAGCGCCTTGGCGTCGAAGCCCAGGAAATCGATAGCACGTTGCGCCTGGAGCGCCCGCGCGGCCACGAGTTCATCCCCCAGCTTATCGAAGCCGTGCCGGGAATGGTCGATTCGGTTTCCGTGGGTAAGCCGACGCTGGAGGATGTTTTCATCCAACTCACGGGGCATCGGTTGAGGGAGGATGAGCAACGGGACGAAGACCGGCGCGACTGAGGCCGCCCGGACCATCCCAAGTGGGTGCGCTGGTACTGCATTGATCTACTGGCGCCGCCATTCCACACACCAATCTTCAATATCTCCCCCGCAACTCTTGGGAGTTGAGGAAGTTATTTTTTCGATGGTTGCAATCGGCAAGCTCATCGGTAAGGATAACCCCGCAAGTCAAAAACTTGCCAACAGATTACATGGGGCAGGCTGGCGGAGGGCAAAATTAGGTCCTCCACGCGAAACACATGGAATCGCCGTAGGTTCCCTGTTGCTCCATGCAAAATGACCAACGATGGTCGTTGGTCAAGGGTCAATGGGAAGTGGAACAACCTACCGGTTGGAGGCGAAACATGTGGCAGCAAATCCGGGGATATCGTCGAGCCGTCAAGCGAAATCCGAACCATCGTGGTCAACGTGTGTTTTGTCAAAGGCTTGAGCCGCGCTTTCTTCTAAGCACGGATACCTGGCTTGGCGCCGCCGGGGACGGCGTGACCTGGAGCCAAGGACTCAACTGGACCGAAGGCCACGCGCCGCAAGCCGGCGAAGACGTGGTCATCAATCTTCCCAACAGCGGCGTCATCTCATTCGATTCCTCTGCCGGCAACGTCAACATTCATAGCCTCAGCGGCAACGATCCCCTCGCCATTTCCGGCGGCTCGCTGACGGTTAGCGGCAATCCGCCATCTCCATCCCTTCCATACAGCGGAGCGATGACCATCACCGGCGGAGCGCTTGCGGCCTCCGGCAGTGGCACGATCCTGAATGCCGGCGGAAACTCCGCCGTCAGCAACGCGCAACTCCTCGAAGCGGATCACGGCGGCGTACTGAACTTTCCCGCCGCTATCGCAATCACGGCCGTGAACCTCGACGCCGAATCCGGTGGAACTATCGCGTTTGCCCAAGCCACCGGACTGAGCGGCGTGGACTTGGCCGCTGTTGGCACCGGTCAGCTCCTATTCCCGGCCGCCACCAGTTACTCCAACAGCAGTACGGGCAACGGCTATTCGATCCAGGCCAGTGGGACGGGCAGCCGCATCAACCTCGCCTCCCTGAAAAGCTTCGCCGGCAGTTCTGGAGGGTATCCGTACGGCACCACCAACGTCACCGCCGACACCGGCGGAGAGGTGGACCTGGGCGGGGCGGTCACCGGCGTCACGATCCTGACGCTGTCGGACGCCGCGTCGACGTTCAACGTCGCGGGCGTCACCAGCCTACAGGACACCAGCGTCAACGTCAGCGGCGGCGGGACGATGAACTTCTCGA
>DASRLH010000361.1:0-5336 GCA_035648595.1 Tepidisphaeraceae bacterium
GCGCCTTGTAAAGCGCCACCAAATCCGTCCCCACCGCGCGGTTGCTCTGCACGAGGGCATCCTGCGAGGAAAACAGCGAGCGTTCGGCGTCGATCACGTTCAGGTAATCGGTCAGCCCCTGGTTGTATCGCTTAGTTGCCAACTCCACCGCCCGCTGGTTGGCCTTCACCGCATCATATAAAGCCGTGCGGCGTTCCTGCTCGCGGGCGTAAGCAACCAGGGCATTTTGCACATCCTGCAGCGCGGTCAGCACCGTCTGCTTGTACAACGTCAGCGCCTGCGCCTGCACGGCATTCTGCACATGGATATTCGCCCAAATGCGCCCGGCATCGAACACGGGCCACGAGAAGCTCGGGCCGAACGACCAGAACCGCGTGCCCCAATTGCTCAGGGCTTCGTAGCGGCTTCCCTGCAAGGTGAGCGTGCCGTTCATCGCGAAGTGCGGGAACAGGTCTGCCGTCGCAACGCCGATCTGCGCGGTGGCGGCGGCCAACTGCCGTTCGGCCCGGCGGATGTCGGGCCGGCGGCGCAGCAAATCCGAGGGCAGCCCGATCGGAACCACCGGCGGCGGCAGCGGAATCAACTCGCGCGACGACAACTCCTGATCCAGCGCCGTCGGCTGCAACGCCAGCAAAACGCTCAGGCTGTAGGTCGTCTGCTGCTCCAGGCTCTTGAGCGTGGCGATGTCGGCGTTCGTACTTGCGACCAGCGCATCGGCCTGCGCGATGTCCAAATCCGTCGCGGTGCCAAGGTTTTTCTTCTGCCGCGCCAGGCTGGAATTGCGATCCTGCACGGCAAGATTTTTCCCGGAAATGACAATTTCCTGCTGATAGCCGCGAAGGAGGATGTAATCGGTGGCGACCTCGCCCAGAAGCGTCACCAGGACATCGCGGCGGTCTTCAACCGCGGCCTGCAGGTTGGCGGCGGCGGATTCGATCCCCCGCCGGATGCCGCCAAAAATGTCCAACTCCCACGTCGCGTCCAAACCCGCCTGCCACAGATCGTGCGGGCGCGGGCCGATGGTTTTGGTAACGGTACTGCCGCCGGTGGTGGTGCCCACGCCGTTGCCGCTGGTGGTGACGACCGAGCCGCCCTGCGCCGAGAAATTGCGGCTGTATGAGCTGTTGAGACTCACTCCCGGGAAAAAGCCGGCGGTGGTTACGCCCAGCGACGCCCGCGCTTCGATGATGCGCTCCGTCGCCGCCTCGACCGTCAGATTCGACCGGACGGCACGCTCGATCAGGGAGTTGAGCTCCGGGTCGTGAAACGTGGTCCACCAAAGCTCGACCGGCGTTTCGCGTTCCACGGCGATGCTGGTGCGCGTGGTGGGCGGCGAATGCCAGCCCGGCGGCATCGCGGTCTTGGGCGCGTGGTAATTGGGGCCGACTTCGCAGCCGGCAATTGTTGTCGCGAACACCAGTAACCAGCGCGAGAGCGGAATATGCATAATGCGTTGCTTCCCATCATCGCCCGTGCATTCAATGGCGGCGCGGCGACCCATCCGCCGCTCGTGAAGCCTTGGAAATCACGGGTTCAAGGTCACTTACCACCGCCGGGGGCGATTGTTTGACTCATCACTTGAGCCCCCTACAATACCGCCCGCAACGGGATTCTAATGACCAATAAAGACAAGCGCCAGTGTAGTGAATCGCGCATCCGACGCAACCGACACTACGGCGGCTAAGCAAAGGGGCATGCGAAATTCTCAAGGAGTCCCTGATTATTCGGGCGGGCGCACCAAAATAGCTTCTTGGCGGTCTTTGCGCTCTTGGCGCCCTTGGTGCATTTTTCCGAATCTGGTTTTGATCCGTTTTGCATCAGTAGGGCAGATAGCGGCAGGGATTGCCGGTAAAAGGAAACGCGATGAATGGTACGTCTCGCCCGTATTTCAAAACCCTGAGCATTCTGCCCTTCGCGCTGGCGGCGCTGGCCGTCGGCGGATGCGCGGTCAATCAGGAAAAGGAAGTCGCCACCTATCGCAAGGTACTCGATGGCAAGCATCCCCCCGCCTTCGTCTATCATCCCGGCGAGCCGCTCTCCCTCGAAGCCGCCCTGCTTCTCACCAATCGCAACGATGAGACACTGGCCAGCAGCGGCGAAGATTATCTCCAGGCCCTCATCGACAAGGAGCGCGCCTTCAGCACCTTTCTGCCATCCATCAGCCTTGCCCCAACAATGAACTGGCAGCAGAATCGCGCTTCGTTCGCGGGCGCCCCCACGACGCCGGTGCTGACGGATGTTCCGGTGGCTGGCCGTTACAACGTTTTCAACGGGTTCCAGGATGTGGCCAACCTCCGCCGCGCCGGCTACACCAGCCAGCAGCGCAAGGCGCTGCTTCTGGATTTGCAGCAAACTGTTTTGCTCGATGTCGCGCAGGTCTATTACCAGGTGCTCAGCAGCGAACGGTCGGTCGAGGTGCTGCTCAACAGCACGCAGGTGCAAAACGAGCGCGTGCGCGACATGGTGGGCCGGCAAAAGGCCGGCGTGGCCCGCCCGCTGGACGTGGCGCAAACCGAGGCGCAGGCCGCCGCCACGCGCGTGCAGTTGATCCAGGCGCAGAACAACGTGCGCGATGGCCGCATCACGCTGGCGTTCCTCACCGCGACCCCCGTGCAGGATGCGCCGCTGGCCGACCGGCTCGATGTGCCGGTGAATTTGATTACCGCCGATGCCGCCCTGCTCCGGGCCCAGGCGACGCGTCAGGACGTGCAGGCGGCCCAGGCCGCCATCGAAGCGGGCCGCCAGAACGTGCAGGCCGCCATCGGGCAGTATTATCCTTCCGTCACGCTGAATCTCGACTACTACCTGCACAAGGAATCATTCCCCACCATCAGCGAATGGGACGGCATCCTGACGGCCAACATCCCGATCTTCACCGCCGGTCAGATCAACGCCAACGTGCGCACCGCCTGGTCGCAGCTTCGCCAGGCGTGGCTCAACGAGCGGCGCACCCGGCGGATGGTCGCCGAGCAGGTGCGCACCGCCTACGAAAACCTCAAGGCCAGCAGCCGACGGCTCAATGAATTGCACGTCGAAGTCTCCGCCGCCCAGGAGGCCCTCCGCCAGGCCGAGCAAATGTACGCCGCCGGTTTGGCCACCAATCTCGACCGCCTCACCGCTCAAGACCAATTGCTCTCCGCGCAATTGAGCCTGGCTGCCGAGGCGTTCAACTACAAGGTGTATTACCTGCAACTGATCCGCGCCATGGGCACGCTCCGCCGCCCCGACTATCCCCCGGCGCCCACGACCGCTCCCGCGTCCCGGCCCAGCCCGAGCGAAGTGAACACGCCGGGGCCGGTGAGGAAATAGCCGGGGCCGATCATGATAATTCAACGTCATGAAAATCCCCAGACATTCTTTCCCGCCGGATGCAATGCCCGAATCGCCCGAGCGATTCTGGCGATTCTTTCCGCGCTGTCGTTGTTGCTCTGTGGAATGACGGTCGCTTTATGGATCGCCAGCTATTTCGTCCGCGCCGCCACGCCTCAGGGGTTTCGCCTGCTGCTCGTCCGCATCGGCGAGGGGGATGATTGCCTGTTCCTGCGGCCCGGAATTCTTGAGCATGCCATTCTTGGCTCCTTGGATCACAAATGGTGGTCGGAAGAGGTGATCCATCTGTGGGCGCCGGCGCTGTTGCTTTTGCTCGCGGCGATTTGTTGCCTACTGATCCGGCGATCCGTGCCGCGGGATTTGTAGACGATCGCCCTTGCTTGTCCGCCGTGGCCCGACCCATGTCTTGAGAATCGGCCGCCGCATTGAGGGAAGGGTGCTTTATGTGGCTTGAAGTGGCGCGAGATGCCCGTCAGTCGGCGAACGAACTCATGGAACTCAATCGATTTCGGTCATGTATTTCACGGGCGTATTATGCGGCCTACGCCAAGGCCTCCCATGAATTGGTGGTCACCGTAGGCTTGACCATGCCCACAAATCGCGAAGGGCCAAGTCACCTGGGTCGATCATGAAGACCATCTTTGAAGCGTTCTAGATCTTAAAGGGCCCCACTCATGCCAACTACTCAACAAGTGAATCCGATCGTGGAGAAAGTTGAAAGGCTTCTTTCGGAAGCGGAGTCGACCGGGATTCATTTGAAAGTCTTGAGTCATAGTCTTGATGACGATTGGCTGTACGTGGTTGTCGCGCCGACGCAGCCCGGCGGGAACGCCTCTGATTATGCCCGCCTGATGTCACAGGTCGAGGGAAAACTGCGGGCGAGCGGAGACCAGCATGTGTTGCTCGTGCCGGAGTTGGAGGATTGACCGACGCGCCAACGTATCACGGGCGTCTCGCCCGTGCCTGGTGCTTTCGGACTGGCAATAATCGCAATTTTTCCACGTTCGCGCCACCGGCACGGGCCAGACGCCCGTGATACGATGACAAGTTACCATTCGAATACGCCCGTTGCTCTTCAATGGCTGAAAAAGGATCCGAATTCTATCCGCCGGTGGAGCTTTCCCGTTTCCCTATCATCTTCGGCCCGACGCTCTGGAACAACTCGATCCAACCCAAATACGCCGCCTGCCCCGCCGTCAGTTGGCCGATTTTTTTGAGCGCTCGCAGTTGTGCGAGCGATTCGGTTGGATATTGTCCGATCCACCCCGACGCGATGCCGCGCGATTCCAGCAGGAACGCCCGCTCGTCGGCAACCCCGCAACTTAGCGGAAAGGTCTCCTCGATCACAATCGGCTTACCGATGTCGAATTGCCGCAGGTTGGCGATGGCATCCTTCACTTTGCCGGCGGATGGATAGATGTGCACCGCGATGAAATCCAGATACGGCCCAACCGCCTTGGGCGAAAGGCCCCACGCCGGGAGCAATCCGATGGTGATCAGATGCGTCTTGTCGTGCTTGTGAATGGCATCCACGAGATTGCGGGTCCATGCGCGCGCGATCTCATCGCCCGATCGCTTGCCGGGATCGAGGCTCAGGCGCTGGAGGAATTCATACCCGCCCATCTCGCCGGTGTACCACCCGTCCTTGCGTTGGCCCGAGGCGATTGGCTCATTCACCAGGTCATAGCAAAACACCGCCGGGCTCTTCGCGCAGGTCTCGCTGACGGCTTCCCAAAACCGCGCCTGCGCCGCCCACCGGTCGGCGTCCCCCAGCGCATCGTACCACGCCGCCCGCTGGTCCTTGCGGTAGCAGGCCAGCCCGGTGATATCCAGGTAAATGCCATGTTTCTCGGCAACCTTCAACAGCGGGTGCACGACCGTCTCTGCGCCTCACCCGGCGGTCTGGAACGCCCCAGCCCGATTGCGCCCTACGGCGGGGCGGCGCGGACGCCGCTCGTGGTGCTTTTCGGCCCGGCCATCCTCGCTCAGATATGCGGCGCGGACTT
>DASRLH010000362.1:0-8126 GCA_035648595.1 Tepidisphaeraceae bacterium
ACGCTATTGTGTGGTCAAAGAGCCAGTTAGCAAGAGCCGCGAACCTGCCGGTAAATTGGCGGGCGCTGTGGGTTCGCGGGAGCTCGATCCCCCGGCACACATCGCGGCGTATTCAGATGATCAGGGGGCCCTCCAAATCCACCGAAGGTTTGGCGCCGTGATGTTGGACACGCGGCTGCCAGTTGGCGCCCAGGAAGTAGAAGCGCAGGCTGTCTTCCTTCGGGTTATACAAGCCCATGAGGCGCAGCCGAAGAGCGGTCCATTGGTCGGGGGAGACCTGGCATTCAAAGACCGAATTCTGCACGCGCTGTCCGTAATCGAGGCACGCCTTGGCGACTTTGCCCAAACGTTTGCGCCCCTGTGGAGAAACGGTGGAGACATCGTAGGTGACGAGAACCATCATGGGTTATTTCCAGATGAAGGCGGGATAGGCATCGAGCTCGCCGCGCACATGGCGGGCGAGGAGGCGGGCCTGCAGATGGATCAATAAACCGACGCTGACCTTCTCGCCAAGATACGGATGAATCACCTGCTCCTGCTTGCGTTTTTGATAGGCGGATAAGACGGCTTTGCGCGTAGGATCATCCATGTTGACGGCGCCGCTCTCGGTGATGGTGAAACCGGTGGGGGAAACCTGCCGGCGATTGATGAGGGAGAGAGCCAGCCGGTCGGCCAGATAGGGGCGGAATTCCTCCATCAGATCCAAGGCCAAGCCGGCCCGTCCGGGGCGGTCGCGATGGAGGAACCCGACTTGCGGATCCAACCCCGTGCATTCGCAGGCGCTGCGCGCGTCGTGGCCGAGCATGGCGTACAGGAATGATAACAGTGCATTGACGGCATCCAACGGAGGGCGGCGGCTACGCGTGCGGAAGGCAAACCCGCCGGGGGTGCCGGCGTCCGGCTTTTGCGCGACGATCAGATGATCGAAGACGCCAAAGTACGTGGCGGCGGCTTCGCCTTCCAAGCCCCGAACGCTGTCCAGCGACAGCGCGGCAACACCGGTCGCGGGCGGCTGAAGCTGTTCAAGCGCCATCCCCATCTTGCGTGCGCCGGCATCCAATTCCGCCTTCTGCGGTAGTTCCGCGTTGTCGCGCAGGGCGCGCAGCAAAACGGATCGGCCATTGGCCACCTTCGCCGACACCATGGCGCGGGCGATGGCGGCAGAGCCGGCGGGATCATCGGTCAGGCGATACTGCTGGCGGCGAAGCAGCACGTTGCCGCTGGTGAAGCCGTTGATGCGGGCGCGGAACATGCCGCCTTCGGAGAGCATGGAAATCGCCACGCCGCGCTCGCCGCACAGGCCCATGAGGCTTGCGCTGAGTCCGACGCGGCCGAAACAGACGATGCCGCCCAGGTTATGCACCGGCACGCGCAGCTTCACCTGCCGTTCGACTTTCACCAACACCGCCTCCCCCTCGCGGGCGAGATAAGTGCCCTGGGTCTGAATGAACAGCGTGTTGAGATGATGTTTCATGGGAAAT
This sequence comes from Tepidisphaeraceae bacterium, assembly GCA_035648595.1. Lineage (GTDB taxonomy): Bacteria > Planctomycetota > Phycisphaerae > Tepidisphaerales > Tepidisphaeraceae > RYN-428. The sequence goes on from DASRLH010000362.1 coordinate 1,482, forward strand.
TGCCGGCCCTCAATCTCTCGGCACTCGCTATTCGCCCTGCGGCGTTCCCGCGAGCGAGAGGGCGACCGATCTTTTCAGGTAACGGCTCGCGGCGTCCGTTCCCGGGCGGGCGTCCGGGAGGCACAGTTGCAGCAGCGAACAGCGGTCGCATTTTTTCTCGCGTACGGCGGCGGGCGTCTGCCGGTCGTCCACCATCTTGCGGAGCCGGCGGATCAGGTTCAGGGTCAGCTCCCGCAACGCCGCGTCCATCGCCACCTCGGTGCGTCGGCGGGTCTTGCCGTAAAAGATCGCGCCCGCCGGCACCGGCGTTTGCAGCATTTCCTCCAGGCACAATGCCTGCGCGCAGAGTTGCACCTCGTCGCAGCGGTTTTTCTTGGGCATGCCGCGCTTGTACTCGATGGGGAACGGCGTCGGTGTCGTGGACGCGCCCTGAACACGAAATTCCACGACATCGGCTTTGCCAAGGAGGCCAAGTTGCAGAGACCGGAGCATCAGCCCGCGAGCGATGCGCACGCCGCCTGCGAGCGGCTTGCGCGATTCGCCCTTGCCGGCATCCGCCTTCTCATGGAGATGCCGTCCTTCGAGTGTGAGTGAGTTTTCCGCCCAAAGCCGCTCGACATGGATCAGCGCGCATTGCCGGGGGCAGAACAGCAGGTGCTGCAGGGCGCTGATGGGGAGGAGGTCGTCTTCGGGGTACATTTTCTATACCCATTCCTCGACGGTGATGCCTTCGGGCAAATCGCCGGCGGCCACGGTGATTTTGTAATCATCCTTGGAGCGCGGCGGCCGCTTCTCGGCCTTCAACTCCTCCTTCAGTTCGACCTTGACGCGGGCAAAGAGTTGATCGGCGCGGGCATTTCCGAGTTTGTTTTCGTGCCGGAACGCGATGCAGCGCACAGGGCGCATCAGCCCTCGGGCGGCGGAGCGATCATTCTCAAACATGAGGTTCAGGGATTTCCTGAAAAGCGCCAGATCATCTTCGCTGAACCCGGTTCCGTTGTGTTCCGGGTCAGCGAGGGAGGGATTAATGTAGCCGAAGCCGCGGTACAAGCCGTATGGAATGGTGAACTTGCGGCCCATGGTGCGGTTATCGCCTTCCTGCTTGTCGGCTTCGCGTTCGGTCGCAACAGCGCACCGCGTGATCGCATGCTCCTGGGAAATAATGGGGTCGATGCTTCTTGCGAACGTGAACTGAATCGGCCCACGCACCTGACCGCAATTTACCTCCGTGGTCATCACGGCCCCGAACGAGCGAATGTCGTAGAAATTGCCGCACATCCACTTGGTAAGTTTGCGATCTTCGTCGGCCTTGTCCTTTCCCTTGGACTTGCGGTCTTTGGAGTCAAGGGAAAGCGCCTTGTAAGCGCGATCATGCTGGCGGTTGAGAATGGCCTTTTCCTTAACATAGATTTCATAAGGCGGCTGCTCGCCGTGGACAAGTCCCACATAGTTTCGGACTTTGCGCTTGAGGCAGACGTCCGTGACAAGCCCCTGGCCGGTTTCTGCGTCCACGCGCGGCAGATTGCCGGCGTCGGGGTCGCCGTTTGGGTTGCCGTCGGTGATGTCGAACAAGTAAACGAAGTCGTACCGGCTTTGGATTGGCGAGTTCATTGGGTTTCTCCTTCTTTGGTCTTTTTGCTTGTGAAGAGGTGTTGTCGTTGGTGGAAATAACCCACCGCAAAGAGGCCCTGATCCTCAAGGTTCAGGTGCCGGGCAAAGCCATCGAGCTTGTTGACGGCCTCGCCGAGCATCTTTTCGTAAAATATTTTCCGGGGCGGGTCCAGCTTGGCCATGTGATGTTGACTCAGGCGAATTAACCTGGGGAAAACCGTTCCTGGCGTGGCACTGGCAGCGGAGAAATAGCGATCCTTAATGGTCGAACTAAGTTCGCCGCCGGCGCTGTCGGATTGGATTTTCTCTAAAAGAGCGAACAATCGCCCCGTCACATAGGGTGGATCGGTACGATTCACATCGAGTGCCACGGGCACCTCCTTGGGTTGACTTTGAAAACGTGAGTTGCGGACAATACACGCCTTGACGGTCGCGACGCGTAGATGGTTAACGATGCCGTCCGCGCGAAAGCGGTTGATCATGGCGGTTAAAAGCATTCGTGGATATGGGCCGCCGGTAAGCACGGCACGCGCGACGGCGCCGGCAAGCATCGGTGGAACCGAGTCGGCGTCGTAGCTCTTGAGCCGTCCTTTGGGATCAGTTTCAGCGCGGCCGGTGGCGAGCACGATTCGGCGGATCACCAGCGGCGGATCATTCTCTCGCGCGCCGACGAGTTCCATATCCCGCATGTGCTGGCCCAGGCGGGCCTTCATCTCGCCTACCGTAGTGTCGGCCCAAAACCGAACAGCGAGCCGGGATGCATTGGGCGACAGCCCCAGAACGTAGAAACGAGTTGAGTCTTCCGAATCAATCGCCTCAGCGCCGGCGTGACCTTCGCGCAGTTGCGACAGAAACAGGCGCACCTGTTGCGCGCGTCGCTTATCCTCAGGGGTGGCATCGTCAGTGGGTGCCGGCGAATCGCCGAATATGTCGCTGGCAAAATCTTCGAGCTGATTGGGTCGCTCGGCCCAAAAAATCACGGTTGCGTCGCCAAGCGAAAGCCGCCGGTCGTTCCGGCTCAGCAGATAGTTGAGGCCGTTTGCGTACTTAAAGACTGAACTTGATCCGACCGGAGCGTTGAAACTTTGATCCTTGCCCAGGGAGGTGTACGCATCGGCATTAAACGATACCAGCAGCGCGCCCGATGATTGTCCGCCGCGCACCCCTTTGATCTTGGGTTCATGCAGACGCGCGATCTTTTGGGTTTGACCGGTTACAAGGCAGCGTCCGCGAATCGCAGATTCTTCCACTTCTTCGTTGGATGCCCAGAATGAGACAACGGCCGGAACATCGTGGACGTACCGGTGTTCGCTGGCGATGCGGAAGACGCCAAAACTGGAAACGATGTCTTTGAGAGCATCGGCATGTTCCGCAGCCATGCCTGGAGACCACCGCTCCAGAAAGCTGCAAACAGCGCGAAATGGAGAACTATCGATCTGATCCCTAAGCGCGAGGTGGCGGGCGCGGAATGCGTCAAATGATTCGCGCGTGCGCTGCGGCTTCGGATCATCGAGTTTGAATCCCATCAGATACGCCGCGTTATCCCATAGGAAACAGGGATTGATGCCCGATCCGGTCGGCTTGGATTGGCCCGGCACCAGTAATTGCCGAGGGAGCGACTTTTTCAGTGTTACGTCCAGGAGCGATTGAAACTGTTGCAATTTGCCATCAGGCTCAAGAACAATGCAAAAACTGATCTTCTGAAGAGAATATCCTGGCTTCGCCAGCGCTCCGACGGCCTGAGGGTCGTCCGTGAAGCGATCATAATATTCCACAAGTCTCTGGAGAATCATCCGCGCACCTCCTCGCTATCAAAGGGTGGAACGTCGATGACGCCATTAATCATGTTGGCGTGAAAGAAGCGCGGCTCACGCCCGTTCTTGAAATCGATGTCGTGCAGCATCCAGCCTAGATCACGATGGGCGAGCATTGTTGGATCGACGGCAGGTGTGGGGGCATCCTTTTCCAGAAGCTCGAAATCGGCGGCGAACTCCCGGCAGCCCAGGTAAGGCCGTGTGAAGCATTGGCCGGCACGGGCGCGGCGATTGAAGCTGTCAAGGTGTTTACCCTCATTGGGCTCGCCGCCGATGATTTCGAAATGGGCCTCAATGACGTACGCCACGTCGCGAAGCAGAAGCGCCGCGCGCTGCTGGCGCTCGACTTCGACGTACAGCCCGATGTTGCCTTTGCCGGCTCGCATCGCGGTGGCAGCGGTGCCGGCGCTGATCTTGGCGCCGACTTCATTTCGGCGGATCGAGGTGAAGCGGATGGGCTTGAGAACGTGAAGCCGATCAATCACCCATCGTATTTCGGGTTTCCAGTAAACTGCTTCAATGATACCCCGTGCCGCCGATGGCGTGATGACGTCGTAACTGACGCGTTCCACCTTCATTTCTGGACGCGTGAAGCAGGCGAGGTCGCCCCAAGTCAAAATTCGTATGCCCCGCATTGGAAGCTCCTGATTGAGATGAAACCACCCTCGGAAAGTCCACCCTTTTAAGGAGACGGCATACCGTGTCGCTTGCCATACAAGGGAGGGCCATCAACTCCGACGTCAATCGCCAGCCGATGATCGTGTTGCGCACATCTTGTTAGACTTGTGTTACCCCATCAGGCTGTCCGGATCAAATCCGACCAAATCAAATGACAGCCCCTTGTGCTGTGAGTAAGCCCCCTCATTGGTGAGCCACCAAAGGCCCGATTCGTGCTGGCTGATCAGCTGATTGTTCACGAGTTTTCTGAGCCAGTTGTCTTGGACGCCGACGAGGAAACGTTGGGCGGATCGGAGAAGCGCGTAGTCGGCGGGATCGCCGCGCATGAGGCGGTCGCGGATGCGGCGCGCTTCCGCGTTGTACGGCACCAAAATCGAAGTCTGCTCGTCGCGGATGATCTTGTACCGCTCAGCGGCGGTGCGAAAATTGAGTTGGAGCTCCGGGTGCCGGAATTCATCGGACAGTGCGCCCAGTACGTCGGGCTTGTCCCAGTGATGGCTATCCTTCTGGGACCAATAAAACAGCCGAAAGTATTCCTCGACGGCCGCGGGGGCGAGCGGATCGGGATATTGGCCAATCAACTCGCGGGCAGACTGTGCAGAGGCGCGCTGAAGGCCGGGTGGGGGCGGCGTCTGGGTATCGAAAAGATAAACGCGGCCGAGAATCGGCTCGCCATCCTGTTGCAATCGTCCTTCACGATTACAACGGCCCGCCGCCTGCGCAAAGGCGTCAAAGCTGGCCGGCGCGCGATACACGGCAGGGAAATCGATGTCCACGCCGGCTTCGATCAGTTGCGTGCTGATCAGCCGGCACGGCTTCTTATCCTTCAGTCGTTGGCGGATTTCGGCGAGTTTGTCCCGGCGATGCTGCGCGCACATGAAGGTACTGAGGTGATAGCACCCGTCAGCGCCCTTGAGGGCAATAAGCTTGTCAAAGAGATCGGCGGCGTGGGGGCGCGTGTTGACGATACATAGCCCGGCACGCTCATCCGCGAGGCGCGCGATCAGTTGATCGTCGGTAATTCGGCCCAGCCGTTCAACCTGTACGCGCTTAAGGGCTGCGAAAAGTGCGGGCTCGTCGCGAATAATCGGATGTGGCGCGGCGATGCCGATCTCAAATTCCCTTTCACGCCATTGAAGCGCGGGCTGGGTTGCCGTGCATAGCACGACGGTGCATCCATAGTGTGCAACCAATTCCTTGAGGGCCATGAGTGTCGGTCGGAGCAGTTCAACTGGAATGGTCTGCGCTTCATCGAGAATGATAATGCTACGAGCAAGGCGATGCAGCTTGCGACACGGCGTCGTGGCGGCGGCGAATAGACTTTCATACAGTTGGACATTGGTCGTGACAATGAGCGGTGCATCCCAGTTTTCTGCGGCCAATTGGTTGTTTCGCGTAGCCTTTGATGGGTCAATGTTGCTGTGGTGCTCAATCAGCGCGGCCGCCCCATGAGGACCAAGCGCCGCGCGGTACGCATCGGCGGTTTGCTCAATGATGCTCGTGAACGGGATCGCCACTACGACTCGGCGAAGGCCGTGGGCTTGGGCGTGCTCAAACGCAAATGCCAGGGACGCGTAGGTTTTACCGCCCCCGGTGGGGACATTCAGCGAGAAGAAACCTGGAGGCTTCGATGCGGCCGCAATGCAGTCGGACAGGACAGCGGCGCGAAGCCGATTCACGGTCGTAGGTTCGGCAGATGATTGTTTCGCGCCGAGATAAGTGCTGAGCGTGGTCCGGAGATTTGCAATGTTTGGTTTTAGTTGATTTCGTTCCCTGGCTTTGTGAGCATCGCAGAATGCCTCGGTTGCGGTGCGGTCGGCATCAACCAGCGCCGAAAAAAGCATGCGCGTGAAAAAGGCTACCTGAAATCCGGCTGTCCTTCGATCGGCGGTGAAGGGGAGCTTAAGGGACGGGGCTAGCCGATCATCGGCGGTCGTTTCGACTTTTGGGACAATTTTCTGGAGGCGTGAGTGCAGGGTGGATTCGCGCGTGGCTTCGTCGTCGCTGCTGGCGTTGGGCAGCCTGCCGTGATGTCCGGCGATGCAAAACGCCAACAACTGTCCGAAGTGCTTCCCAACGGCTATCGCGGCATGTTGAGCGCCGGAGGTTGAGTGATCGGGGCCATGAGCTTTTTCTGCGGCGTCCGGGTCGCTGGTTGCGAAAAGATATGCCTGAAATTCCGCCGAGCGTTTCCCCAAGTCATGCCATCGCCCCAGCAATTCGCCCCATTCCGCCGCGCCAAATGCGGAGGCGAAGTCCTTGGCGAGGCGGGCGACGGCCGTGGCGTGGGTTTCGAGGCGTTCCCAAGTTTCAGGGGGCTGGCCGGGTAGGCTGTGGGCATAGAAAATGGATGGGCGACTTGGCATTCACTCCTTGCAACCCCTGGCGGACGCGGATCGATGGGAAGGATGATAGGGATGGGCGCGGTTGGATTCGAACCAACGAAGGCATAAGCCATCAGATTTACAGTCTGACCCGTTTGTCCACTTCGGTACACGCCCGTCGGGTTCCATTCAGATGAATGGAGGGGGAAGTATAAGGA
>DASRLH010000363.1:0-5578 GCA_035648595.1 Tepidisphaeraceae bacterium
GTTGCGGGCGGCGGGGGGGTCATTGGCCAAGTCGCCGGCCCGGCCTGTTATCCCCCGCGCCGCCCGCAACTCCTCGATTACCCCGGCCAGGCTCTGGCCGTCGATCAACTGCATCGCGTAAAAGTGCACCGACCGCTCGCATCCCACCGCGTACACCGGCACGATGTTGGAATGATGGAGCTGCGCCGCCGCCTGCGCTTCATTATGGAATCGCTGCAAATGCCGATGATCCATGGCGGCGGCAAACGAAAGCACCTTGAGCGCGACGCGCCGTCCCAGCGAAAGCTGCACCGCCTCGTACACCACGCCCATCCCCCCGCGCCCGATTTCCCGCACCAGCCGGAAATCCCCCAGGGCGCGGCCCTCGATAATCTCGGCCTCGAATCGGTCATCGGCCCCGCGCGTGTCGCGGGCGCCAGTTCCGTTCACCTGACCGGCGGCCGAATGGACGAACGCCAGCGCGGCAAGGCTCGAAGCCAACTCGCGGGCGACATCTGGGTAGCGCGCCAGGAATTCCTGGCGATTGGGCCGCCGCCCCGCCTCGGCTGCCGACACGTAAGCCGCCAGCGCCTCGACCAGCCGTGGATCATCGTCGGCAACAGACCGCGGAACGGCCTGCGTGCTGTCATCCGTGCCAATGTCGCCAACAGGGTCGTTCATATTCGTTCTTCCATAGGTAGCAGCGGCGTCCTCGCCGCTTTCTCTTCCAAATGTTCGTGTGCGCGAGCAAGCGCTGACGCATTCGGACACAACTCTGCGGGCAGTGACTAAAAGATTCGCGATAGCGCGTGATCGCGCATCGGCATCGAGACTGCTCACGTTTGCTCTTCCATCGTCCGCCGCAGACTCGCCAGCGACCGCGCCCAAAGCTTCTGCACGCTGTCCTCGGATCGATTCATGCGCGCCGCCACCTCGCCGAAGCTCAGGCCCTCCAGATGCCGGAGTATGATGACCTCGCGGTATTCGTCTTTGAGCGCCGCCAGGGCGTCGGTCAGCAGCGACGCCTGCTCGCGTCCCGAGACGTGCTGGCTTGGCGTGCTGTGGGCAGCGATCAGACCCTGTTCGAGGATGACCGACGACTGATCGATCTGCACCTCCAGCTCGCGCTCCAGCCGCATGTCGCGGTGCGCGCCCATGTATCGGCGAAGCAGCAGCGCCAACTCGCCGGCAAGAATACGCCGCAACCACGCCTTGAACTCCGCCGCGCTGACTCCCCGGAATTGGCCGATCTGGCGATGGGCTTTCAGAAATGTTTCCTGCACGAGGTCGGCGGCATCAACCTTGCCTTGCAGCCGCCGGCCGATTTGCACGCGGGCGAGGATCGTGAGATAAGAGCAGTAACCGTCGAGCAATTGTCCCAGCGCGTCAATGTCGCCGTCGCGTGCCTGCTGTAGCAAAGTGGGGGAATCGAATGCCATGAGCGAAGATCTCACAAGCGATGGTTGCGCGCCGGCCCATCAACCGCCGGAAAATTTTGCGCGGCGGTTTTTCAAACCCGCCGGCTACTGATGGATTGTAGCCAATTTTCGGCGATCAATTGTTATTACGGGAACACACATGTCCTTGAAAATTCCACGATTGCACGGGGCGGTATTGTTCGTTGGTCTTGTGGCACTGTGCGCAGGGCAACTGGCGTGGGGCGCGGACCCCGCGCCCGCGCAGGAACAAAACGCATCCCAGCCCGGACCGGGCGCCCCAGGCCCGCAACAGCCGACGGGCGGGGCCGGTCAGCAGGGCCCGCGGCGCGGGCCGCCCAACCCGATGGACATGCTCAAGAACTACCGCGACCAGTTCGAGCACGTTGATCTCACCGACGATCAGATGGCCAAGATCGACAAGTTCCTGGAAACCGCCGGGCGCAACATGAAAGCCCTCGCCGCCTCCAAGGACGACGAAAGCCGCGGCCAGATGTTCCAGGTCTTTCGCACGCTTAACGATGATGTGCAGTCGATCCTGACCGATCATCAAAAGCAGATCATGCGCCAGGAACAACAGCGCAAGATGTTCGACGGCATGACGAAAATGTACACCGATCCCAAGCTCAAGCTCACCGATGAGCAGCAGAAAAAGGTGACGGCAATACTTGACGCGGCCCGCAAGAAAGCGGAAGCGGCCGCCGCTGGCGACGGCAGCGGGGATCCGCGCGGGCAAATGCGCGCGGTTTTCCAGGCCATGGGAGATATCCGCCAACAGGTCAGCGCCATCCTCACGCCCGAGCAACAGGCGCAGTTGCCAAGATCCGGTTTTGGTGGCCCCGGTGGCCCCGGTGGCGGGCGCGGTGGACCCGGCGGTCCCGGAGGCGGGCCGGGTGGTCCTGGAGGTGGGCCGGGTGGCGGCGCAGGGCCCGGAGGTGGTCCAGGCGCGCCGGCCGGCCAGTGAATCGCATCATCCCCGGCAACGCCGATCAAAGCCTCCTCTACCGACTCCTTGCCGGACCGGTTAAAAAGGGCGATGATAAAATCGACGCCATCCCAAAGGCGAAACGCGGCCAGGCCTTTAAGCCGCTTCCAAGGAGCAAGTTCTCCTGATCAAGCAATGGATTGATCAGGGCGCCAAGTGGGAGAAGCCCAAATAGTGGGCCGTGAAAATGCTTCGAATCTGCCGTGGATAGCCTGCAACTCCAATATCGTCTTGCGGGCAAGGCGCTGCCGCCGCGGCCCGTTCGCATGAATGTTCCCGGGTGGGCGGGCTCGCCGGACGTGAAGATGGCGAATGGCTCGGAGCCGCAGCCCTGGCATTGCCTGCCGATGGCCGAGGCCACGACGTACGGGCTGGAGCTGATCTACCAGTATGAGACCGAATGCCACGTCGTGATTGAAAACGGGAAAACCCGGATCATCTGGGACTACGCAAAGGAGCCCGGCGGAGTGATGGGATGGGACGAGTTCACTCTCACTCCCCCCAGCCCCGCGCGATCCTACATCTTCGCCACCTCCGTCGACGTCCAAGCGCCGCCGGGCTATGTCATTCGCACCGTTCCGCATCCGCGTTTTTTTTACGAAACGTCCGGCACCGTTCCCATTTCACTGATCGGCCATGTACAAACGGATTGGTGGCCCAAGAAGCTGTTCGTGGTTTTCAAATGTCCCGAGCCAGGACAACGGCATATCTTCCGAAAAGGCGAGCCGTACGTGCAGTTGCTGTGTGTGCCGCACCGCATGAAATACGAGGCGGTTCCGATGGCCCCGCAAGTCGCCGCGCATCGCAATGCCTTGGAAGAAGCCATCAAGTTGGGCAAAAGTCACATCGCCAAAAACGTCTGGTACAACCCGACCGGCAGCGAATTCAACGATCACTACAAGGTTCTGGCGCGCGTTCATTCCCGCGAAGGCGGCGCGGGAGTTGAGACGGCCATCCGCGCCGCCGCCGAACATCATCAACGATCGCTGCCCAAAGGCCTGACCATCCAGCAATACCTTGACCTGGCGCAACGCTATCAGGACCAGGGCAAATTCATTGAGGCCAAGGATGTACTCATGCACGTCCGCTCGCTGGACCTGAAAAACGCGCAGGCGATGAGCCGGTTCGGCATTCTCGCGGCCATGATGAATCTGCCCGATCTGGCCCTGCATTGGATGAATCAGGCGACCCAGGCCGCGCCCCTTGATCCGGCCAATCACAAAAACCTGGGCGAAATGCTCCGCCGCGCGGGGCGGCTGAAGGAAGCCGAGGCCTCCTTGCGAAAGTCGCTGCAACTCAAACCCATCGATTCCGATGTGTTATGCAACCTGGCTTTCGTGCTGGCACAGCAGGGGCGAACCGCCGAAGGGCTGCAGGTCTGTCGCAATGCCCTGAAGAACTCTCCCTCCGTTCCCATGCTCCATTTCACGATGGGATTGATTCACGAGGGAATCAAACAATACAAGCCGGCCCGAGCCGCCTACAACGCCGCCCTCGCCATCGATCCCAAAAATGCGCAAGCCGCCGAGCGCCTGGCGGGTTTGCCCGCGCAGGCGGATTAACCCGCCGAGACCGGCATTTCAAAATATTGCCCGGCGGTTCTTGAATCGCGGCGCAACTTACCAATTGCGGGAGCATCCCTTTATTAATCTTGGAGCAACTATGGATCCCTTCCAAACCCCACTAACCCGCCGATCCCTCTTGCGCAACGGCATCGCCTTCGGCGCCGCGCTGGCGTTTTTCACGCCCGGCCTCTTTGCCGAGCAACTGGCCCTCACGCCGCGCCTCACCGAAGGCCCGTTTTACCCCGATCATCTGCCGCTCGATCAGGACAACGATCTGATCATCATCGGCAACTCCACCACGCCCGCGGTCGGACAGATCACGCACCTGAGCGGCCGCGTGCTGGACGCCGGCGGCTCGCCGATGAAGAACGTCGAGGTGGAAATCTGGCAATGCGACGCCCATCAGGTGTATCTGCATTCCTCCGACTCCATTCCCAAGGCCGCCCAGCGCGACAAGAACTTCCAGGGCTTTGGCCGCTTCGCGGTCGGCTCAACCGGCGAATACCGTTTCCGAACCATCAAGCCCGTGCCCTATCCCGGCCGTCCCGCGCCGCACATCCACATCAGGATCAAAAGGAACGGCCACGAACTGCTCACCAGCCAAATCTTCATCGCCGGCTTCCCCGGCAACAAAAACGACGGCATCTACCTGGACACCGGCGACGCCTTCGACCGCGAACTGGTCTCCGCGGACTTCAAGCCGATCAGGGAATCCAAAATCGGCGAGCTGTCGGCCCGCCTGGACATCGTCCTGGGCCGCACGCCGGCCGATCGCGAGGATCATCAGCATTGAGACGCTATCGGCCCGCAACTGAAACGGATTAGCGCAAAGTTCGCAAAGTCGCAAAGTCGCAAAGTCAAAAAGACGAGTTCAACGTTTCAGAACAAAACATCGACTGGATACATGACTTCGCATTTAAATAGATGAGGGCTGATCCCGCGCCCAGCAATCGTGGACCTCACTTTCTCGACTGCGAGCCTTTGTCGGATGCTATCGTAGAAGCGGCGTCCCCGCCACCTTCGGCGCGTACCGTCGATCGGGATAAAGCGACGAGGACGTCGCTTCTACTCCCGCCCATCCGGCGAGTCGCCGGGTCACGGCGTCGCGCCGAGCCTGCCGTAGAAGCGGCGTCCCCGCCGCTTTCGGCGCGGACTGCCGAACGGGATAAAGCGACGAGGACGTCGCTTCTACCTAATGGACATGCCTGAAACACCGTGAGATCCAAAGGACCCAAAATGTTTAACCGAACTTACATCCTAACCGCGGCACTGGCCCTCGCCGCGTTTTCGCCGATCGCCCTCGCCCAGCCGGCTCCGGCCCCGCCGCCGCCCGCCGCTCCGCCGGCCGCAGCCTCGACGAAAGATTACAGCAACTCGCCGCTCGTCACCAAAATGATGGCGTTCGACAAAAACAAGGACGGCAAGCTCACCAAAGACGAAATCACCGACCCCCGCCTACAGCGCCTCTTCGACGAGGCCGACGCCAATCACGACGGCATCGTCACCAAAGAAGAACTGATGGCCCTCGCCGCCCAACTCGACGCCCAATATCCCCCCCGCGCCCGCCGTGGCTTCGGTGGCCCTCGCGGCGGCCCCGGCGACAACTCCAATGA
>DASRLH010000364.1:0-11684 GCA_035648595.1 Tepidisphaeraceae bacterium
CCCCCACCCCAACCCTCCCCCGGAGTACCGGGAGAGGGAGAAGAGGCATGTGGGCACAATAGAACTCCGATCACGATCCGAAGGCATTTTTGTCCTGGCAACATAACCCTTCCCCAGAGTGCCGTGAGGGGGAATACGCGATGCCGCCGCAACTGTGAAGCACTTTGCCAACATCATTTTTCCCCGAACAGATATCCCTGTTCTCCCAGGAGCCATTTCACTTTTTCCGCCAGCGACCGCGAGGGGGCGGTGAAAGCAAGGCGCAGGCCCACGTCGGCATAACCGGCGTCGGTGCGCGTGACGGGCAACGGCTTGTCCACGGGAACTTCCGGCGCCGAAAGCGCCGAACCGCCGATCACAAAAAAGGAATGCGGCGCCTCATCGACGAATCGCTGAACGCCGTCGGCGGTTTTTTTGTCGGAGGCGGCATCGAAAAACTCCGAAGCATCGCACACGAACTCGCCGACGTTTCCAACCAGGTGCTGGAATACGTTGGCATCGGTCGCGCCGACCGGCCGGAAGAACAACGTGCCGTCGTTGCCCGGTCGGCTGGTGGCGTTGCGCCCGATTGAATCAGCACTGGCGTTCACGGAAAAAATCCCCTCATCCGGCCAGCGCGACGCGCCGGTCGAGGCAACGTACGCCCGCTGCTCCTCCCATGTCCGGTCGCGCAGATTCCACCGTTCGGGGGGGACGGACTTCTCATATAGCGCATACGCCACCGACCATTCCGCGGGCGTCGGCAGGCGGCAGCCGCACAGACCCGCGTAAAACAACGCGCCCTGCGCGCTGATGTATTGCATCGGATGGTCCGGTGAAGGATTGCCCCCCTGCGCTTCACTCAGGCTGTTGCGGTTGAACCGCCCCGCGCGGAAGGCCGGCGGGTAATCATTCTCCTCATCAGGCGCGTACCAGTATCGCGGGCTTTCCATCAGCGCGCCCGGCTGGTCGCTCCACTGCCAGACGCGCGGCCCGCCCCGGTCATCGGTCTTGCCGGGCTGGCAGTTCCAGGGCAGGAGCTTGGCCTGAACCCAGGTGTGCGTATTCTCGATGACCGCCACGAATTGTCCCATCGATACTTCGGTGGTGCACAGGTAAAACGGATGGCCGGCGCGCGGCTCGACGCGCCGGAACTGCACGGCCTCCTTTACGCCCGGCAACGCCAGCTTGAACACGTCGCCGGGCTTTTCATCGGCAAACGGCTCTTTTGCCTCCACGCGCGCCAGGCGCGCCGCCAGCATGCCCATCTCGGGCCGGTCCTTGATGTCCGCCGCCGCTGATTGCAGGCCGCCAAGGGCTTGGCGAATCCCCGCGTCCTCGCCACCCGACATCGCCTGCCGCAGAAGGGCCAGAAACAAATCGAATCGCAGGGCGGCGGGAAGTTTGGCGATGGCCGATGCGTCGATCCCAAAGCTGCCTTGCCGATTCCAGGCGTTTTGAAGCATCGCTTCGGATGTGGCGGCGCGGGCAAAGCGTTTCCACCGGATTGGGCCCTGTTCGGCCAAATCGGCATTGGGTGCCTGTGCGTCGGCCGGGTTTTTCAGATACTTGATGGCCTGCGAAAGCTGTTGCCTGATTTTGAGTTCAGCGGTTAGTTCATTCGACTGGCTGGGCCAGGGCGGATCGATGCCGTGGGCGCCCAAAAGGCGCCAGGCGGCCAGCGCCACTTCGGTCACATCCGAACCGGCCGACTTCACCAGTTGTTCGCGCGATGCCGACGAAAGCGCTGCCAGCCGTGACAAGCGAGCCAGATCATCCTTGACGAGCGCCTGGACCAGCGGATCATTCCAGAAACCGGGGTCCTTGGTCTTCCATTTCTGGTCGGGCCGATCGTCGAGCGTGAGCAGTTCCTGGCCGATCGGGAAGTCGCGGCTTAATCCGACCAACTCGGCAGACCATTTTCCGTACGCATCCTGGGCGTGCTTCACGGCATCGGCGTCAAGTTTGGGGGCGCGCGGATCCAGAGGCATCAGGAGGGTTTCAATTGCCTGCTCGCGCCGAAGGCGGGCGACAGCCGTGTAGGTCTCAACCGGAAGACTTGGAGCCGGCGAAAAGCCCTGGTCCAGCGAAACAAGCACCGCCCGCAATTGCTCGGTGGCTTGCTGATTCGCCAGGAACACATCGGAATTCCTGGCCATCGCGGGCAAGCACTCGTCCAGCGCTTTCCGCCACGCCTGCCATCTCTGATTGATATGCTGCGATCCGGTCGCCACGGCCGGCAGCGTCTTGAGCCAATCCTCGGGCGTCTCGGGATGGTAATACTTTCGCAAGGCGTCGATCTGATTGCGGACTTCATCACGCTTGCGCGAAAATGCGCCGCTGTCGATGCTCTGCTGGGTGAAAGGCAATTGCTCGAAATTTGCGACCGCCAGGGCCGCCTGTTGACGGGCGGCGTCGAACGGAGGGGCCTCATCGGAGGCCAGGTTCGCGCGAATGACCAGATTGGTCGTATCTACAAGGTGTTGGCGCAAGTCGCGCGCCGCGTTGGCAGCCTCGGTGCGGCGGTAGGCGTTGGCGTATACCAGCGCCAGCCAGGTATCCACGTCCCTGGGCTCAACTTTCTTGAGGTTGATTCGCGCCGCAACCTCGGGATCGAAATGCTCTCGATCGACGTTAGTCGGCCAGGTGGTCCGCAACGCCTCGGCCAGCCGATCGGCCTGCTCAATGTCGGCGTTTAGTTTGTCCAGGCCCGTGAAACCGCCGGCGGTCAGCCGAACATCAGACGCCGCCGACTTGCGCAGCATCGTGGCCAGCGCGGTCAGCACCGGGTCGCGGGCGGCCTGGATTTGTGACAGGCGATCGGAAAACTGCTTCCAGTGCGAATCCGCCATCGCCAGCCCCGCCTCCACATGTGGCGCGGCCAGCAACAGGCGATCTATGCCCCCCGCCACATCCGCGCCGGGCGCGGGACGGGTGGCATCGATTAACTGGCCCAGATACCAGTCGGGCTGAGACCAGCCGCGCTCGGCGAATTTGTCGCGCAGTTCCTGTGTGCGAATGACGACACGCCAGCGGCCCGACATTTCCCTCTGCACCTGCGCGGCGGCGGCGTTGGCCGCGCGAACGGTGCGGTAGTCGCCGATGCTGTATCGCAAAAACTTGCCGTCATCGCATTTGATTCGGCTGACCTGGCCGACCGGCGCTTCGGCCAGCAGCTGTCGAAGGTCGAGGTCGGATTCCCATCGCGCGCGGCGGGCAGAATCCTCTGCCGCCTGCGCGTATCGGGCAAACCAATCCCGCTTGGTCTGGCAAAATCGTTTGCGCGCCGAGTGGTCGAGCAGCGACAAAACCGCCAGGGCCGATCCGATGACGATCAGCGGCACAAGGACCGCGGTCATGATTTTGCGGACCGGCAGTTTTCGGCGCGGGCGCAACGCCTGCACCCGTCGCTCAATCTCGGCAAGGTTGGGGCGATCTCCGGGAACAGGGCTGAGCAGTTCATTGCAAAGCCGTCGCCATGTGTCGCCCCGCCGGCCCAGGCGCGACCATTCGCTTGAGGATTGCAATGGCCAGCGCGCGTTGGCCGGATCGCGGTAGAGCACCAGGCCGCAAATCAGCGCCCCCAGCGCGTAGGCATCTCCGGATTCCCCAGATTTGGCGGCCTGCGCGTTGGACGCCGGGTCCGCCAGAAGCACGCGCGCGCCCGGCAAATCGCGGCCGGCGATTAAGACATTGCTTCCCTTCAAATTGCCATGCGCCCGCCCGCGAATGGCCTTCATCTCGGCCAAACCCTGCACTGCCGCCTTTATCACCGCGTGGAGCGCGGCGGCCTTAACGGGCACCCGGCTGTCGATGAGCCGTTGGACGCACAGAGGATGATAATCGGTGACGAAATACGCGCTGTCGCTGTCCATCCCCAGATCGTGGACCGCAGCCCAGCACGTCGCTCCGCCGGCCACCACCTGCTGCTGGGCACGGGCGCGATCGAGGAACATTTGCAGTTCCCAACGCGGCTCCCCGGGCTCCTCGACGGGCAAGGTGAGGCGCTTGATGGCGAATAGCCCGCGCTCCCCATCGGCGCGCCGTGCCCGACTAACCGAGCCGTGGGGCGTCAGGTGCAACTCGTCGAGGATCTCGTAGTTCCCGATCTTCGCCATCGCATTTGTCCGGCACATGCGCGATGCGGACATTGCCGCCGATTTTCGTCGCGCCCTGCGGCAGGTTATCATAGCCATTTTAGAATCGGGACACATCCATTGCGCATGCCCAAACTCCATCCCCATCAGTGGCGCCTTCCGCTGCTGCTGCTCATCGGGCTGATCGTGTTTGCATCGGGGATTACATGGGGCTTGCCGTCGCGCGCCACCGATGTCTGGTTGTTCGGCAATCGCACGCCCTGGACTGGCCGCCAGATTGTCGAACTGGCCGGCGGATGGGAGGAGCGCCCGGACTTGGGGGCGGACGTGGCGCTGCGTCCGATGGCCCGGCGCGATCGCGTCGTGAACGTCAACGCATCCGATGTGCAGCGGGCGCGCATCGTCCGGCGGTATCGGCTGGCCTCCTACCAACCCGATGAGATCAGCACTCTTCGCGCGCTGGCGGGGATGAATCCTCGCCAGGGCCGGCTCGATCCCCGGCTCTATCAATACGGCGGACTGTGGATTTACCCCGTTGGCGCGATGCTGCAAGCCGCATCAAAACTGGGGATTGTGCAGGTGCGGGCGGATGTCGCGTGGTACATGGACCATCCCGCCGCCTTTGGCCGTTTTTACGTTGTGGCGCGAAGTTATTGCGTTCTCTGGGCATTGGCCGGCGTGATTGCCGTTTACCTACTGGTGCGGCAAATCGTCGGCGGATGGGCGTTTCCATCGGCGGCGGCGCTTGCGTTTATTTTGATGCCGGTCGTCGTCAACATGGCTCACGAGGCAAAGCCGCATTTGCCCGGCGCGGTGCTGATGCTCTGGGCGGTGTGGGCCGGCGCTCGATACATCGAGAAAGGCTCGATGCGCGCTGCCTTGGCGGCGGGCGCGCTGTGCGGAGCGGCATTGGGGATGGTTCTTTCCTGTCTTCCCGTGTTCTGCGTCCCGCCATTGATGGTGCTGCTTCGAAAAAACGGCGGCGCGCGCCGCCGCGCCGTCGTCTGTTTCGCGTCGCTGTCGATCGGGGCAATCGCTTATCTGATGACCAATCCCTACATCCCGATCAACCTGCTTCACAACCGCGCCGTGCTGGCTTCCAGCTTCGGCAATAACCGTGCGATGTATCACCCGCAATTAACGGCAAATGGAATCGCCACCACTGGCCGGCTTGTGGCGGCGGGCACATCCCCCCTGCTCGCGCTGGCGGGGATTGCCGGGACAATCGCGCTGGGATGGCGCGCCCTCCGCGTGCGCCGCAATCACGAGCCGGCGGAAATTCGCCGACGCGCGGTGGGTTTATTAGTCGCGGCGCCGGCGTTGGGAGTGGTGGCGCAATGCGTGATTGTCGCAACGGGAAAACCGGGCGAATTCGGCAGATTTCTGCTGATGCCCGATATCGTTCTAATGTTTGAAGCGATAGTTGCCCTCGCGACCTTCCTGCCGCGCCAGGGTTGTCAATTCGCGGCGACAATCACCTTGCTGTTCACCACCGCCGGCAGCGGCCTGCTTTATGTGCGCGGCTTTGTGCGCGACAGCCGGCCACTCACCCGCCGGCTTGAATTCGCCCGGCAACTCAAGCAATTGAATGACTGCGGGAATAAGACGCTGGCGCTTTATGCCGAGCCCGCGCCTTATTGCATGCCGCCAGCGGATTTATTTCGCTGGCGTCTCGAATTGCTGCCCAGCGATTCCGCACCGCAAGAGGGTGTGAAGATCGCCGGCGTTTCGATTCAGGCCACGGACCTGCCGGCCCCCCGCTTGCGCGAAAGCGCGCCTGCCGCCCTCTGGCGATTTCTCACGGCGACGCCAATCAGTTGGGCGGATAAACCTTTCGACCTGCGCGTCGTTCATGTCAGAAATGCCTTGGGCCAGCGGCCGGAGGTTCATGCCAAGGTACAGTGAGCGCTTTGCAGCAGCGAAATGACATTTTCCGCCAGCGACTCCAGAAGGATCGGCGTTTCTCGCATGGCCCCGGCGAGATCCATCGGTCTGTCGCAAATCGAAAACCACGCGGACAATCCCTGTTCCCGCATCGCGTGCAGATCGTCGGCGAGCGAGCCGACCAGCGCCACGCAGGGCACGCCAAGATCCCGGCAGAGCCGCGCTACGCCAATCGGCGCTTTGCCATGCAGGCTCTGGCCATCCAGGCGCCCTTCGCCGGTCAGGCATAGATCGGCACCGGCCAGTCGCGCCCGCAGGCCGGTGGCTTCGATGATGGTTTCGATCCCGCTGCGGAGCTGCGCGCCGAAGAACGCGAGCATGGCGAAGCCCAGTCCTCCCGCCGCCCCGGCGCCCGGAAATTGCGCTTGACGCGATTTTCCCGTGCGCTCCGATAGTTGCCGCAGGGAAGCATCCATCTCGCGCACCTGGCCCGGCGTCGCGCCTTTCTGCGGGCCAAAGACCACTACAGCGCCCGTTGGGCCATACAGCGGGTTGATTACGTCGCAGGCGACGATGATCTCCATCCGCTCGACCGGGCTGCCGCGCCCGTGCTTGATCAGCACGACGCTGTCCAGGTCGCGGCCACACAGCGGTTCGGTGGGAGAGACGGGTTGCCCGTCTTGGAGAATGACCGGCAGGCCGCACGCCTGCGCGCAGCCGATCCCGCCATCGATCGTCGCGCTGCCGCCGATGCCCAGGATGCAGTGTTGCGCGCCCAATTGGGCGGCGGCCATCAGCAACTCGCCGGTGCCGAACGTGGTGGCAGCCATCGGATCGCGCTCCTGGCCGGCCGGCAACAGCGCCAGCCCGCTGGCGGCGGACATTTCAATCACAGCGGTTTTGCCATCGCCGAGCATCCCAAACGTCGCGTCCACCCGCATCTCCGGCAGCGGCCCGGTCACCCGGCGGGTGATCAGTTTCCCGCCCGTCGCGCTCACCAACGCGGCAACCGTTCCCTCCCCGCCGTCCGCCATCGGGCATAAATCCAGTTGCACATGGCGATCCGCCCGCCGAGCGCCCGCCGCGATGGCATCGGCAACTTGTGCCGCGCTCAGGCAGCCTTTGAATTTGTCGGGAGCGATCACGATCTTCATTGGCGTATACCCTCTGGCCATCAGCGACAGCGAAGCCGAAGTATGCCGGGGGAGGGGGTTCCGGCCGGCACAAGGCGTACGGCGCGGCGCCGTCGAAATTGTCACGCACCCCCCTCGCCAGTGTATAACACAGTGTATGGAAACTTCCCTCAACCGACGCGATGCTTTGAAAATCGGCGGCAGCCTCCTGGCCGCCGCGGCGCTGGGCCCGGCAGCCGGCGCCCAGCCTAAACCCGCCGGCGACGCGCCGCCCGCGGCCGGCACAAAACGAAAGCTCAAGAAAGCCGTCATGTACGACATGATCGGCGTTGGCACAACCGTGCTGGAAAAGTTCCAGGCGATCAAGGAAGCCGGCTTCGACGGCGTCGAAGTCAACCGCCCCAATCCCACCCCGATTGACGAGATCAAAGCCGCCTGCGAGAAGACCGGCATTCTCATCGAAGGCGTCGTCGATTCCGCGCACTGGCGCGAAACGCTTTCCCACAACAGCCCCGCCATCCGCGCCAAAGGCCTGGCCGCGCTGCAAACCGCCCTGCGCGACTGCAAGGCCCTGGGCGGCACCAGCGTGCTGCTCGTGCCGGGAGTGGTAGATAAAAGCGTTTCCTACGATAATTGCTGGAAACGCTCGCAGACAGAAATCCGCAAAGCCATCCCGCTGGCGCGCGAGCTGGGCGTGAAGATCGCCATCGAAAACGTCTGGAATCATTTCATCATGAGCCCCCTGGAAGCCGCTCGGTATGTCGATGAATTCGAGGCCCCCGATGCCGTCGGCTGGCACTTCGACATCGGCAACGTCATCGTCTACGGCTGGCCCGAACAATGGGTGCGTATCCTCGGCAAGCGCATCGTCAAGCTCCACATCAAGGAATTCAGCCGCACGCGAGCCGACAAAGAGGGACTTTGGAAAGGCTTTGCCGTCGAGTTGCTCGAAGGCGATGATGATTGGCCAACGGTGATGAAGGCGTTGGATGAAGTCGGCTACAACACCTGGGGATGCGCCGAAATGGGCGGGGGCGATTTGAATCGGCTGAAGTTCATCTCGCAGCGGATGGACAAAATCTGGGCGATGTAAGCATGGCAAATTACACCCAAAGCATTCAAGCCCTGATGAACGAGTTGGCCCGGCTACCGGGCATCGGCGTGCGGTCGGCGGAGCGCATTGCGTTTCACCTGCTCAAGCAAAGCCCCGAGGAGGCGATGAAACTCGCCACCGCCATCAACGACGTCAAGACGCGCATCAAACATTGCTCGATCTGCTACAACCTTACCGAGAATGACCCCTGCGAGATTTGCGCCAGCCCGGGACGCGATCAGGCGGTCGTGTGCGTGGTCGAGCAACCCAAGGACCTGCTCGCGCTGGAGGCGACGGGCCTGTATCGCGGCGTATACCATGTGCTGCTGGGACGCATCTCGCCGCTGGAGGACATGGAGCCGGGGGATTTGACCATTGAGCCGCTGATGAACCGCTTGGCCGGCGGCACGATCCGCGAGGTTATCATGGGCACAAACCCCAACATGGAAGGCGACGGCACCGCCTTGTACATCCAAAGCCTGATCGGCGGGCGATTCCCGGCTGTCCAGCTCACCCGGCTGGCGCGCGGGCTGCCCGCGGGCAGCAATATCGAATACGCGAACAAGAATATTCTCGCCGACGCCATCAGCGGCCGGCAGAAAATGTGAATCCCGATCGAAGTTCAAAGTCACGGCTCAAACGCTTCCCACTTAAATCGTTCCTGCAATTTGCCGGCGCGAAAGGGAAGCGGAGTTACAACGCCAGGCCCGCGAGAGGATCGCTCCGGCGTCCGTTTTCGTAGGGTTCGCTTTAGCGAACGCGGATTGGCGATGCCGCGCCGAGGGCCGCGTTCGCTGAAGCGAACCCTACGAATTGCACGAAGCCAGGTTGGTTTGCGCGCACTTTGGACTGCGCAACAAAAACGCCCGAACCTCTTTTTGGTGGAGTTCGGGCGTCCTTGCGTAAGTGGGGGTAGCAAGTTGGTAAAACCGCGATTCCTCTACTGCCGCGCCATCGGCACGGGCGGGACGCCCGTGATACGTTGGCGGGGTTTTTTCCGCGAAATTCACACCCCCTGCGTAGCGAGGCGGCATGGCCGCCCATGCCAAGTTCCGGCGACATTATTTGCTGGCGTCTTGGGGCGCCTTGCTCGCGGGCGACGCAGCATCCTTGGTTTGCGTGGTCGTTGTTCCCGCATTTCTCGCGTCGGCCTTGGCGGCATCGGGAGCCGGGGCGGATGGGGCATCGGGCTTCACCGAGGGGGTTTGGGTTTTCCCGGAGTCGGCGGGAGGAGTGGACGCATCGGCGGGGGCCGGGGGTTTCACGGACGGGGTTTCCGTCGCGCTATTCGAAGGAACGGCGGGCGCGTCGGGCTTGTTATTGTCCGCGCCGGGTGCGGGCACGATGGGGGCAGGCGCCGCGGGAGTTTCGGGGGTCGCCGGCACGGTGGGAACGGCGGGATCGGGCCTGGGGACGCGCGGCGTCGGCGGAATCGCCGGCGCTGCGGGATTCGCCGTGGTCGCGGGAGCGGCCGGATCCGAAGGAAGCGGCGATGCCGGGCTGGCGGGCCTGGCGGATTGATCCGCCGGATTGGACGGCTTATTGATCTCCACATCCGTGCCGGTCGAAACATTGCCGAGTCGGCGGTCGTTGGCGGTCGCGGCGGCGCCGCCGGTTGTGGAGGGATTGGGGCTCATGCTGTCGCCTGCCGCCGTGCCCATATCATTGGAAGCGTGGGTCGGGTCGCCGGCGGACTCGGGGGCGTTGTTCTTGTTGTGATCGCAGCCGAGGGTGATCGCGCCCGCGAGGGCCAATACGCCGAGAATCGTAATCTTTCTGCTCATGGGCTTTTCCTTCCCCGCCGAACGGTTGGATAAGATGCGATGGCCCATCGGCGGGGAAAGGGGCCGGCATCGGTCCGCGATGAAGTCACCGCGGAATTATCTTCTCTTTTGACAATCCTACTTGTTGAGTTCAGTGTCGGGAGGCGCGCTGGGCCGGGTGGCTGGGCCCGAACGGCCGAAGTTCGGGAGCTTGATGCCGTGTACGAGTTTGCCGGCGTCGATCTCGGCCTTCAGGTCCTGCACCGTCTGGCGCATCGATTCGGGCAGTTGGCCCTTGACGGCGTCCAGCTTCTTCCAGTCGGCCTCTGCGGCGGTCCAGTGTTTCCCTTTGATGTCGGTCTGCATCGCCTGGATGAGGGCCGAGGTATCGACGGCAGGCGCGGTCGCCGGCCCGGTTTCTCCGATACCCGGCGTGACGCTCGTCGGAGGCACCGTCCGGCCCGTTCCGTTGGTCGCCTGCGGCGCGGGCTGCGACGGATGAGCGGGGGTCGGCACGGGCTGGACCGGCTCATCCTTCTTTTTGTCATCCTTGCAGCCGGCGATTAACACGCCCGCCAAGGCAAAAACACATAATGCACGTGACTTGATCATTGTTTGCTCCTTCTTTGATTTACTTGCTCGATTCTCGGACCCGAGCCGCCGGACTGGCTGATTTGGGCGGCGACATCCAAAAGAGAGTCTAACCATTTTCCCCACGCGGTATATACCCCGCCGCGTTTTGCCGATAGACGATCAGGCCGAACTCTCGCGGCGATTGTTCGTTACACCACAGGCGATGTCCCATCTATCCACCATTTCCAGCCGGCCTTCCGCGGAACTCGATCCCGAGGACGATATATCGCGCCATCCGCGGCGGGCGAGTTTCGCCCGTGTCATGACCGGCGTCATCATCGCCCTGGTCATTGCGATGGTGGCCGTCATTTATTGGCGAGGCGCTTTCGTGCACACGCCGACAACCGCGATCGTGATCGACGGAGACGTTTCGCTGGACGGGGCAATCGTCAGCGTCAGCGGAATGGGCCAAAGCGGGCGCGCGGTGGATCTGACCACGCCCCTGAATCGCGACAATGGCTACCGTACGCCGGTGTTGCTCGATCCCGGGGTCTATCACGTTATCGTTCACAGGGGCGGCACCATCGTGCTGGATCGCGAGGTGCGGCTTGAGGAAATGGTTGGCCAGACGCTGGACCTCCCGCCGGCGGTGGCGTTCACCGGCGCGTCTTCGCTGGGGGATTTGCATGTTCGCATCACGCCCGCCGCCGCGGACGGCCCGCCGCTCGAGTTGATGCTTGACGCCGGCCATCATTATCGGGCGGTGGCGTATCTTCCCGTGGGCAACTACCGCCTGGTTGCCCAAAGCGCTAATTCAGAGCGGGTGACGGCGTCCATGCCGTTCGCGGTGAATCATCTGTCGCCGATCCGAATTGATCTGGCTGCGCCATGATCTCCCCATGATCTCCTCTCTTGATCCCCCGGCCATCGCGGGCATTATGCAAGCATGAGCGATATACCTGCCCCGTTGGTTCTGGTCGCCGAAGCGTCCGATCCGGTTCCGCTCCAATGGCTCGGCGAGCGGGCGCGGGTGGTGGAAGCGGGCGCCGATGATCCGCGCTTCGCGGGTTTGCTGGCGCAGGCCCAGGGACTGATCGTCCGCACCTATACGAAAGTGAACGAGGCGTTCCTCGCCGGGGCGCCGCGGCTCAAGGTTGTGGGG
>DASRLH010000365.1:0-6351 GCA_035648595.1 Tepidisphaeraceae bacterium
CGCGTTGCTGACCGGCGGCCGGCTTGTCCGAATCATTCGAGGGAGCATTGGGCTGCGTGGTCAGGCCACGCATCGTGGTCGGCAGGTCTTCCATGCGCTGCAACGGCGCCTCCGGGGCGGCAGCGACTTCGGGCTGCTGCATGCCGATCGGATCAAATGGAGGGGGCGGCCTAAGCCCGCACCCGGTTAGGCCAAAACCGGCCACCGCCATCGTAAGCACCGCATAAGTTGACGCCCGCAAGCTGTAACGCATGGTCATTTGAACCGTCCGCAAAACCAAGCCCCTTTTTTCGAACCGATGGCCGCCATTCGAGTCGTCCCTGTCGTCCCTACCCTTTTGTCAATTGCCAGGCCATCCAGACCGTGAGCGCCAGGAGCATGGTACCGCCCGCGCCATCCGCCGCCGCCAGCCACCAGGGCCGCCGCCACCGGCCCAGCCAACCCAAAACGCCGGCAAAAAAAATAACCCAACCGATGGTTCCAATAAAAATGCCGGCGCAAATCATCGGCAGATCATGGCGGGGATCTTTGGTTATCGCCCCCGCGCCCGGGACCGCGACAAACCAGAAAACCAGCGTAAACGGATTCAAAAGCGTCATCAACAGACCCGTTCCGTACGCTCCGAAAGTTCCCGATGAATGTTGCGTCAGAAGCGCGGCTTGATGCGTCAACCCGGGCTCCGCCGGCGGCATCGGGGGCTGGGCCAGTGGATCGGCCCGCAAATGTCTCGCCGCCGCCCGCAGGCTTTGAATGCCCAGCCAAAATATCAGCCCAATTCCCGCCACTGTCACAAGCCATTTAACGGCCGGTCGGCTCACGATCGCACCCAGGCTCAGGCTCGCGAGAATCGCGTACGTCAGGTCCGCCGACACCGCGCCGCATCCCAAAGCAAAGCCGGCATGAAAGCCGTTGCGCAACGTCCGCCGCGCCATTTCAACATTGACCGGCCCGATCGGCGCCGCCGCGCTCAGGCCCAGCCACGCGCCGGAAAGGAAAATGTTCAACCCGCCGTGCCCGATGCGGCGTAGTCATACCGACAGTTTGAATAAATGTGAAGCCAGTGCGCTGAGAAAAAGGTGCCGCGTATGGCCGCGACAATATCCGAAATCCGAAGCACGAAATCCGAAACAAATCCAAAAGCAGAAAAAGCGGAAAATTCAAAGGGCGCTTCCGTGGGGCCTTCTCGTTTTGAGTTTTCTGCTTTTGAGTTTTGAGCTTGTTTCGGATTTCGACATTCGGATTTCGGATTTTTTGCCTCCCCGCTCTCCCTTGAAATCTTCAGCCGCTCGGCCATGATTCTGCGCACCCATGACCGCACCGACTCCCCTCCTCGACAGCTCCCTGGAACCCCGCCGCTACTGGTGGCAGCACATGACCGGCTACCACTGGTATGTGCTGCTCCTGTGCGCGATGGGGTGGATGTTCGATTCGATGGACCAGCAGATATTCACGGCCTCGCGGTCCATTACCATGCGCGATCTGCTGCCGCACGCGGGGGCCGTGGAGCAAACCAGGTTGGGAAGTTGGGCGACCACGCTGTTCATGTTGGGCTGGGCGACCGGCGGGCTGCTGTTTGGAATCCTTGGCGACAAATGGGGCCGGGCCAAGACCATGGCGCTGACGGTTTTTCTCTATGCCGGCTGCACCGGCTTGAGCGCGCTGTCGCACAATTGGACGCAGTTCGCCCTCTCGCGGCTGATCACGGGCTTTGGCGTCGGAGGGGAGTTCGCCGCCGGCGCGGCGCTCGTCGCCGACGTCATGCCCACCAAGGCCCGGGCGCAGGCCCTTGGATTGTTGCAGGCGTTGTCGGCCGTCGGAAATGTCCTGGGCGCGGGGATGCTGGGCATCGTGGCGATGTGGGCGCACGACAGCGAGCATTATTCCTGGCGCTATCTTTATCTGTTCGGCGCGTTCCCCGCATTGATCGCGGTCTTCGTAATGGCGCGGATGAAGGAGCCGCAAAAATGGGTGGCGGCCAAGCGGGCGGCGCAGGTTTCCGGCGACAAGAGCATGGGCCGGATCAGCGACCTGTTCACCGATGCCCGCTGGCGCCGCCATACGCTGGTGGGCCTCGGCCTGGCGATCGCCGGCGTGGTCGGATTGTGGGGGATCGGCTTTTACAGCCCCGAACTCATCGATGCCACGTTCCCGCAGATGTCGGTGCAATCGGGCGCGGACATGGATCAGATTTTCGCCATGCCCTTGACTAGCCGATCCGCCCGAATCAACGCCATGCAGGATTCGGCGAATGCGACGCTGCCCCTCGGGCAACACACTGCGGCGGCGAATAAGCGATTTCAGGACGATCTCGACGCCTACACCCGGCTCCTGGCGCGCACCGCCGGCCACGGAGAAAAGCTCCCCAGGAACCTGGCGAATCTGCGACTGGAGCCGACTCGGCGGACAACGATCATCGGCCTGCTCGGCAAGCGCATGACGCCCGAACATGCCGCCAAGCTCAAGTCGCGCGCCCTGGTCATGCAGCAATGCGGGGCGTTCCTGGGCATGCTGATGTTCGCGGTTATGGCAACGCGCATCGGCCGGCGATGGAGCTTTGTCATTTCCTTCATTGTCGCCTGGGCCAGCATCTTCATCGTCTTTCTGGGCTTCAATTCCGAAGGGCAGATTTGGTATCTCTACCCGCTCTTGGGATTCTGCACGCTCTTGCCGTTCGGCGGCTACGCGATCTATTTCCCCGAGCTGTTTCCCACCCGTTTGCGCACCACCGGCACCGGGTTTTGCTACAACGTGGGTCGCTACGTTTCTTCGCTGGGCCCGCTGGTGTTCGGCAGCCTGGGTGCCCTGTTCGCGGGCCGCTTCCAAACCGCCGGCTTCCGCGTCGCCGCCGCGACCGTCGCGTCGATTTATTTGCTGGGCATCATTTCCGCGCTGCTGGGCCCGGAAACCAAGGATTGTGCGCTGCCAGAGGATGAGGGCGTCGCGGCACATTGAGAAGCTGCGATATATCGCGGTTGTCGGAGATCACGCACGGTTTCGCCGAATGGAAGCGCAATGAGCCGCCAAAAGGCAGCCGCAACGTTATTCCCACCGGACATGTGCTCGAGGCGCTGGGTTTTGGGGAAGCCGACATTGAGCAGACCTCGTTGACTGGATGATTCTCCAGCCGATAATCTTCCAGAGTGACACAGTCCGTCGAGCAACTCGTTTGCAGCTACCGCGATGCGTCGGCCGCCGTGCGCAAGAAGTACAACACGCGCGCCAAGGCACGGCAATTCCTTGTCAAAGCCGGGATTCTTGAGAAACACGCCAGTTCCAGGAACGGCGTTCGACTCGCCAAGCCCTACCGATAATTGATCCGCGTATCAGGTAAGTGCTATACTCGGCTTGGAGTAATGAAGATGGCCTTGACGATTTCCCTTCCCAGTGATGCCGAAGCCGCTCTCAGGGAGCGGGCGCGAGCGGCCGGTCAGGACGTATCGCAATATATTGAACGTTTGATCGCCCGGGAACTGGTCGCTCCGTTGTCGCTTGCGGAGGCGTCCGAACCGCTGGCGCGGGCGGTGGACGCCGCAGGCGCGACCGATGACGAATATACATCCGTTCTCGTGGACGCCCGCGACGCGGCCCGTCGCGAACGCCGCAAGCCCGCATGAGTTCCGCCAACAGCGCATCCTCCTACGATTGAGAGACAATGCAAAGAGTTCGATTAATCTCGGTGCCCACGCCCCCGGATTTCGTTTACCGCCTGCCCTTCCTGCCGGTTGCACCCAAAGCGATAAGCTCGGCAACGGCTCGCCGCGAAGCGACATTTAGGATTTCCGTCGTATTGGAACAATGAATAACGAAGGCCTCCGGCGGGGAGGGTTGAGTTTATCGCATTGGTGCCACCGGCAAGGGTTGAGTCGCCGGAGAATGCACCTTGGGCGTCGTACATGTTGGATGGAGCCATTTGATAAGCCTCCAACCGATTGCGTCTTTTGCGTTGGTGAGCTCCATGTTCGCCCGAAAAAATGCATTCGGAGTGTGGTTCATTGCGTCATCAGCAATCGGCAGGGAGTTGGGTCGATGGCCGCCTGGACGGGCCTGGCGTGCGACGTAAACGAACAAATTGCCTGACCGGCGGCAAGCGAAGGCATGTGACGCCACATTGACTGTTCAATCCCGCCGATGGACCGCTGTAGGCGACTAATCACGTTGGAGTCACTGATCTTGTGCAGAATCCAGTTGTTAATTAATCCGAGCACTTCATCCGGTAGGTGCTGGGGGAGTTGGGTCACAAAGCTAAGACCTAGCCAACGTTTCCGTCCCCTGCGCGCGATTCGGGCGACCTGCTGGAATAAAACGGGCATTTGTTTGATGCGGTGCGCCGAGAGGAATTCGTGCGCTTCCTCAATAAACACCATCGTCGGCGTCGGGGACTTGCCGGCCTTGGCCGCCGCCCGGTAATTGGCTTCTTGTTGCTTTTGTATGCCACGCAGAAGGTCCGCGATGACCAGGTTGTTGATTTGGGGCGAATCCGTATCACTCAAGTCGATGATCGTCACCCGACCGGGTTGGAGCATCTCTACGAAGTTGAGAGATGGCGCACTTGTAGAGTCGAAGACGTTTAACCTTCGGAGTTTACCCAATTTACCCTGTAGTGCGCGCCAACTAGGGACACTCTTTGGCGGTTTTGAGTCGGTGATCAGTTTCTTAATTTGGCCCGATTTGGCCTTGAATTCAGAACCCCAAAAGCCGGCGTCAGGTTCGTCGTTCTCGGATGCCGCGATGAACTGCACGACGTCGTAAAGGTGATCCAGGGCCATTTTCGGATAGCCCTCCTCCATCTCGTCGAGTTCGAGCAATTGTGCCTTCTCGACAGCGTTGCGGGGCCAGATTGCGCACTGTTCCATCGCCCGCTTCGTAATATCGAACGCCTTCATGAATCGCTGCTCTTGCGGTTCAGTTAGCTCCAGAATCTCCTGAACGGCGTACGGCGATAGGTCCGAATACCGCAGACTAAACTTGGTCACGCTCGGATGGTTTGGATTCGCAGTCTCGCGCCCCACCAAGTGGAGGACATGGGTATTAGGCACACCAGTGGGTTTCTGCCCACGGCGGTCGAGCGCCTCCCGCATAACCGGATTGTCTGTAGGCTCATGAATCGCGCAGTATTCCCCCTCAGTGTCAATCAGGACAACGGCGACTTCTCGTTGTTGAAGCTGTGCCACAAGTCCAGAGACTGTAGTGGACTTTCCACCGCCCGTCGTACCAAGAATTCCGAGATGGCGTGGCAAAACAGATTTGCTATTGGAAGGAATGCGCACCTCGAGATCATCGAAGCCGTCAGCGAGCCCAAGGCACACGTCACCGCCGAGCCGTAGGACGGCAGTTGTCTCGGCCTTGTCTAGTACAAAGACGGGGCTGTTTGGTTTGGGACGTCGGCGCGGTGGGACGATTGTGCCGGTTTTAAGACGTTCGCCGATCAATGCCAGCTGGCCGCGTCCGTGGAAAGGCGGCATTAACAGGCCGCCGCGAACGGTGGACGCGATAATCGGCGTTGCGTCCGCCGAAAGTCCGTCAGGCTCCGCAAATGGGCCGGCGACAACGGCGGCGAGGTATTCGCGTTTGTCCGGCAAACTATTGATCCGAACAAGAGCCTGGGTGGGGAGTGCGTCAATTGAATCTCTGGGCAACAGAACGGTTACGGTTCCGTCCTCGCTCGATCCGGAGTCGAACATTGTCACGCCGACGCTGCCATTATATTCGGGTGGACGCGACCACGCTCCGCCGGCTTGCTTTCCGTCCTCTTCGATTCGCTGAAACACTTCGGGTGGAGTAGCTTCGATGTCTGTGTCAGTAGCCATAAGTGAACTCTCAATCGGCAGTAACTTACTGCCTGCGGATTATCTTCGTGAGGCGCGCTCCGCCATGTAACGGAATGGCTCACCCGCATCTGCATAAGCAAGTTGATTGGTCGAGGCGAATGTGCCGCCGCCGAACATCATCCGGCAGACCTTGTCGGCGAGATCAATCAACATCGGAAACCCCCGATGTTCCTGAAGCACGCTGTCCGCGAGTACGACCATTGCTGCTTCGTGGGCATGGTCGGCGTGGGCATAAAAGACCTGGGCCGGCGCAAATTGGGAGGCCCTATAGACACCGATGAGCACCTTGTCGCCCGCTATATCAACGAAGTTTTCAACGGCGGTCTTGGCCGCTCCCCAATGCTGCCCGCGGTAATGCCCGTGTGCAATTCGCTCAAGTTTCGCCTTACTGATCGTTGCGCAATGAAGTTTAATCTTTGAAATAGGCATAAGATAGGCATGGAAGCCACGGAAGGCACGCTGAAGGATTGGCGGCAGTGGCGTCGTTTCCAAGCACTGCGTTTGAAGCGGCAGGGCTGGTTCC
>DASRLH010000366.1:0-7355 GCA_035648595.1 Tepidisphaeraceae bacterium
ACCCCAACCCTCCCCCGGAGTACCGGGAGAGGGGGCAATGATTCGCCTAATGAGCAGCGCACCAGTTGCGGTGGATAGCATTTGAAGCCCGCTTCCGAAGGCGCCGTCCTTCCTCACGCCCAATGCATCGCCACCAGGAACAGGTCGATGAACTTGATCCCGAAGAACGGCACGATCAATCCCCCCAGCCCGTAAACCAGCAGGTTGTTGCGCAGGAGCTTGGAGGCGGCGATGGGGTGGTACTTCACGCCGCGCAAGGCCAGGGGGATCAGGAAGATAATGATGAGAGCATTAAAGACCACCGAGGAGACGATGGCGCTGTTGGCCGAATGCAGACGCATGATGTTGAGGCGGTCCAATACCGGATATGTGCCGGCGAAGGCCGCGGGGATGATGGCGAAATACTTGCTGACATCATTTGCGATTGAGAAGGTCGTGAGCGAGCCGCGAGTCATGAGCAGTTGTTTGCCGGTCTCGACGATCTCGATGAGCTTCGTGGGATTCGAATCCAGATCGACCATGTTGCCGGCTTCCTTGGCGGCTTGTGTGCCGGTGTTCATGGCGACCGCGACATCGGCCTGGGCGAGCGCGGGCGCGTCGTTGGTGCCGTCGCCGGTCATGGCGACCAGCCGTCCGCCCGCCTGATATTCGCGGATCAGCTTCAACTTCGCTTCGGGGGTCGCCTGGGCGAGAAAATCATCCACGCCCGCCTCGGCGGCAATCGCGGCGGCGGTGAGGGGATTATCACCGGTAATCATCACCGTCTTGATCCCAATTCTCCGCAACTCCGCGAAACGCTCCTTGATCCCACCTTTTACGATGTCCTTGAGCTCAATGACCCCCAACACCCGGGGCCCATCGGCAACTGCCAGCGGCGTACCGCCGGCCTTGCTGATGGTTTCCACCGTCCTTGTTACCTGCGGCGGAAATTGTCCGCCCAATGATTGAACGTATGTCTCTATCGCGGAGGATGCCCCTTTGCGGATTTGCCGGTGTGGGCCGCCGGTTCCATCCAGGTCTACTCCGCTCATTCGTGTCTGGGCTGTGAAGGGGATGAAGACGGCGTTGAGCTCATTCACCTGCCGTTCGCGTATGCCATGTTTATCCTTGGCCAATACCACAACACTCCGTCCCTCGGGAGTTTCATCGGCCAGCGATGAAAGCTGGGCGGCGTCCGCCAACTCGCGCTCCTGCACCCCATCCGCCGGGTGGAACCGGACCGCCTGGCGATTCCCAAGCGTGATGGTTCCGGTCTTATCCAACAGCAGCACATCCACATCGCCCGCCGCCTCGACGGCGCGGCCGCTCATGGCAATCACGTTCGCCTGGATCATCCGATCCATCCCCGCGATCCCTATCGCACTGAGCAAGCCGCCGATGGTGGTCGGGATGAGGCAGACCAGCAGGGCGCACAATACCGTGACCGTCACCGGCGTCCCCTGGCCGGCCGCCCGAACGCTGTAGATGCTGAACGGCAGGAGCGTGGCGGTCGCCATCAGGAATACAATCGTCAGCGCGGCCAGCAGGATGTTCAACGCGATTTCGTTTGGCGTTTTTTGCCGCTTGGCGCCTTCAACCATCGAGATCATGCGGTCGAGGAACGTTTCCCCCGGATTGACGGCAACCTGGATCACCAGCCAATCGGAAAGCACGCGCGTTCCGCCGGTGACGCTGGAGCGATCGCCGCCGCTCTCGCGGATAACTGGGGCGGATTCGCCGGTGATGGCGCTTTCGTCCACCGAGGCGACGCCTTCGATCGCTTCGCCGTCCACCGGGATTAAATCGCCGGCTTCGCAGAGAACCACATCCCCTTTGCGAAGCGCCGCCGCCGAAACAACCTCGTGCCCGGCCCCATGCCGGGGCTCGGCAAGCTTTTTGGCCGGCGTATCGCGCCGCGATTTCCGCAGCGTGTCGGCCTGCGCCTTGCCGCGCCCCTCGGCCATCGCCTCGGCGAAGTTCGCGAACAGCACCGTGAACCAGAGCCACACCGACACCGCCAGTATGAATCCCGGCTTCTCCTCACCATGCCCCCCAAGCGCCTGGAAGAACAGTAGCGTGGTCAGGATGCTTCCGACATATACGACGAACATCACCGGGTTCTTCACCTGGTTCAGCGGCGAAAGCTTGGTGAAAGAATCGAGTGCCGCGCGCTTTACGATCGCGGCATCGAAGAGACTGCGGGGTTTTGTTGAGGAGTTCATGGAATACTGCCTTGCTAGTTTGCTATATCACTTCAACTCAGGAAACTGTTGAGTGCCCGATCCCGATGCGAGATGACCCTCGTCGTATCACGGGCGTCTCGCCCGCGCTCGGTGCTTTGAGGTCGGGAAAACCGCGATTCCTCGACCACTGCGCCATCGGCACGGGCGAGACGCCCGTGATACGTTGGGGCTTTCGTCGCCAGAAACCTCAGAACACTCCTCCGTTAACCTTGAGTACTTCTATCGCATCAAATGCTCCACCACGGGCCCCAATGCCAGTGCGGGGATGAACGTCAGCGCCCCGACCAGAATCACAACGGCCACAAGAAATCCAACAAAGAGCGGCGTGTCGGTGGCAAGCGTGCCCGGGCCCGTGGGAATGTGCTTTTTCTTCACCAGCGCGCCGGCGATCGCCAGGGTCGGCACGATCAGCCAATAGCGCGACACCAGCATCAGCAGCCCGCCGCTCAGATTGTAGAAGACGTTATTGGCGGAAAGACCGGCGAATGCGCTGCCATTGTTGTTGCCCATGCTGCTCATGGCGTACAGGATTTCGCTAAAGGCGTGCGGGCCGCTGTTAGTGAGCCGGCTTGAGCCATCGGCGTTAAACAATCCGCCCGGCGCCAGGCAGGCAATCGCCGTCCCAAACAGCACAATGCAAGGCGGGATCAGGATGATGAGCGACGCCATTTTCATCTCATATGATTCGATCTTCTTTCCCAGATACTCCGGTGTGCGTCCGACCATCAGGCCGGCCACAAACACCGCGATGATGGCGAAGATCAACATCCCATAAAGGCCCGATCCGACTCCACCAAATACCACTTCACCCAACTGCATGAGCCACATAGGAACCAATCCGCCAAGCGGCGTGAAAGAGTCGTGCATCGAGTTGACCGAACCATTCGAGGCGGCGGTGGTGGCAGCCGCCCAAACTCCCGAATTAACCACTCCAAACTGCAACTCCTTGCCTTCCATGTTGCCGCCCGATTGCAGAGGCGAGGCATTCTGATCCACGTTCAGTTTGGCCAGCGCGGGATTCCCCGCCTGCTCGGCGGCCACGCAGGCGAACATCAGCGGCGCCAGGATCAACGTCATCGCCGCCAATATTGCCCATCCTTGCCGCGTGTCTCCCACCATCTGGCCGAACGTGTAGCAGAGGGCCGCCGGGATCAGCAGGATCGCCAGCATCTCCAGAAAATTGCTGAGCGGCGTTGGGTTCTCAAATGGGTGGGCGGAGTTGACGTTGAAGAAGCCGCCGCCGTTGGTGCCCAACTGCTTGATAGCTTCCTGCGAGGCCACCGGTCCCACCGCCAACACCTGTTCCGTGACCATTTTTCCCGCGGCGTTTTTTGTCGGCTGCAGCAGATGCACGGTCTGGTAGTTTGAGAACCGCTGCACGACCCCCTGCGAAACCAGCACGACTGCCAGCAATGATGACAGCGGCAACAGGATGTAGAGCGTGCCCCGCGTGAGGTCCACCCAGAAGCTGCCCAGTGTGGAGGCACGCCGGCGCACCAGCCCGCGAATGAGCGCGATCAGCACGGCCATCCCGGTTGCGGCCGACAGAAAGTTCTGCACCGTCAATCCCAGCATCTGGGTGAGGTAGCTCATGGTGGTTTCGCCGCCGTACCCTTGCCAGTTGGTATTGGTGGCGAAGCTGACGGCAGTGTTGAACGACGAGTCCGGCGACACCGCCGCCTGCTGCTCGGGATTCAGCGGCAGCGCGTGCTGCATCCGCTGAAGTCCGTACACAAATAGCAGGCCCAGTGCATTCAGCACCAGCACCGCCAGCGCGTATGCCTTCCAGTCCATTTCCTCATCCGCCGAAATTCCGCAACAGCGGTAAATGAGCCGCTCCAGCCAACCCAGGGGCTTGTCCAGCCAAAGCGGCTTTCCTTCATACACCCGCGCCATGTACGCCCCCAGCGGCTTAACCAGCAGGAGCAGCACGGCCAGATAGAGAACGATTTGCAATATAGTGTCGGAAGTCACGAGAATTTCTCCGGCTTGAGCATCGCAAACGTGAGGTAGACTAAGAGGGCCACGGCAACGCCGCCGCCCAGCCAATACAGCCAATTCATGGTTTGCTCCCGAAGTTGAAGGACACGGATCACGGATCAGGGGTGGGGCAGGGCGCGCGGCGCACCCTGGGCGCGAAGAGTCAGAGGACTTCGCACAGCCGAATCAGACCCCAGGACAGCCCGAAGAACGCCAGCACGATTCCGATATACAGCAGGTCCATGGAATAATCCTTTCGTTGACGATGGATTATTGCCATGGCGCAAATCAAGCCGGTGTCAAAATGGGGGTGGAAAGCGTCAAGAAAGTATCAAGACTTAACCCCCTGATGGCGGCCTCCCCAAACCGCCCGCTGCCGGCGGACTTATTTCCCGGCAAATGGATACACCTTCATCACCTCGTCCCCATAGTGGTTGATCACCTTCACCGCGATCCTCCCCGATTCGGGCGCGGGGAAAGGCCGGCTGCGGGTGGAATACAAAGTGGACCACGCCGCCTCGTCGATCTCGGCGCGCAGGGCGCGCTTGAGCTTCTCATAGGGCTCATCGGCGCCGGTGAAGTAGGCATGGCGGACGAAGAAGCTTTCGCCGTTGTAGTTGGTGTCGATGAACCAGCAGGCAATGTCGTCGGTGCTGTTGGAGCGGATTTCGCCGGTGGTCGGGTCGTATACGTCCACCCCTTTGATCTCGACGATGATCTGCCCGTCCTTCTGCGTCTCGATTTTCAAATCCGGCTCACCAAAGACCATGAACAGGTTGCCGGCCCCGGTTTTCTTCAGCAGTTCATCTCCCATTGCCAGATCGGGGTTCATGCGCGCGGCCAGCACGGTCAGCTTGCCATATCGCCTGGCTTCCTCGGCGACATGCGGATCGAAGGCGAAGCCACAGACGATCAGGATATCAAACCCCACGCCGCGCACCGCTTCCTTGGCTGCCTCCTTCACGAGCTCGGGCCCCACCGTCCCATACTCCGGGCCGATGCAAATCGCGGCACGCTTTTCCTTCCCGTCGGTCTCGGTATAGCGCCCTTCGCCGCAGATCCATTCGCCGGGGAACGGTTCGATGGAATCGAATTTGAGCCGCTGCCGTTTGTCGGCGTTTTGCACGCCGGCTTTCTTGAGATTCTCCAGAATCGTGTTGGTGAACGATCCCCCGGCGAGCATTTTCATGGTGAAGCCCAGCTCCGTCGGCCTCGCCGCCGCCTCCTTCTTTTGCTCCACGCTGATCGTCCGGTGCGGCGACAAACTCTCCACCGTGAACGGCCCGGTCACGCGCAGCCGCTTGTTATCCTCGTACGGCTTGTCGTAAAGGATTTCCGTGTCCGCATGCCGCGCGATCGCCTCATCGATCGCCTTGCGCGTCATCCCCTCCTTGATGTCAGGATTGTTGGCGATGCTCTTAAGCGTCACATGCGGCACGCGCTGGTACACAAATCCCTTGCGGATGTCACCGTCGGTCTTATAAGCCGGCGGCATCTTCCCCGTCAGCTCCGCCTCCTTCTTCACGCCGTCGGGAGAATCGGCCAGAAGGTAATAGGGATACCGCGCGGTCATCAGCCGCGTGCGCGCCAATGCCAGCGCCACGCGTGAAGTGTCGGTGGTAATCCACCGCCGGCCCCATTGCTCGGCGACATATGCGGTCGTGCCCGAGCCGCAGGTGGGATCGAGAACGAGATCGCCGGGGTCGGTGGTCATAAGGAGGCAACGAGCGATTACCCGCGTGTCGGTTTGGACCACATAAAATTTGTCGTCGCCGAAGAAACCACCGGTGCCCGTATCCGCCCAAACGCAGCCCAGTTGTCGGGCGGGATAGTCGTTCCAATATCGCACGAATCGGAGAGTGTTACTGCGCCGCACCAACCTTAATGCATTACGCAGGTTCCGCATTCCGGATTCTGTCGTAGTCCAATGGCGATTCGGAGGGGGTGAGTATCGAACCCCGTCGAATTCGAACTCATAGCCTAACGAATCGACCCAGCCTTCCGAATTGAGTGGATTCCGAGCAAAGAGGCGGCAACCCTCCGGAAGAGAGTCAGGAGATTTTGTCTCTTCATGAGTCAACTCGCGGCGCATTCCATCCACGAGTTCAATGTGATCGAAGAAGGTCGTATCGTATTCCGTGGGACGTCTGACGTTGAAAAGAGGCCGATACCTTACTCGCTCTTTGTTCTTTGCGTACCAAAGTATGTAATCGAAGTTTCGTTGAACCAGATTGCTCTCGAAGGCACCAGTCTTCTGAAATGCGAGCTGCAAGCAAAAATTATCGCTTCCGAATACCTCATCGAGAAGGCTTCGGACTAAATGCACATTCTCGTCACCGATTTGCACGAACACGGATCCCGATTCCGTCAGGAGTTCCCCCGCGACAACAAGGCGGTCCCGTAGGTAGTTCAGATACGAATGTATCCCCAAAACATACGTATCCCGAAACGCCTTGATCTGCTCCGGCTGTCGGGTCATATCCTCTGCTTTGCCATCCTTCACATCGCGTTTTCGGGTTGAGACCTGCCAATTGCTGCCGAACTTGATGCCGTACGGCGGATCGAAGTAGATGGTCTGCGCCTTTCCCTTGAGCGCCTCCTTCTCGGCCAGCGAGGTCATGACCAGCAGCGAATCGCCGAGGATCATGCGGTTGGACCAGTGCTGGTCGTGGTGGTAGAAGTCCACTTTTTTGTCGAAGTCGGTCAGTCCGTTGAAGTCGTTGAACAGGCCGGCGAGGCTGTCGTTGGCGGGATTGCGCAGGGCGGTCTGGCGGAAGTTCTCGATGATGGCTTGCGGATGAATCTTCTCCTGGATGTAGATCGGCACCGCCGGCACTTCCAGCGGTTTGGCATCCTGTTCGTCCTTGCCTTTCCATACCAGTTGCGGATCGAGGGAGGGATCGCGCGGGTAGAGGATGGTTTTGGGCGCGTTCTCCTCATCGCGCACAAAGTCGCGCAGCTCCTCGGTGGGGATGTTGGTGCGCGTGTCCTTGTGGCGGACGGATTCGATTCGGGCGGCGTTAGCTGATTTTTTCTTGCTCATGCGTCAATCCAATTCTTGCCGGTGCATGTCGGTTGCTGCCGGCTTCCTGTTTTGTTGCGCCGGCCCAAGGTTATTACTCCCTCTCCCGGTACTCCGGGGGAGGGTAGGGG
>DASRLH010000367.1:0-33608 GCA_035648595.1 Tepidisphaeraceae bacterium
TGGACGCTCACGGTCGCCTCCCATTCGAATCCGGCCCACGGCACGCTCACCCTCAACTCCGATGGAAGCTTCACATACGCCGCCAATAATAATTTTACCGGCCAGGATTCATTCACCTACACGGCGACCGACGATATCAACGCTCCGGCCAATACCGCAACGGTGACAATCAACGTCACTGACCTCATGCCCCAAGCCAACTGGCAGATGCTGTACCTCGCGCAGGCACAGGACTCCCACGGCAACAACCTCGCCTACGCCGCGTCATTGAGCGGCAGCCTCCTGGGAAACGATCCGGACCAAGACCCGCTCACCTGGTCACTGGTGAGTGGCCCCCAGGCGGGGCAGGGAACCTTCTCGTTCGATTCCAACACCGGCAGCTTCACCTTCACGCCGCCTCAAAACTCCACGATGAGCACCGCGACCGTCATCGTGAAAGCCAACGATGGCGCGCTGGATAGCAACCTGGCGACGATCATCTTCCCCGGATACAATATCCCCACCGGCGGCACGATAAACTCGGTCGGATTGGCCAGCCCGGGACTGGGCGATTCGTTCGGGGTCGGCGAGAATGGCACTTTGCAGGTCGCCGCGCCCGGATTGCTCAATGAGGCTCAGGATCCCTACTCCTCTAATCCGCCCACGCTCGGCGGGATGATCGCGGGCCCACAGCACGGCACCCTGTCCGTGAACAGCGCCGATGGGAGCTTCGTGTACCAGCCGAACCCCGGCTTCGTCGGAGAGGATTTCTTCACATGCGAGATACTCGGTCAAAACGGCTCCGCCGGGTACAAGACGGATTTTGTGACGGTCGACCCGACGACGGTCGGTCTATCGTTCGACAGCCTCGCGCCCGGCGACCCCTCCGCGCTAATCCCCTCCGAACAGGTGCAGCCGCCGGTGAATGGCAGCCCGGCATTCGCGACGCTTTATCTCAACACGGTCGAACCGCAGGTAACGGGAACCAGCCTTACGCTTTCGGTTAACTCCGATGTCGTGGCGGACATCGACGTTTATGACGGCATTCCGGGGCAGTCGGGGACAAATCTCCTTTTCGGCGCCGACAACGGCTTAAGTTCCGCGACCTGGACCATCGGGCCCAACTTGGTCGCACTCCCGTCACAGGTGTACGTGGTCGGCCTGAACCCAACCACCTACGATCAAGCTGTTTTCACGCTGAGCCTCACACTCGGCGTGCAGACCCAGTGGGCTCCCGCCTCGCCGCCCTCCGCGCCGGCGACCCAGCCGGTCGTCGCGGCGCAAAAAGGAACGGTCCCGGGGTTGAAGGGCCATCTTGTGGCGTTCGACGGCAGCGGCGACAGCCAGCAGGACAACACTGACATTTCGCAATTCTTGACCGCCGACGATGGGGTCCAGAACTTCTACGAACCGGGGGTCGGCAACCCGCACGATACCCCATTCGGCAAACTTCGATACTCAACGATCGCGTTCGGTGACGCGGAAGCGATGGTTTTTGAGCGTGACGCGCTACGTGAAGTACAAACTTTCTATTCCGACCCGAAGAATATCCACATACCGCTGGATGTAATCGGCTACAGTCGGGGAGCCTTCGAAGCCGTCAAGCTTATCAATAATGTATTCAACGACGGAACTGGCATTGGCGATCTCAGATACAAGCGAACCACCCGCACCCTCGGAATTCCGACGGGCACGACCTACGACGGCCACTACCTGCACCCGCAGGTGCGCTTCGTCGGGCTGATCAGCCCTGTGATGGGCCCGATGCGAGTGCCCTTCCTCTGGTCCGAGTCGCTTCCGCCAGGCGTCACATCAATGTATCAGGCGCTCGATAATTTCCCGAATGACGATTTCCTGCCGCAAGTCACAATGACCCGCAGCGCCGGGACCGGAGGAGATCCCGACATTCAGTATCCCCTCGCGCACACTGTGATCGGGAAAGATCCGAAAGTAGAAGCTGATATGGTTGCCGCCGCAAAAGGCGTTGGGGTCCAGCTCAAATAAAGGAGTGATTGCAATGCGATTCAATCTACGCAAAACTCTTGTCATTGGCATTGTAGGAGTTTCGGTGGTCCTGGGCGGCAAATTATTTTTAGGTGCGCTGGAATTCAAGCGCGATTACGACTACTGGTTTTACAACGGCACGAAAATAACGATCGACAACGCAACTATGCGCTGGAAGGCCAATGGGCGCGCACAGATGGTCGGCGGGAGCATCCTGCACCCCGGCGGGAAATCGGGCTCGGGGAATCCAGATAATTTCCCCGTGGCACCCCCACCGAAGAAGGCGACAGTCACCTGGCAAACCAAGCCAGACGGCAAGGAACACCAGCAGGACATTGAAATCGCCAAGCTCGTCCCAGAGGGCGCGAAATTCTCAGGTACGATCTGGATCAAGTTCACCGACAAGGGGGTAAAAGTTGTGGTGCTTACGTTCGACGAGATGGAGCAGATGCTCCGGGACAACAAGGAGTATCCGTAACTCCATGAACTCGGATTGGAAACGGAATCGGCCGTGGGCGGGTCTCGCCGTAAAATGGCAATTGCCCATTCACACAGTGATTTCAATGCAACTCAATCTCCAAAAAAGGCGACGGTGACGTGGCAGACCCAGCCAGCTCCATAAACTCGGCGTGGAAACGGATTCGCTCCCGGCCGGATCGCGACGGTGACTTTGCGAAACTCCTGCCCCAGTCGTCCCCAGGAGTGTCGGCAGAGGGAGCGCAGTTTCGCTGGCGCAACATCAGCCGCAAAACCGTTTCCCGTCCCGCCGCGTTCAGGGGGGTAGGCTGCTGTAAACCTCCGTCTTCACACGACTTCGAACGAAAAATGTTAAGTTTTTGCATTATATATAGAGGGCGCGCCTTTTCCATCGCGGGAAGCCAGGGCAAACACATAACAAAACCGCGCGACGACGCGGCGGCAGCGCGGTTCGTGCCTCGACGTCGGACGTTCGTTCTCGTCGCCTGCCTCACATGCCTGGCCGTCTGCTTTGCCGCTCCCGCGCTCGCCGCGCCGGCAACGCAGCCTGCCCGGTATTTCGGAATTGAAGTTGTGGACGATCAGACGGGGCGCGGCGTGCCGCTCGTTGAATTGAAGACGGTCGCCAACGTGCGCTATTACACCGACAGCGCGGGTTTGGCCGCCATTGATGATCCGGTGCTGATGGGCAAGCCGGCGTTCTTTTTTGTCGCCAGCCACGGCTATGAATTTCCCCCGGACGGCTTTGGCAATCGCGGCGCGCGGCTCGACGTGAAGGCCGGTGGATTCGCGCGGCTCAAAATCAAACGCATCAACATCGCCCAGCGCCTCTACCGCCTCACCGGCGAAGGAATCTACCGCGACAGCGTGATGCTGGGCCGGCCAACGCCCATCCGCCAACCCTTGCTCGATGCGCAAGTGAGCGGGCAGGACTCGGCGCTGGCCGCCGTTTATCGCGGGAGAATCCGCTGGTTTTTCGGCGACACCCTCCGCCCCTCCTATCCGCTGGGCCAATACTGGACCTCTGGCGCAACCTCGCAACTCCCCGCCGATGGCGGCCTCGATCCTTCCGTCGGCGTCAATCTCGATTACTTCGTGGATGACGCCGGCTTCAGTCGCGGCGTATTGCCGCGCGAAAAAGGCCCCAGTTGGCTCGATGGATTGATGGTGCTCAAGGATGATGCCGGCAACGATCGCATGATCGCCAAATGCTCTCTGATGAAAAGCCTTGGCGAATGCGTCGGCCGCAAGCTGGTGGTCTGGAATGACCGCGCACAGCGTTTCGATTACCTTCTGGACATCCCCCTCACCCAGCCGCTCTACCCCGCGGGCCATCCATTCCGCGTGCAGGCGGATGGCCAATCCTGGTTCTACTTCGGCCAGTGCTTCCCCAACATGCGCGTCCCGGCAGACTGGAAATCCGTGCGCGATCTATCCGCGTACGAAGCGTTCACCTGCCTGGCCCCCGGCAGCCGATTCGATAAGGAAACTCCCAAACTCGATCGCGATGCCGCCGGCCGCCTGATTTGGGGATGGAAGAAAAATACCGCCGCCCTGGAAGGCGGGCAGATTTCCCGGCTAATCAAGTCCGGCAAACTCAAGGCCGACGACGTGTGGTTTCATCCGGTGGATGTCGAGACGCACAAGCCGCTCGCGCTGGAAATGGGCTCCGTCAGCTACAACGCGTTCGCTAAAAAGTGGATCATGATCGCCGGCCAAAAAGGCGGGGATTCATCGTTCCTCGGCGAAATATATTTCGCCCAATCGCCGCGCCCGGAAGGCCCCTGGCCCTGGGCTCGCAAGATCGTGACGCACAATCAGTATTCGTTCTACAATCCCGTCCATCACGACTTTTTCGATCAGCAAGGCGGCCGCGTCATCTACTTCCAGGGCACCTACACGGCTACCTTCTCGCGCACCACCCATCCCACGCCGCGCTACGAGTACAATCAGATCATGTATCGCCTGGACCTGGATGATCCGCGATTGAAGTGGCCGGCGCCGGAAAAATGACCTCGGCAAAGCGGCCGCGCGAAGATGTGCATCGCATCGGCCGCCGTAAGCCGCGCCGCCCCGGATTGGAATTGAATTACAGTGACGAACCGCGCCCGCCAATAACCCGGTCGGGCATTCGCTCCCCCCGCCGGCCTTGCATCCCCTCCGCCGGTTGCACGCCATGCGATAAACTCAACCGCTCGCCGCCGCGCAAGCGACATTTCTTGATCGCCCCACAAATGGCTCTGAAAGCATGCCCGCGAGCAGGATGGCTGCCCAAACGCCATCGATTCCCAGAAACGAACGGCGTCCCGGTATCGTCCCTCCGCCGACCGTGCGGCTAGAATCCTCAGCTTATGCCCGTCAACCGCAAGCTCTGGGAAGGTTGGGAGTCGCGGGTCGCAATGGATCACGTGCCAGACTGGGCGTGTCCCGGTTGCGGTGCAACGTCGCTGGGGATGGTGAAGGACAGTTTCCTGACGGTCGAAGACGCGAAAACCAACCGACACAGCAGCGACCAAGACTTCCACCCGGAGTTCGAGACCGGTAGGTTCGTGTGCCTCGTGCGGTGCACGAAGGCGGCCTGCTCGGAGACCTGCGCGGTCTCCGGTAACTACGACACGACGATCTGGCATGGGGACCACGGCAAGGAATGGACGTATCCGACTGGGCGAGCGAAATCGATCACGCCACCGCCGATGATGATCCACGTCCCGTCGGGCTGTGAGAAACCCATCCGCGATGAGTTGATCGCGGCGTTTGGCCTGTTCTGGCAAGACTATGCCTCCGCCCTGAACCGAATCCGTAACGCGATCGAGCTACTTCTGACGGGGATGGGGGTCAAGCGGTTCGGCAAGGACAAGAAGGGTAAGCGCTCCAACATCAAGCTGGATTCCCGCATTCAGATCCTGCGCAACAAAAAGGTGAGCGTCGCCGATCTGTGCGATCGCCTGCTCGCGGTGAAGCACCTCGGCAACGCCGGCTGCCACCCTGGCGACGTGGACGGCGGTGACGTCTTCGACGCCCTCGACATTGTCGAGCACGTGCTGAACGAGATTTACGAGAAGCACGCG
The DNA here is from genome assembly GCA_035648595.1 of Tepidisphaeraceae bacterium. Lineage (GTDB taxonomy): Bacteria > Planctomycetota > Phycisphaerae > Tepidisphaerales > Tepidisphaeraceae > RYN-428. Next base: position 5,529 of record DASRLH010000367.1, read on the forward strand.
AGCGTGCTGGCGAAGATGGTGAAACAGATCAACGCCCGCAAGGGGCCACGGAAGAAGACGAAATGACGGCAAGCGACTTCTCCCGCGCCTTGCCGTCCGTCACGTTCAGAATCCAAGTTCGAGCCGCACCCCAGCCGCGCCACCCAAGACTCGGACCTCGTCCCCATGTGGTACGCAATAGCCGTTGAGCATTCGGCAGGTGGAGGGAACAGCCAACCGGGAACAGCCAACCGGGAGCAGCCAACCGGGCCGCGGCTAGTTTTCGGCCCCGGCTTCTCCCCCGCCCGCGCACCGGACACGTTGTCCGGGCCGAGTGCATTGCCCTGGGAGAGAACAGAACGGGGAGAACAGAACGGGGCGCAGCTAGTTGTCGTTTGCCGAGCCAAGAATTAGCTGCGTCCCCGTACCCGTATTGTTTCCCCAAACGGTTCTGAAGGCATGTCCGCGAGCAGGATGGCCGCCCAAACGCCGTCGATTCCCAGAAACTAACGGCGTCCGGCGTCCCGGTATCGTCCTCCAATTAAGGCCTTGAGTCGTGGATCGATGCCGCATTCTGGTTGTACAGATCCACTTTGGAGATCACGTTAGCTTGGACCACTACCGGCACGTACCATTCGGCATTCAAATGCCTGGAATAAACCTCGGTGTGAACGTAATAGCTCCCTGGAGGGATTCTGTCGAACGCATATGTCCCATCGGCGCCAGTCCGGGCTTCCTGCAATATCCCGTCCAGTTCGAGAAGCCAGGCGTACTCCGCGGCGCCGGGCGGAGAATATTCTTCGATGAGCGAGAGGGCGCTGGCAAGGTCAATCTCAGCATTCACGTCTGTTTTTTTCGCCGCCTCGCGCGCTTCTACGGCCTTTTTGCGGTCATCATTCGCCTCATCTTCGTAGGATTTGCCTGAGTCACCCGCAGCACTTGGGAAATCTGCCCGGATTTTCGTGGCTTCTGCTAGGTTTCCTTTGGCAATGTCATCCCAATCCGAGGCAGCCGTTTCCAACGAGGTTCGTACACCGGCCCCATGGCAGGTTGGCTTGATAAGCTGGATAACCAACCCTAGTTGCTTGTCGGAACTGCCGTTATCGCGGGTAAGCCACACCGTGCCAGAAATCGAGCCGGTCAAATTCGCCGAAGGATTCTTGGATTGGCGCGGCACCCTCGGGACGGGCGATAGCGATTGATCCAAGATTTGAAGCCTTTTATGGGCCGGCCGAAGGACAAAAACACTAACGGCGATCACAACGATCCCTCCGCCCACCAACCCGGCGTACAATCTCGGTAGACGGTATTTTCTGTGGTGGCCGCGCGCGGCGAAGTTTTCAATGGGCGGTTGATTTGTCGCGTATTCGGCGGAGAGGTAGCCGTAGCATTTCGCGCATACCACTGCCTCCTTCCAGACATACGGCGTCTCAATTAGCCCGAGCAGTCGCTGACAGTTCGCGCAACGCTCCTTCTCCCTGATGGCGCTGGATTTCTCGACCATGGGTTGCCCGCTTTCTACCGTAAACCACTCCCGGAATGTTTTCACCCTCGCAAACAACCTCGTAGCTCCGCGACGCAAGATGTTGTTTATTTGATCGGCATGCGGAGCGTTCTCATTTCACATAGCGCAGATTGAGGTGGGGCCGAAATATATCGACTAATTCGTCAGTCTTTAGATTCACCCACGTCAACAGTTGTTCGTCCATTTCCGTTGCTTCTGCGATTGCTTTGGACGTGTCTCGCGCTTGAGTAAGCATATCAAGGTGGTTAGTATTCTCCTTCAGTTCCGATGCCTGATTTCTAAGTTCGTTCAGAAAGCCAGTGATCTTGGGAGGGAAAATAAATGCCGCCTCAGCAGTTTCCACCCGAAACATTTCGAAAAACTTCACACCGGCGCCGGCATCAATGGACAGGTCGTTCAGGAAGGCTTTTGCGGCCTGATAAACTCTGAAACGCCGGTCAAAGAGTTCGAGGTTGAGCTTTTGACGACCCGTTTGTGCTTGCCGGCGAGCGATGAAAATGCCGAAGACAGCCAGCACGGGCGTCAATAATGCTTTTACGGCGTCAGCCACATACCAGTAAATTTGGGCGTTTGACATGTTTGCAGTGTAGCGACAAAGATTGGCGCATAAAAAGCTGCGGATGTAAAAAAATGAGGGGGAAACCTTGGAATTGCATTATTCCAGCCCAAAGTGTCAAAGCTTGCGCACATACGGATCCGTCGCCAGGCTGATGACCTGTGGCACACCGTTGTCGTGAAACCACTTCACAAGGGCAGACGCGGAAAAGGTGTCGACGCGGGAAAGGTGTCAGCACGCGTCCTGTTTTTCCGCGCCGGACAGTGCAGAAGTCGCAGTATTCGCGTCTCAACCCCCGCCGGCTTTCGCGGGCGGCTAGGGACGGCGAAACAAGAGCGCATGGCCGTAGCGGTTGCGGTCTCGCGCTTCCAAAGGTCGTCGCTGAAGGTGCGGCGTTTGCCGATGCGCTTGGCGTTTGCCGCGTTTATCCGCATATTGCACGGTATCGGCCCGGTCGTGCGGGGACATCACCCGATACAGCCATGAGCAGTGCGCGGGAGCAACAATGGGAAACATCAGTTACAATTGCCCGACGTGTTTTCATTCGCTTGAGTCGCCCGTCGAAGATGCGGGGAAATCGACTCCGTGTCCAAGGTGCGGACGGGATTTAATAGTTCCAAGCTCCGAAAAACTCGATGAACTGCGACTTCGCAAAGCACGAGAAATCGAGATGGCGGCACAACGGGAGGCTAAAAGGAATGCCGACGATAAGGCGCGATCGGAATATACCGCCGAGGTGAATCGAGTGCGGGAAGAGTTGCGCACCAAGGAACACCACGACCAACGCGATCCAGACAAGTGGCTGAAGAGTGCGTCAAATTCTCTAAATGTCTGTGCGGTGCTGATTTTCATGCTCGGCGGGCTATTCATCCTGAGTGCTATAGTGGCGCCATTTGTGATCGGATCGACCGTCGCCCTGTACTCGCTTTGTTCCGCGTTCTTCGGCATCGCGCTGATCGCGGGAGGGTTCGGTCTCGACATGCTGGCCGCGATCGGGCTCTCATGCGTGAATCGCAATAAACAATCGTGAGACTCCCCGCCGCGCCCACCAATCGTGGGGAAGCCCGCTGCGATTGGAAAGGTGGGAGTCAAAAAATTGCCCCGCGGGCATAGCTAGCGGCCCCCAGTATCTCCTCCCCGTGTCGATGTCGGGGGTTGGCGACCTCAAAGACCTCGAAGTTGATCGATCGCCGCAAACCAGAACCGTTGCTCTTCGCCGGGCGGCCGGCCCGCCTTTTCCGAAAGGTAGTAGGCCGCTACCGAAATGTTTTCGTCCTTTAGCGGTGTGAAGACTTCAAAGGCTTCTTCGCGGAACGGAGCGATCCAAACCTCTTTAAAGCCCCTCATCTCGAACGAGGTCCGCTGAAGTTGCTGTCGGACCATTTTGCCAAGCACCGCCGGGGTTTGAAGCAATAGAATTGCAAGCGCCTTCGCGGCGGGGTCGACGCCGGCCTTGCACATTATGGCATTGTCGACGGCCTTCGCCAATTCGCCCACCTCCCGCTGCGCCTTAAACTCGCCTGGAGCGCCGCTCTTCTCCTTTGGCTTGATTCCGGCAATAGCCCTTTTGTCGAAATGCGTAACCTGAACCTCGATCTCCTTCGGATTATCGGTGGTCGATACCAAGACGCGGTCTGCGTAGCCGCCGTCCTCCTTCGCCTTCGGCCGGACGGAATACATAGTTCCCAGTTTCGCGTTCCGGGCCTTTGCAAGCTTCTCAGCAACGATGCCCTCCTCCTCGACACCTTCGATTGGAACGAGTCGTTTGGCCGAAATGAGAACCGGTTCGTTGACATCCGCTGCCAGTTCCGAAGAGGTGTTGCCGTCCGTCCGCGAAATGCGCTCGGACCTGGATGAACCATGCTTGTCCGTGACGATCTCGGCGATCTCTTCGTGAATTCTCATCGTCTCCACGATCTTGACCGAAAATGCGCGGCGGGCTGACCCGCAAGCCGGGCATGCCGGCCGAGCCGGCTGATTCGCTTCCGTTACGGCAAGTTCGCAACCGCAGTCCGGGCACCTCGTACTCATGGTTGTGATTGGTAGCAAGCTCTCGTTAATTGTATTCATAAAGGAGCCCTTTTCTCAGCAACTTTGTCGTAGGGGCGGGGAGGACAGAACGGGGGCGCAGTTAGTTGTCGTTTGCCGAGCCAAGAACTAGCTGCGCTCCCTTATTGTTTCCTAAGTATAGCGACATTATTTCCCTGGAAGCTGCTTCGCGTCTTTGAGAATCTTCTGCGCGGCAGGAGAATCTATGGGGACGACATTTTCGGAGTTGCAGTTTTGGCAGCGCCTTCTCTTCGGTGCGAAGGCAAGCCAAAGCAGTCCCGGCAAAATAAATAATAGCAGGAGAAGGCATCCGCATCCCGCGTTGTCCCGAGATTCAGCCGGTCGCCCCGTCATCCCACAATTCAGGCAGAGATGTGTAGAGAAATGTGTAGGAGGTGGAGGTGGAGGTGGATGTTTGGGCGCAATGCGGGCAATCAACCGTTCAGATGAGGCGGCGGCAACGATTGTGGCTTTGCCGGCGGTCGCCGCCGCCCTTCCGGCCTTCGGGGCGTTTGATGCCAGGAAGGATACGAACCCGCGGCAGCTCCTGCCAAACCAAGCCGTCGCGGCCTGGAATTTTCGAGCGAGCCCGTCATAGAAATCCTCCGGCCGCACTTCCCCATTTGCAGAGACCATGAATCGCCGATGGCATCGGAGGCATTCGAGCGCTGCCTTTCCGGTGAATCGGGCTCTCTGGGCGCAATGCGGACAATCAACCGTTCGGATTTGATCGAACTCGCTCAATTCTACTTTCCCTTCCGCCGCCCTCGCCGGGGCGGCGTTTTCATACAAGAGGCCGAGAACGGGGCCAGAAGCTTCTGACCCCGTTCTTGCCCGCCATCGAGAAGCATCGCCAAATAACAGTGCTCGCTGGAACGGATTCCTCGGACACGATCGAATCATTTGGCGGGTTGTCACGCATCGGGAATCCTCTACAAATCCAGGTGGTCTTCAGGAATCGCGGCGAATTACCTCGACCGTGACGTCATCCTTCAACTGGATGGCATCGGCGAAGCCGCCCATGATCTTATTCAAGAAGCGCATGACGAACTGCTCTGGTGTACTGTTCTCATCCAGATGCACCTCCACGATGTTGTTGGCTTTTGCGACTTTTCGGGCCCCTTCCTGCAAGCCCAGCGGGCTCACAATGATGCCGCCCATCGCGCCGGTGTCGATGATACGGTAGGCCAGTTCGCCAATCTTTCCCTGGCACAGCCTTGACGTGGTGAAACATTTGCACTCCACCACCATAATCGCCCCGTCCGTGTCGCGCACGCCCTTGGCGTCGGCCTCCCAGGTGGTCTTGGACTGATGGCCGCGGAGCTTCTGCTTGCTCTCAACGCGGTCGAGGCCGAACTCCTTGGCGAATTGATTGAGTAGGTGAGCAGCCACCTCCTCATACGATTTCCATGCCTTGGTCATTGTTCGTCTCCTTGTTCACGCTTTCTTGACGCCCGACGCGGCCGGGGCGACTGGGATGCTCAGTTCGTTAACATCATTTTGCCTATCAAACCTAACATTGCCAGAACACTGTTGGTTTGACCTATAGTACGTCCGCCGGGCCGAAAAATTCTGGCGGCCACAGCAAGACCGAAAATGCGGTTGTGGACACGAGAAAGGAATGGCCAGCCGGGACGCGGTTAGTTTTCAGTCCCGGCTTATCGTCCGCCAGCCCTCGGGGCCCGTTGTTCAACCGAGCGCGTAACCCTGATGCGGTTGCGGCGTCGTCGTTCGCATCTATTCATCATAGCCGGACGGCCGTTTTTTTTAAGTTGAGATAATGTTGCAGGCGCTCCTCGTGAATTGGCATTTTTCCGCCCGCATCGGCGGCCGCGTTTGCTGGTATGTTAAGGCGCGGGCGGTTTCCCGCGGCCCGGTGATTGGCGTACGGCGCGATGTGTCCGCTGCGCCGGCGATCGAGGGTTGGATATCAGGAGGCATGGCTCAAGCGTCCGATAGCGGAAAGAGCGACCCGTGACTTTTCACCACGGGCTGCGCAGTGCCAATCGGCGTGCTCTGGGCTTGTGGCTATCCCTTGCGGGTTGTGCGGTCGCATCGGACGCTTGAGCCATGCCTGCAATATCCAGCCGATCATCGCGCGGCGCAGCCGCCTCGTTTTATTTGTTCTGTGTCAAACCCAATGCCCAAATGCGGCGTCGGCGGGGTGAGACGCTTGGCGAGACATCTCGCGAGACACCTCCAAGGCGCGCCTCGCCGACTTTTCGGCTCGCCGTCACGTAACTTTCGCGGCGGCGGGGGTTATGGCGGGTAGCAACAGTTTGATAAATGAGGCGCGCCTCGCCGGCGTCTCGGTGGTTTCGCGGGTGGAGGATGTGACGTAACATACGGCTGAGGAATGGGTTGTGCGGCGGTGACATTGGGAGGAATCGGCAGCGGGTTCTTCCTCGGAGGACAATGTGATTTCCTCGGACGGCATTGAGGCATCTGGATTGTCAAGCGAGGGTTTGCGCTTGAGGAAAGCGTCCTCCTCTTGCTAGTTCGCCCGCCAGACGTTGCAGGTCTTCCTTGAAAAGGTAATGCCTGGCGCTGTTGCTTCCGCCCCCGTCACACAAGACCAGCAGGCGTTTGGCCCGAGGGTAGGCCGCTTTGCCGTGTTCCTCCCACCAAAGGGCGATGCTGTCGCAGCAGAGTTCACCGGTGTCGCGGGAGGCTTCCATGCCATTGCTCCTGAAGTTGCCCCACAATGAAATGGAAGACTACTCCCCTTTAGGCAGTTAGGGAAGTTATACTGGGCCAATTCCTAAGTCAAAATGATGACTATTCACCATCCAGTCACGAAGACGTTCGACGCCGCCGAGACCACAATCCAAAGAAAGAGGGAAGCGTCGAATGCGCACGAATGAAGACGAATCATTCGTGACTCCGTTTCTCATTTATGGCAAAGTGGCGCATTGCGTCGAACGCGCCTCCGTGCCCCGGTGTCTCCGTGGTTATCTTCTCTTTGGATGGCGATTTTGCCGCAACGCTCATGCCCTCCACGACACCCGCCCCTGACGAAACGCACCGCAATCTTGCGGCGAGTTTGCAACGCGCGGGGCGGCTTGAAGAGGCGGCCGGCGCCTATCGCCGGCTCATTGCCGGCGGCGCGGCGGGGGCCAGGGACCATCACGCACTGGCTCTCATTTATGCACAAACGCGGCAATTCGAGCGTGCGATTGAGCAATTTGGTATGGCGCTGGCGCTGGATCCGAATCATGCCGCCGCGCAGTGCAATCTGGGTTTGACGCTCGAGGATTTGGGACGCACGACCGAGGCGATTGCCGCGTTGCGCGCGGCGAGACGGGTTGCCGGGGACTTGCCGCTGATCATGTATCATCTGGCGGCGCTGGGAGACATCCCGGCGCCGCGGGCGTGTCCGCCGGACTATCTCGTGCAGCTCTTCGATGGGTATGCGGGGCGTTTCGATGCGCATCTCGTTGCGAAACTCGGTTACCGCGGCCCGCAGTTGCTTCTGGATTCCCTCGTCCCGCTGTTGGCTCCCGATGCCGCGCTTGACGTGATCGATCTGGGTTGCGGCACGGGGCTCTGCGGGGCATTGTTTCGCCCGCGGGCGCGGTCGCTGGTGGGAGTGGATTTGTCGCCGCTGATGCTCGAGCAATCGCGCCGCCGGGGGGTGTATGATGAATTGGTGAAATCGGATCTGGCCCCCGCGCTGCTGGCCCGTCCGGGCGGCGCGGATGTGCTTCTGGCGGCGGACGTATTCATCTACGTCGGCGACCTTGCTCCGATCTTTTATGCCGCCGCCACGGCGCTGCGGGCCGGTGGATTTTTCGCATTTACGCTGGAAATCGCCGACTGCCCCGACTTCACGCTGTGTCGTTCGCGCCGATATGCGCATAATCCCGCGTACATCCGCCGGCTCGCGGCGGAAACGGGACTCGTGGAGCGCGGCTTCACCCGTGCCATTTTGCGCGCCGGCGAGGAGGCCCCGGTGACGGGCGCGGTGGTTGTCATGGGCCGGCCCTGAGGAGACGCCCTCTCTAACCGGACGGTGCACGGGGTGTCTAAACTATTTGGATGTGTAGTGTGATTGAGTATTATGGATTGCCGCCGGGCGGGTCTATAATGATAAAGTCGTTTCGTCACGGAGGTGCGGTCATGGCACGCGATTTTGCACTTCGAGTTGCCCCGATGGCGGCGCTGCTGTTGGGAAGTCTTTGGGTCATGCCGGCCCCTGGGCAGTATGCACCCACTGGCGCGGTCCCCAATGTGGCGTTGAGCGCGGATGCACCCGTTCCCGCGCCCGACACGCGTCCCGCCCCCAACACCCAACCCGGCGCGGCGGCGCGTCCGAGAAATAGCGGCAATTGGTGGGATAACAACGCGCCCGTCGCTCCGCCGCGCGCCAATCCCGCGATGCCTCCGGCGGCGGTTGGCGGAGGTTTTAACAACCCGCCAATGGCCCCAGGTAATCCCGCGTTTGCCGCCGGCAATAACAACTTCGCGCCGATGCAGCAGCCGCAACAACAACAACAAAACCCATACGCCAATAGCGTCACCGATTATCCGAGCCTGCAGGTTCACGATTGGGTGATGGCCAATGCGATTGCCGCCCGTGCCCGTGCGATGTTCCATCGGGCGGAGGATGAGTTGAACGGAAGCGTCAAGGATGCCCAATTCCACTTCCATCACTCCAGGCAATATCTGGATGCCATCGCCGACGAAAAGCACGCCTACGCGGATTACGATGCCGCCCGACAGCGCAAGTTGGCGTCGCTTAAGGACGACTTGAAGTACGGAACGATCCTTCAATTGATGCGGGAAATGAACGATAAGATCGCGGTGCAACGGGCGATGAAGAATATCGATCACCAGGACATCCTGGCGATGGCAACTCTAAAAATGCAATATGCCTCAGATGCGCGGCAAATGGAAAACGCATTGCTAGCCGCCGACAGCGACGTGAAAGCCGCCCGTGACAAGATGATGGCCGTGAGCCGGCGCGCCAGGGACATACGCCAGGGCTTTGACGACTCCATTCGTGACAATCCGCGCGTCTTGCAGGCCCGCCGCAATCTCGAAGACGCCCGCGTCTCGCTCATCGAAGCGCAGGCGTACGTCTCGGCGTCCAGCCTCGCCAGCGACACCGCCCTGAATTATTCCTATTATCTGCATCGCAACGACAACGGCGGCGTCAGCGGCGCGGGATACGGCGGATATGGATCGCCCTACTGGGGACGATAGAATTGCGACGCCCGCCGGCAACAGAACCGGCGGCGCGGCGACAAAGGTCGCTCGGCCGGCAGGCCCAGGAAATGAACATCCCCGTACGCCCACTCGAAACGACAACGACCCGCCTCGCAACATTGGCGGATGTTCCAGAGATCCTGGCGATCGAACACCTCAGTTTTGACCACGCCGCCGAGCGATTCGATGAGAAGAAGATCGCATTTCTAATCCACAGCCCTCGTACGCTGGTGCTGGTCGCGCGGCTGGGCGATCGGGTGGTAGGGTGGTGTGCCGGATTTTCCTGGACGCGCGGCGTCACGCCCTGGGGAAGAATCTACGCTCTGGCGGTTCATCCCATCGCGCGCGGCCGCAAGGTTGGCCCGCTATTGATGACGCAAATGATCGATAGCCTGCGTAGCCAGGGCGCCGCCCGTATTTTCCTGGAAGTTCGATCCGACAACGCCTCCGCCATCCGGCTGTATCAAAAAGTTGGCTTCAACCCGTGCCAAACCCTCGCCGATTTCTACCGGCCGGGGGTGCATGCTCACAGAATGGCCCTGGATGCAAATGCTTCGGCAATGTGAAAAATATCCAGAATGCGCAGAGTCGAAAAGCCGCAGAGACTCAGAGCGTGAACGATGTTTCACAACACAAAATGCCCGCATCAGATTTTTTCGACTCGATTCCAACCATTCACCATTCCGCGCAGCAATCTATGTGAGTCTTTGATTCTCTGATTCTCTGATTCTCTGCGCAAGAATTTCTTGTCGATCGAAGAGCTTGCCGAATTACTCCGCGGGCCCTGATTGCTCCAACTGATGAAGCCGGGGCCCCCAGTGCTGGGCGGCATGTCGCAGCGAGGCATGCCAGCCAAATCCCAGGGCGACCAGCGCGGCCAGCAGCAGGATCGATGTGATCCAGTGCCGCGGCCTGAAGCGCCGAATTTCCGGCGCTAACGCCAGAAGCGCCAGCAGCGCGGCTATAACGATCACGGCATCAAAACTTCCCTGCTGCCAATAGGTCGGCGTGAGATGATACCACATTCCGAATTCGTCGAACGTCAGCCCCATCCCAATGCCGTATATCGCGGACGCCCACTTTAATGCCCTGCCATTGGGCTGCACGAAGATCAGGTACGCCCCGACAAAACTCAGCAGAAAAATGCCGTAGTTGAGATGATGAACGTGCGTCTGCTTGTGGCCCAGATGCAGGTACAGATCCGGCATCTTGTGGGCCATGATCAGATACACCAATAGCCGGGCCGCCATGAACGTAAACAAAAACGCCACCAGAACCACCCGCGCCTGCGCGACCGAATGCGGCGCATGATGGGCTACCGGCCCAATGGGCGCGGTTACCTGGGAATTGGGAACGGATGTGGAGTTGAGGTGATTTTCCATGTCAAACCTTTGCTCCCGGCCCCGGTACGCCGGGAGGGCTGATGAAAATGCAGTCGCCTTGCTATCGCATTCGGTTGCGGCGGCCGAACAATTCTCCCTCCCCAGATACACATGTCGTCGTTTCACTTGGACGCGGCGTCCCTGCCGCGGCTCTTCTTTCCTGGCGCAGCGCTCCCGAAAAGCGACGAGGACATCGCTTCTACATACGCCGCGCGGTCCGCGTTGGCGAGCGGCGAACTGCTTTCGCGCGAACCGTAGAAGCGGCGTCCCCGCCGCTTTTCTTCCTGCTCGCTAGAACCCACGCCGGTGACTCCGAATACGTACCCCATCGGCCGCATCTTCATCGCGCCAGGTTTGAGGGCATCGTTTCGCTTCACTCGCGACCCTCGTTTCCGCTGCCCCGCAGCTTGCGAATTGACGCCAGCAGCGGCAAGTGCGACGGGCACACATAACTGCAAATCCCGCACTCGATGCACGCATCGAGCCCATATTCCCGGGCAACGCCGCGATCATCCTGCTGGGCGGCGTCAAGCAGGCCGGCCGGCTGGATGCGCACCGGGCATCCCTCCACGCACCAGGCGCAGCGAATGCACGGATCGGGGTTGCGCGCCGGCGGGGCGGGCGCGATGGTAAACGAAGCGTCCGCGCCGCCAAGGACCGTGGCCGGGCCCACGCGCCGTTCGCGCAACGGATTGCCGCCGCGCCAGTCGCTTTGGTGCGGCGAAATCTCAAGTTGCGCCAGCACGTCGCTCAGTTGCATGCCGACCGGCGCCAGTACGAAATGCGTCCGGCCGCCCCCATGATCGCGCACGCCGACCGGCACCGTCAGCATCGGCTCATCATTCAAAAAACATCGGCCAACCGCGGCGGCGGCGACGACGTCCAGCACCAGCACTCCCGACTCCACGGGCAGCCGGCCCGGCCGCGCGTGACGGCCCGTCAACTCATGAATGAGCAGCGTTGGGTGCGCCTGTGGATAATCATTTCGCAGCGGCACCAGCTTGAGCGGCGTACCAGTCGCCGCGCCGGCAAGCCCCGCGCTTTGCTCGCCCGATCCCCATGCGCTCACCACCGCCCAGGCGCGCTGGGCACGGGTCAGCGCGGCCAGCGTCAGCGCGCCCGCCGCCACCTCCACGGCAAACGCAGCCCCCACCCGGCTCTGCAACGGCACTGCCGGATCCTCATCCAACACGTTGCAGATAATTGTGTCCACCGGCGTGCGCAGGCAGGCTCGGAGTTGGGCGAGCAAGTCCGGGCTTTTCCATGAGTCGGCCCACACGCCGCGACGCCCAAGTTGCTCGATCGCCGCCGGCAGGTCCATGCCCTTGATGCGTTCCAGCATCGCCGCGATTTCCTCCGGCCTGGCCGGTATCCACGGCGCGATGATTTGCGTTTCATCCGGCTCGAACAGCACCGCCGGCACCCCGCGGCCCGCGCGCCATTCCCGCGTCGTCATTCCCGCGATCCGCCCGCGGGCGCTCGCCAGCGGGACGGCGGACGATTCAGGCCACCGGTCCAGCACCGGCTCGCCGCGCTCAACCTCGGTTCCCTGGGCCTTTGCGGAAATGGAATCCGCTGATTCCGCGCCGATCACCGGTATCGCAAGCCGCCGGGGAAGGTGCAGCGGCGCAAAATCCGACACGGGTTGGGCGCCCTCGCTGGCTTTGGCGGCTAGATCAGTCATTTCGGCAATCCCGTGTTTCCAGATACGCCATCAACAATGTAACATGAAACCACTTGGCCAACGGAGAAATACATGAGCACGCAAATTGGATCGATACTTCCCCGCGTCTCCCGCCGGGCGGCATTGCTTGGCGCTGCCGCCGGCGCGGCGGCTTTGGCCTCGCCCGCGTTTGCCGCGCCTTCCAGCCTCGCGCCGCCGGACGGGCCGGCCAGCAGGAATGGCCGCATCAGCCAATCGCTCGTGCAATGGTGCTACGCAAAATACTGGCCGGAAGAAGAAATGGCGAAAGTCGCCAAAGGATTGGGATGCACGAGCGTCGAGCTCATCGATCCCAAACATTGGGACATGCTCAAAAAGCACGGCCTCACCTGCGCCATCGCCGGCAGCCATGGCTTCACGCAGGGAATGAACAATCCCAAGTATCAGCCGCAGTGCCTGGCAATTCTGCGCGAGCGGATCGGCCAATGCGCGGATGCCGGGGTTCCCAACGTCATCACTTTCACCGGCATGCGCGAGGATATCCCAAGCGACGTCGGCATGGACAATTGCGTGAAAGGCTACAAACAAATTGTCGGATACGCCGAGCAAAAGGGTGTGACCATCTGTTTGGAGATGCTCAATAGCCGTGTGCACGAATTCATGAAAGGCCACCCCGGCTATCAGGGCGATCACACCGACTACTGCATCGAGTTGATCAAGCGCGTCGGCAGCCCCCGGCTCAAGCTCCTGTTCGATATCTACCATGTGCAGATCATGGACGGCGACGTGATCAGCCGAATCCGCCAGCACAAGGACTACATCGGCCACGTCCACACCGCCGGCAACCCCGGCCGCAAAGAACTCGACAACACCCAGGAAATCAACTACCCCCCGATCATGCGCGCCCTTCTGGACGTCGGCTACAAAGGCCACGTCGGCCAGGAATTCATCCCCACCCGCGACCCCCTCCAGGGACTGCGCGAAGCGGTGAGGGTGTGCGATGTGTGAGAGGAGATGAGTGATGAGTGAACCGTGACAAAGAACTTTCTTGTCACGGTTCACTCATCACTCATCATGCCCCCCTCACCTCCAATCATCCATCTTCCACCCTTTGCCTTTGCGTCGGCGGGCCGGTGACGGATCGAATATGTTTAGAAGTTCGGGGCGCTGGATGAGGATGAAGCCCAGTGCCGCGCCGCCGAGGTGGGCGGCTTCTCCGCCGGCGTTGGGGCCGCTGTCGAGCACGAAAAATACCGCCAGCCCCACCATGATCCACGCCAGCGTCCGCATGCGCATGGGGATCGGCGGGATGAGCAACATGACCGTCGTATCCGGCGCGACCTTCGCGCCGGCGGCCACCAGAATCCCGAAGATTCCCGCCGACGCGCCCACCAGTTGCGTATTGGCCCCGGCGTAAAGGAAGCGAAGGGTCAGCAAAATCATGTACATCGCCGCGCCGGCCATCCCGCAGATCAGGTAAAACGCCAGGTATTTCCGCGGCCGCAGATATTGCTCGACCATCGGCCCGAAAAAATAAAGCGCCAGCATGTTGAAGAACAGGTGCCACTTGTTGGCGTGCAAAAACTGGAACGTGATGAACCGCCACAGTTGCAGGCCGAAAACCCCAGATGCAGCCGAGAACGCGCCTAGGTCCCACAGCTTGCCGCCGGTGACGCGATCGACGAGATAGACCGCCACGTTGATGGCAATCAGCCACGTCGTCACCGACCAGGCCCGTATCTGCCCAAACCCCGGCGCCGCCGGCCGGTTCCGAGAGTAATCCCGATCCGCAAATCCCATCCCGCTATGGTAGGGGGAGAGCGGTGCGGGGAAAAGGCGTATCGACGTCGGATGCAATCTTCCATCAAGGGGATATAATCATATCGCCGAGAACGGAGCTTGCACGCACCAATGATCAACCTTATCGAAGACCAACGCGAGGCGATTGCCGGCTTGTGCCGGCGCTTCGACGTCCGGCGGCTCGACCTATTCGGATCAGCCGCCCGAAGCGAATTTGATCCCGCTTCCAGCGATCTGGATTTTTTGGTTGAGTTTGCCGACCGCAGCTTCGTCGGAGCATCCGATCGGTATTTTGGACTTCTGGAGGGCTTGGAATTCTTGCTCCACCGGCGCGTAGACCTGGTGGATCTCGCCGCAGCGCGCAATCCGTATTTTTTGGAAGAGGCGCTTAAGGATAGGAGGCCGATTTATGCAGCTTGACGCGCGTAAGCTATTATTTGACATGCAACAGGCCGTTCAGCGCATTACTCGATTCACGGGCACTGGCACTTTCGATTCCTACCTCGCGGATGAAATGATGCGGTCCGCCGTTGAGCGACAGTTCGGCATCATCGGCGAGGCCCTGTCCCAACTGAATAAGATCGATCCGCAGTTGGCCCAGCGCATCACGGACTATCGGAAAATCGTTGGTTTCCGGAATGTCATCATTCATGGCTACGATGCGATCAGTGACGCTGTTACATGGGACATCATCACGAGCAAGCTACCTGTACTCGCGGCCGAGTTGGACCAACTTCTTGTCTAAGGATTAGGTGTCCAACACCGCAGGCGCGGCCAACACTCTGCCGGCGTACGGGTAAGAGGATTCCCAGCCCTCCGCCCCCACTGAGGCCGTCACACGCCCGCCGCGTGTAGAACTTCGCCCCCTCGCGCCGATGCTACCTGCAGCGCGTTTTTTTCTTCCCATGCGACTCCCCACCCGGCTTACGCCTCAACATCCCCTCCGCAAACTCCTCGCCGCGGCAGTGGTCGCGGCAACCGCGATGGGCCTCGCCATCGCCCTCCATCTTCTGCCGGGCGCGCGGATCGCAATGGCGGCGCTGGATAACACGCTCTACGACGCCTTCTACCGCCTGAGAGCGTCCGAAGATCGGACGCATGGGCCGATTGTGATTGTGTCGGCGGACGAGGGGAGCATGGAGAAACTGGCGGCGCCGCCGTTGAATTACGGGTGGCCGTGGCCGCGCATTCTGTGGGCGCAGACGATCAAGTACTTGCAGGATTGTGGGGCGAAGGCGGTGGTCTTCGATGTGATTTTCAAGGAGCCGCGCGGATTTGACGCGCAGCTCGGCCAAGCGATCGACGCCGCCAAAATCCCGGTCATCCTCGCCACCGACAGCCGCGACAACGGCCTGCCCGATGCGTTCTCGCCAAAGGTGAAAAAGCCCCCGGCGTTTGGCGCGACCAACATCCTCCAGAGCAAAACCGTCCGCGAATACCCGCCGGATGTGCATGGCTTGGCGACGCTGGCCCTGCGAACCGCTCAAGCCCTGAACGCGCCGCTGCCGGCGTGGGCCGTCGCGCCCTGGCGGTTACATTTCTTCGGCCCCTATCAGCGACGTGATGGATCGACCACATATCGATATGTCCCCGCCTATTCCGTCTTCAAGGCGGCGATGATGCCCGCCAAAGCGGCCCAGGTGGGGATATCGCCGGAGATGTTTCGCGGGAAGATCGTATTGATCGGCGGAACTGCGGCCGGTGTGTACGACCTCAAATCCTCGCCCCTGTCCGCGCTCTATCCCGGCGTGGAGGTGCACGCCACCGCCATTGAGGATTTGCTGAACGCGCAAAGGGTGCAGCCGGTTGGCATGGCCGCAACGGCCGCGTCGGCGTTTGTCATATCGTTGCTGGCCGCGCTGGGCGTCATTCTCCCGCGCCGCGCGGCGGTGAAAGTATTGCTGGCAGCCATCGCGGCGGTATTGCTCATCGGAACGGGCGTCGAACTCTTCGTCGCCCAACACATCCGTTGGCTGCCGATGGCTTCTCCCATCATCGCATTGCTTGTTGCCACGGTGGGAGCCTTCGCCTGGAGCTATCTCACCGAAGACCGCCAGCGGCGCCTGGTTCTCAAGGCGCTCTCGCAATACGTCTCCCCGAAAGTGGCCTCGGAGATCGAGCGCAACCCCGCCTCCTTGAAGCTCGGCGGGCAACGCCGCGACATGACCGTCATGTTCACCGACATCCAGGGATTCACCGATTTGAGCGAATCCATGGAATCCGAAAAGCTCAGCGAGATGCTGAACTTCTACCTGGGCGAAATGTCCGCCCTCATCCTCTCCCACAACGGCACACTCGATAAATACATCGGCGACGCGATCATGAGCTTCTGGAACGCCCCGGTCGTGCAGCCCGATCACGCCCTGCTGGCCTGCCGGGCCGCGCTGGCGATGCGCGACCGCGAAGCGCAAATCCAGAGCGAATTGGCCGCCCTGGGCGCCAAGGGAATGCTCACCCGCATCGGCATCAACACCGGCCCCATGATCTTCGGCAACATGGGCGCGCCCCAGAAATTCAACTACAGCGTCCTGGGCGACAGCGTCAACCTGGGCAGCCGGCTCGAAGGCGCCAACAAATTCTACGGCTCGCGCATCCTGATCGCCGAATCCACCGCCCGGCTGGTGGAGGGTCACTTCGCCATGCGCAGACTCGACATGCTGCGCGTGAAAGGGAAGCTTAAACCGCTGGCGGTTTATGAATTGCTGTGCGCCAGCCCGGCCCACGAAGACACAAACTTTCGCATCCGCCAATATGAGGAATCCCTCAAGCTCTACCAATCGCAAAGCTGGGATGCGGCCCAGGCGGCGCTTTCCGACCTGCACACCCGTTTCCCCGACGACCTCCCGGCAGCCGCGCTGCTGGCTCGCATCGTCAGGCTAAGAGGCGACCCGCCGCCGCCGGATTGGGACGGAGTCTACATAGCGAAAGACAAGTAAGCCCGCCGCCGGGGCGGGCGGATTCGGGGAATGAGTCGGTGGCGTATGGGAAGCGCGGGCGGACGTGCCAGAGCCGTCGACAGTGGGATTGATTGGGCTTCCAGTAGCGCGGAGACAGGCGTTATTTTCGCCGCATGGCCAGGATGCTGACGAAGAAACTTGAAAGAACGGTCTGGAATCCCAAAGCGGTGAGTGTGGCGCCGGGAATGACGATGCGCATGGTCTTGGCGTAATCGAGCGTGCCGAAATCGCGGCCGAACCACAGGCCCACCGCGATGGCCAGTAATATGACGCCGACCACAAACGCGGCAATGCCCGCGATGCAGCCGCGCTCCAGCGTCACGCGGCCGAAAAAGCGCTGCAGCCGGGGGTCGGGCGGGAGCAATCCCTCGCTGACGGCGAACGTCTTTGCGAATATCGCAAAGAGTGCCGACTGATATCCCATCAGCAAAAACAAACTGGCAAAAAGCAGCGTATGGGCGTCAAACGTGGCGCGCCCAATCCGCACCGCCGGCAACGCCAGGGCGTAGCCGATCGCGCCCAGGAGCATCAGGAAATATCCGGGCCGCAGGAATAGCCAGCGGGGGCTGCACATGAGGAAAAAGCGCAGCGTGCGCCAGCCGTCGCGATAGGTCTTGAGATGCGGGGCGTGCGCCTGGCGGCCATCGGGATGCAGCGCGATCGGCACTTCCGCGATTCGGGCGCGATACAAGCTGGCCTTGATGATCATCTCGGTGGCGAACTCCATGCCGGTGCAGCGCTGGTCGAGGTTCTGCTGGTAGTCTTTTCGGAATCCGCGCAGACCGCAATACACGTCGTGTATGGGCGCGCGAAACCATCGGCGCACCAGCATCGAGAACATCGGGTTGCCGATCCAATAATGCGAGAACGGCATGGCCCCTTTCATGACGGTGCCTCCGCCGGAGGGAAGCCGGCAGCCCTGCACCAGGTCATATCCTTCGCGCAATTTTTTGACGAATTTTTCGCAATCCAGGAAATCGTAGCTGTCGTCGGAATCACCCATGAGGACGTATTTTCCGCGTGCCGCCGCGATGCCGCCCATGAGCGCGGCGCCGTATCCCTTGGCCGGCACCGGCACCACGCGCGCGCCCAGGCCGGCGGCGATTTGCTGCGAGCCGTCGGTGCTGCCGTTGTCGGCGACGATCACTTCGCCGGTGATGTTGGCGTCGCGCATGGCGCGAACGGCTTTCTCGACACAGGTGCCGACCGTGTCCGCTTCGTTGAGGCAAGGCATGACGACCGATAACTCGATGGCCGGTTCCGTAGCGCGGGTGGCGTCATCGAGAAGGCCGATGGATTCGGAGGGGGCTGCCTGGGTTTGGATCATCGTAATCGCGCTCATTGTGTCTCTACGTCGGCTATCCGCAAGATTCGTTGCAGTCCGCGTCGAAAAATGTGTGCTGGACGCGCGAACAAAGTCCCGTGCTATTTCCGCGGAAACTGGGGTTGTTCACTGAGCGGGTGGAGGGCTTATTGGTCCTGGCGTGGTCACTTCAGTGACCATGTCCGCTGTGAGGATCGCTTATTGGGCGGGTTTCGCGCCATTGACCGGTGAAGAAACGCGTTTCTCCTTTCCCACTCCATGCTGTGCACCAAGTTCCGCGGCGCGCGGGGGAACGCGAACCATTGGCGCATAGGGGCGCAATTGGGGGTGGGCCTCGTTACCGTTGATGATCCAGGTGTTGCGGTCCTTGAAGTAGCCGATCAGTTCCTGATCCTGCCGGGGCGTCATTTGCCGGGCCCATACGACTTTGGCGTTGTCCACGTCGGCTTCGTTGTAAACCCATTCAAACCCGCCGGTGTAGTCGTAATGAACGAATACCAATTGCTTGCCCGGTTGCGTTTGCAGCGCGGCCAATCCCTGGGCGCGACGATCGGCCAAGCCCTCATCTTTGTGTTTGGCATATTTTGCGAAGGCCTTTCCCGCGGGCCACGCGCACGACAAGAAAACCGCCAGCACCGCCAGCCGGCCGACGTTATATCGGCCAAGGCGCGCCTGTCGCATCTGCCGCATGCCCTGCACGATGAGCAGCGCGATGATGCAGAAAACCGGCGCCAGGTAGTGCATAAATAGCCAGGTCGAGAGGAACGTGGCCGCCGTCACGAGAGCGCCGGCGACGATCGCGGTGAGCATCCACCGATCGCGCCTCAACACCAGCGGCAGGAACAGCAGCGGAAAAATGACCGCCCGGGGCTGAATAAAGCTGGTGAGCAATGCAATGACCCGGCGTTTCGCCTCGGCGCCATAATGCGCCCGCTCCTCGTAATAATTATGCTGCAACACGTATTCCTGAAACTCGCGCAGCTCCTTGTGCCGATAGACCGGCATTGGTTTGGGCCGCTGAAACAGAAACAACGGGGTCGCGCCATATTGCTGCTCATGCACCGCATAAGGCATGCGCGTCGCGCTTCCCGTCACCCGCCAATTGTAATACCCAAGAAAACACGCCAAGCATGCCATCGAGATCGCCAAGGGGATGAGCACGATTGCGATCGCTTTCGGGTGGTTTGGGCTGGAATTCCGAATTCCGAATTCCGAATTCCGAAACATACCCAAGGCACGAGGAGATCCGGCGCCGACTGAATGCCTCTTTTCCCATTCGTGTTCATTCGTGTCCATTCGTGGCTCCCCTCCTGATTTCGCGGCTGACGCGGCCAATTTCGGAACCGACTTGAGCTGCAAAATCCAAACGATAAGTCCAACGCCGCACACCGCCGCGAGCAGCGCGCCTTCGTAAGGCCGGCTGACCGCGAGCAGAGCGATTCCCAAGCCCATCGTAACGCTCATGGCGAGGGTGGGGCCGCGGACGATCCGCCGAAACGCGCCCAGGACCAGCGCTCCGCCCGCCATCGCGACGGCGCCGCCCCAATAATCATGGCCCCAGGCGACGACCGTTGGCAGGCAGGCGGCCATGATGCCCCCCATCATCGCCCAGCGCGGCGGCACCCACGCCAGCAGCATCCACGCCACCGCCCCGCACGCGAATGCGAGGCTGATCCATACTCCCACAATCGGCTTGCCCGTCATCACCTGCCCCAGCGCCAGCGCCATGCCTTGGCCGGGCATGTATTTGGACATGTACGTCGGGCGCTGGATCACATGAAACGTCTCCAGATGCACTGCCACCGGCCAGGGCAGCGGGGGATTGGTCAGCCGGCCATGCGCATAGGTATCGGCGGCAAGCAGATAACTGAATTCATCGTGCATCGCCGGCTGGGGCATTTGCCCGGAGACGAGGATTGGCGCAACGCTCAGGATCAGCGAGACCAGCGCCGCGATCAGCGGCGCCAGCGCGCGGCTTCGCGCCGATCGCCACAACACCCGTTCCAAACCGCGCGCGGCTCGCCCCGCGGCGCCGGGCGCCAGCGCGGCAAACACGAGCGCGGCGGCAACAGGGCCGACGGCTATCAGAAGGCGTGACAGGGACGAGCCGGGAAGGAACATCTCATCTATATCGGCGGCATTCCCAAGACAGTGGAATTGCATTCGTAGGGTTCGCTTTAGCGAACGCGGAAGCGTCTCCTCCCACGCCGGTTCAGTACATCCAAACCACATTCAACGCCGGGCGGTGTACAGCGTTCGCTGAAGCGAACCCTACGAAGAGCGCATTTCCCATTCAGGTTTTTCGGAATTTTGTCATCAATGTATAAACCGCATTTCCCCGAAATCCGGCACCGCGTTGACCGGGATCCACGGCAGCCGATAACCCGCGGGCCAGTAGACGAAAAACGCCTTGCCGAGCATGAATCGCTCGGGGACGCGCCCCGAATCCACGAACAAATCCTCATGCGGCAGCTCGATGGGGTCGTGCCAATATCGGGCGTCGCCGCTGATGAAGGAATTATCGCCCAGCACGAAATACTCGCCATCCTTCAAGTGAGAAATGCTGTCAACAGAGGCCCAAAACCGATCGGTGCGGCGCGTGAGATAATAGATGTCGCGGGCGAGGCTCAGGTGCTCGACCAACGCCTGCTGCCCGCCGGCCTCGATGCGCACCAATGACCGGGCGAATGGGCCCGGTTCGGTCCGCGAGCCGCTCAGGGCGTCCTGCTCCTGCTTCCAAAGCGCCTGGACATCGGGCGTATAGTAGGCGTCGGTGGTGTGGAGCACTTCCTTGCCGTTGATGCGCACCGACACACGATAATCGACGTTGATCAGCTCCAGCCGCGCGGGCCCCGGGCCGGCCAGGGCGGGAACTTCGATTTCCGCCGCCTCGGTGGCGCCCGCGGGGACGCCGACCATTTTCTGATTCGACACGGCCGGGCTGTTCGGATCAACGCGCCGGCCTTTGAGCAGTTTGACTTTGCCGCGCGTGAACTCGGCGGTGAACAGATCGGCGTTTTTCGAGAGTTGCAGTCGCAAGGGGCCGTCGCCCGCCTGGCGGGTGTAGTCGCAGCAAAGCTTCAAGTCGCTCACGTTCACCGGCTGCCAGCCGCTGGAATGTTCGAGCTCATCATACGTCAGGTAATCGGTCAGCGCGTGAGTGCTGTCGGCATTGGCGTCGGCATCAAACTGTATCGCCGACTGTTGCTTGATGTTGGCGAATGAAAATGCGCGGCTCGGAGCGCCCGCCGGCCAATCGCTTGTCGGGGCGCTGCTCAGCTTCCACCCGGATAGCGGCGTTTCCTCGCGCCAGGGTTGCGTCCACGGATGCCGCTGCGCGCCTAAATGGGGGATGAAATCATTGTCGTAGATCGTTCGCCAAACTGCCGATTGCGCGTACTCAATCTTGCGCTGGATATGAAACAGTTGGCGCCCATTGGCATCGACCGGCTCGTTTGCATCTAACGGGCCGGTGTAGACGTCGCCATCGAGAATCACCAGGCTTTCGGGACCAATGCCCACCAAACGCTTGATGAAGTTTTGCTCATAGAGCGGATCCTCGGCCACATGATGCGTCGGCTCCCAGGGGCTTTTGAACACCACCACGTCCCATCGCACCGGCTTCTGGAACAGATACAGGTACTTGAGCACCAGGATGCGGTCGCCGAACCGCACCGGCAGGGTAAGCGCCTTGCCCGCCGGGTCGACCTTGGGAAATTCGTATCCGCAGTTTGGACAGTGATAGTGGATCGGCACCGTGATTTCCGAAGGGATGTCCACATCATCGTTGTCTTCGCTCTGCTTGCCGCGGTACCCGATGTCAAAGCTATACCCGCAGTCCGGGCAGCGCAGCCGCATGTGCGCGCCGTAGAGGGTGGGGGCCATCGAGCCGGTGGGAATGACAAACGCCTCCACAACGAAAGCCCGAAATATGAATGCGAGAATGAAGGCGACGAGGATGGATTCGACGGTTTCCTTGTAATTTGCCGCCGGCTCGGCCTTGGTGTTTACGGTGGAAATAGCATCGACGATTTCCTTGTGAGTTGCCGGCGGCGTTGCCTTGCTAGTCGCGGTGGATTCGGCCATGAGGCAATCCTATGCGATGCGCGCGGCGGGTGAAAGAGGCGACTCGATCGTGACACGGGCGTCCCGCCCGTGCGTATATTCATCAATTACCGATTCATTGATTTCCCGACCTCCCAACCCATCCGCACGGGCGAGACGCCCGTGTCACGTTAAAGCAATCACACATGGGCACGGCAAGGCTCAGCCACCGCGCCGATAGTGTACTTTTCCAAACCGTGCGAAGCATTGCATCATGCCCGCCTCCGCGTTTAGATAGTCGTCATGCGCTCCTCATACTTCGCATCGCTGCTAGTCCTCGCATTCTTCGCCCCAACCGCGCCGGCCGACGATTGGCCTCAGTGGCTTGGCCCGCAGCGCGATGGCGTATGGCGCGAGACGGGGCTGATGACGGCGTTTCCCAAGGGCGGACTCAAGATTATCTGGCGGGTGCCGGTCGGCGGCGGATACGCGGGGCCGGCGGTGGCCGATGGGCGGGTCTTCGTCATGGATCGGCAGATGAAGAACGCCAAGGCCGATCGCACCAACTGGGGCCGCATCACCTCGCCCGGCGATGAGCGCGTGCTGTGCGTGGATGAAAAGACCGGCAAGCCGCTCTGGGTTTACGCCTACGACTGCCCCTACAGCATTTCCTACGGCGCCGGCCCGCGCACCACGCCGGCCGTGGATGGCAATCGCGTCTACACGCTGGGCGCCGAGGGCGATCTGTATTGCATCGATATCCAGACCGGCAAGCCGATCTGGTCGCATCATCTGTCCGGCGAGAAGGCGCCCACGCCGATGTGGGGTTTCGCGGGGCATCCGCTGGTGGATGGCGACAAGGTGATCGTTCTCTCCTGCGGCATCAACGCCGCCACGGGCCCCGGGCTTGTCACCGCATTCAACAAAATGACCGGAAAAATGCTCTGGACCGCGCTGGGCGCGAAGGTGGCCGGCTACGCGCCGCCGATGATTTGTCAGGCCGGCGGCAAACGCCAACTCATCATCTGGTGCCCCGACTCGGTCAACAGCCTCGATCCTGAAACCGGCAAGGTCTATTGGACGCAGCCGCACGGGCCGCTGAAGAATGGCGTGACCATCGCGACGCCGCGATTCGTTCACGACCCCAAGCTCGGCGACCTGCTGTTCGTCTCCTCGGCTTACGAAGGGGCGCTGGTGATGAAGCTCGATCCCACCGAACCCAAGGCCAGCATCTTTTGGAAGCGCGGCGGCACCAGCGAACGCCGAACCGACGCCCTGCATCTTCTCATGGCCCCGCCCACCCTCCGCGATGGATACGTCTACGGGGTTGGCATCGGCGGCGCGCTGCGCTGCCTTGATCTGCGGAACGGCAACCGCATCTGGTCCACCTACGATGCCACCACCGGCGATGTCGGCCGGCTCTCCTGGGCCAATGCGTTTCTCATCCCCCTGGGCGACGCCGGCCCGCATTTCCTGCTCGCCAACGAGCACGGCGACCTGATCCTCGCCGACCTCACTCCCCAGGGCTATCACGAAACCAGCCGCACCCATCTCCTGGATCCGACGAACACCGACGCCGGCCGTCCCGTCGTCTGGTGCCACCCGGCTTTGGCGGACCGGTGCGTGTTTTGGAGGAACGACAAGGAAATGATCTGTGCTTCGATTGCCGCCAAGTGACTCCCCAGCTTCCCGTGCCCACCAGCCGATCTTCTCGCGCACCCTGGCCCGAAAGATCGTGCAACCTTTTTGCAATCAAAGCCGCGATGCCGTCGCGGTTGCGCTTTTTGACGCTTGGTGGCGCTTTTTGGGAACTAGAAGAAAAATATCTTGAAATTGCTCTGTATGCTCCGCAACCATCTGTCATTACAGACGTTCATCGCCGGCAACTCGTGAACAGCCGGGTTTGCGTATGTCTCGGGCGCGCAACACGGCCTGATATGGCATGAGCATCCGCCCCTAATCCCCAGCGGCGTGACTATGCTCTACTCCGCCGCGGACACCGAACGATGACCCTCACAAAACGCCTCAAAAGCCCACGAGGCGCGCGTCAGTTATCTGAACATTGCTAATATCCATACCCCTTGCGGACGGCGCGGAAGTTACACGCCGCCGCGCCGAAAAGTCGGCGAGGCGCGCCTCGCCCGATTTCCCCGAGATGTCTGACCGTGCATGCTTCCCGAGCATGACATATGTTCACCAAAAAATTGGAAGGAAAACGACGACCACGCTCCGGGAGGCGCGTGGCCCCACATCGAACCAGAGGTACAATCGCCGACATGAGTTACCGATCAGAAACGATTGCCACTGCGATCGGGCGGATGAACCGCCAGTATTTCCTGCCTGCAATCCAGCGGGAATTTGTGTGGAAACCGGAGCAGATCGTCCAGCTTTTCGACTCGATCATGCGTGGCTATCCGATCAGCTCATTCCTGTTCTGGGAATTGAAGCCCGAGAATCGCGACAAGTGGCAAGTCTACAAGTTCCTAGAGAAAGCCCAACACGGCGGAACGCACAACGAGCTCGCAAATACCGATGGCATCACGAACCTCTCGCTCGTCCTCGATGGGCAGCAACGCCTCACCTCATTGATGATTGGACTGCGCGGCACTTACGTCACCAAGAAGAAATACAAACGGTGGGATAACCCGGATGCGTGGAGTGCCCAGCGCCTTCACATTGACCTGTTGGCCGAACCGCGACTGGCGGAAGACGGCGCGGAGTCGGGACTGTACTACAAGTTCGAGTTCATGGAGGAGGAGCCCGAACCGGATTCGGAGCATTACTGGTTCCGCGTTGGCCGAATTCTGGATTTTGATGAAAGACAAAAGTTCGAGACGTTCCTCGACAAACAAGACGACGCGCTGGAGAATCGGGGACACCCGAAGGCGGATCGCAAGGTATTCGAGCGAAACCTGAAGCGACTGTACGACGCAATCCACACGGACGAGGTGATTGCTTATTACACGGAAACAGACCAGGATTACGACCGGGTGCTCGACATCTTTGTGCGAGCCAATGAGGGCGGCACGAAGTTGAGCAAGTCAGACCTGCTGCTGTCGATGGTCACGTCGAGCTGGGACGGCGTGAATGCGCGCGAAGAGATTTTCAACTTCGTTGACCGCGTGAATACGGAATTGACCCGCCGCAATGACTTCGACAAGGACTTTATAATGAAGTCTTGTCTGGTGCTCACGGACCTTCCAGTCGCCTACAGGGTTCAGAACTTCAGCAACGCGAATCTGATGACGATCCGCCAGAAATGGCCTGCGATCAAGAAAGCGGTGGAGCGGGGCGTCGACCTTGCCAACTCATTCGGGATCGACCGCGATAATCTCACGAGCGCCAATGCCCTGATCCCAATCATCTATTTCCTGTTCAAGAATCCCAACGTCACGCTTCGGGGGTCGACGCCCTTCGACGCACGTAACGCCGACCGTATGCGGCGCTGGCTTATTATGTCTCTGCTCAAAGGTGCGTTCGGTCGCGCGTCGGACAATCTCTTGCGAGACATCCGAGCGAATATCGGAGCGATCGCAAACCCCGGCGCGGATTTCCCTGTTGATGCGATCAATGCGACGATCGCCAAAACCGGCCTGTCGATCGGTTTCGATGATTTTGCGATCGACGAAGTGCTCAATCTCACCTACGCCGGTCAGCAAACGTTCCTCGCGCTGTCCCTGCTGTACGATGATGCGGCATGGGGCACGATGCAGTTTCATCAGGATCATCTATTCGCGCGGAGTTCGTTCAAACCGAAAGAGCTATCGCCGTTGAACCGGCTTGACTGGCTTGGCAAGCGTGATCGGCTGGGCAATCTTTGCCTGCTGCTGGCGAAGGAGAACGTCGGGAAGCAGGACATGCCGATCGATGAATGGCTGGCAACGCGCGAGCCCGGCTTTTTGCGACGCCATTTGATTCCTGACGACAAGTCTCTTTGGAAGTTCGATCGCTTCCCGGAGTTTGTCGATGCGAGGGAGCAGCTAATACGCGGACGGCTCAACACGCTGTTCGGGCAAGACTGAGGCTGAAACGGGCCTCCGAAGGGAGGTACCTCCCGCCGCAAGCCTCAATCGCGGCAACGACCGGTGAATTGGTTACAATTGCTCAATGAACCGCATTCGGACAAGGAACTTGAGGCAATCCGCGATTCGTTGCGGCGCGGGCGCCCATTCGGTGAGCCGGGTTGGCAGGCGACGACCGCCGCGAGGTTGTGGTTGGAGTCGACGGTTCGAGGGGCGCTGAAGGCCCAAGAGGTGTAACTCTGTCCTTATCTTCTTTTCCGCCCCGCACACCAGAGCCAAGCCGCGGCCTGAGAGAACGAGCAATGCAACAGACCAATCCGCGTGTCCTCTCTTATTCGCAGGATCGGGTATTGCGACGGCATTCGGTGTTGCCGGCGGCGGCGTTAAGCATGGGGCTGATCGCGGATTTGTTCCTGATGCTGACGCTTGTAGCGCCCGTCCGCAGGCTCCTTCAGGGTCTGATGTCGCCGGTGGGCTTCGCAAGGCTGGTGGTATTGGGTTCCATGCTCCTGGGCATCGTCGGTATGGGCTTGGCGGCCTTGGCGTTGCTGCGCCGGGAACGTGGATGGCGCATCATCGCCGCAGCCGCATCAATCGTGCTCTATTGGAGTGCGTTCATCGCCGCCTGTCTTTACGGCGGGCTCAACTTCTAGTCTCTGCTTTCTTCGTTCTACATGACAACTCCCGGCGATCCGGCTGAGGTCTTCGCAGCCGCGCGGCGGAGCCCAGGAGACGGGTTTTGGCGGCATCCCTGACGCGGAAAGCGGGACGCACGCAGCAGCGTCGCGCTTCCGCGTCCATCCAGAGCGGATGAGATGAGTGGCACAACGCGTTGCGATCGAGTTAGGATGGCCCTCGGCGGCGCGGAGGTGCCGAGCCGCAGGCGTGGATTGACCTTTGGGTTTTGGCGAATGATTTCGCAGACAGGCAGGTATGTGATGAAATGCCGTGGAGTTTTGTTGGGCGTTTTGTTTATGGGGATCACGGGATATCCGGTCGCCTCGATCATTGGCGCCGGGAACGATCCCGCGACACCCCCGGCTTCATCCGCCGCGGGAGCCAACAGCGTCGATTCGCAAAAGAATAAAGACATCCGCGAATTTCTGGAGGCCAGCGGTATCTCGAAACTTGGGGTTCAGGTTCTGGACCAGATGATCGCCGGGATGAAACAGACGCATGGGAACGTCCCCAACGAATTTTGGGATGAGTTCCGCAAGCAGGCGAGCGCGGATGATTTCACGAAGATGATGATTCCCATTTACGCCCAGCATTTCAGCGATGTGGAGATCAAACAGTTGACCGCGTTCTATCGCTCGCCGCTCGGGCAGAAACTGGTGAAAGAGCAGCCGGCGATGGTTCAGGAGTCGATGCGGGCCGGCCAGAGATGGGGATTTGCCCTGGGCAGCAAAATCGCCAAACAGCTACAGGAGAAGACTGCCATGTATGAATCGGTGAGTCACGATTAGCGCGTGGACTCTACGCGGCCGTCACGCGACGGCAAAAAAGAGATCGCGATCAGAGGTGAAGCTCGACAGGCTTGTGGAGCCACCTCTCTCGTTGGATGGGTCACG
>DASRLH010000368.1:0-2525 GCA_035648595.1 Tepidisphaeraceae bacterium
ACCGGGAGAGGGAGTAGCAGGTTGCGTTGATGGCGCTTGGCCGGGTTCTTTCAGCTCCGCGATCCACAAGTCGTAATCCGCCGCCTCGTTCTCGCGGATGGTGGCGCGCCAGGCCTGGAGTTGTTCACGTTTTGCCGAGACGCGGTTGGTGGCGAAGATCAGGTGTTTGCCATCGGGAGTGGGATCGGGGGTGAATTCGTTGAACTCGCTGTTGACCTGCGGCCCGAGGTTGAACGGCTTTCCCCAGCCGCTGGCGGTGCGCCGGCAGGCCCAGATGTCGTATCCGCCATAGCCGCCCGGGCGATCGGAGTAGAAGAGCAGGAATTTGCCATCGGCGGTGAGGCGCGGGCCCAGCTCATCGTATTGCGTATTCACCGCCGCCAGCGGTTCGGGCGCGGTCCACTGATTGTTTCGCCGATAGCTGACGAAAATGTCGGCGTTGCGCCCCGGCTTGCCGCGCGCGAAATAGAGTTCCGTGCCATCGGGAGAAATAGACGGCTCATATTGCTGCTGGCCGCTATTAAACGGCTCTCCAAGAGGCTTGGGCGGATCCCACAACACCTCCCGGAGCCGGGCCTGGCCGTCGGCGGTGCGGATGGCGTGATCGTCGGTCCACACCCTGCGCCCGCCGAACCACCACGCGGTTGCGGCCACCAGGATCAGCGCGGCAATAATCCCCGCGATCCGCCAGCGATGGCGTCGATGGATGGGCGGGCTTATGGCTTCCTGCGTCATGGCGGCCTCCGTGATTTATCCGCCGGCGGCTGTCCCCTGCTCGTCCAGGTAGACCAGCTTGGCTTCCTTTACGCCGGCCTGCTTGCAGGTCTGGGCGACGTGGGCGAAATACTTCATGATGCTGCGTTCATCGGCGCGGATGATGACGGTCTGGTCTTTGCGGCGCGCGACGGCCTGGGCGACCATCGCCGAGAGTGCTTTCTCATCGTACGTTTTTCCATTCACGACCATGTCGCCGTTTTGCTTGATGTTAATGATCAGTTCCTTGGGCGCGGCCGACAGCGGCGAGAAGGTCGAGCTGGTCTTGGGAAGCTGCACCGCCAGATCCTTTTCGATTTGCACGAACGTGGTCGCGCACAGAAAGAAGATCAGCAGGTTGAACACCATGTCCGTCAATGGGACAAGGTTGTAGGGTTCCTCGTTCTCAGTGCTGGCATCGCGAATTCGCATGTGTTTGCAACGGTTCGAGGGTTGAAAAGGCTATAAACGGCAGTTCGGCAAAATTCTTAACCACAAAGACACAAAGCCACAAAGGACGAAGACGTGAAATTAGTCCCAACGGACGCGCCCTTTGAATTTTCCTTTTTTTCCTGCGTTTGGATTTGTTTCGGATTTCGTGCTTCGGATTTCGGATTTTAACCTCTGCCTTGGGTTGTGGGCTCATCTTATGCCCAGTGCCTTCTTGGTTAATCACACTCTTAGAGCGTCGCTGTCGCCCTCAGCTCCGTGTCGCTTTCGGCGTTGAATCCAAACTCGTCGGAAAAATCGGCCAAAGCGTCGTTCATATCGGAGATGAGCCGTTCGATACGGCCGACGAAATAGTAGTAAAAGACGGTGACGACGATGGCGACGGCCAGGCCGCCGAACGTGTTGACCATCGCCTCATAGATGCCCTCGGACAATTTATGCACGTCCCCGGTTCCCGAGGCGGCGGCGTTTTGGAAGGCCATGATCATGCCGGCGATGGTTCCGATCAATCCCAGCAGCGTCGCCACGCTGCCCAGGGCGTAGAGGAAGCGCATGTTTCGCCGGAGCTTGAGGGCCTCGTTGCCGCCGGCGTCCTCGACGGCCTTTTCCGCGGCGCTCAGTCCGCGCGGCAGGCGCTTGATGCCCGCGCCGATCATCCGCGCGATCGGCGTATCACTCTGCCGGCAATACTTGAGGGCGGCATCACGGTCGTCCAGCGGATCGCGCCACACCGCCCGCAATCCGGGCATGAAATTGCCGGGCATCACCGCGCTGTGCCGCAGCGCGATGAATCGTTCGATAATCAGCGCGATGGCCAATATGCTGCACGCCGTCAGCGGATACATGAAAATGCCGCCCTTGCGGTACAACTCCCAGGCATTGAGCCTGGGCGTCGCCTTGTCAGCGGCGGCATCCTCCGCCTGTGCCGCGGACGCCCCGACCCCGGCGGGCGCAGCGACGGGTGGATCGGCCGCCAGCAGCGAAACGCCCATCAACAACACCGCCGCCATCCCCAGAATTGCCGGGGAGAAACGCAGTCGAACGTGCATGGATTTCTTATGCATCAGCAAAATTCCAAATGTTTCGCCAATCGTCACAAATCGAAGAGGACTAACCACGAAGGCACAAAGACACGAAGAAGAAAACCGATTGCCAATTCGCTTTGTCAGGTTCCGCACCGGCCGCACGGGCGAGACGCCACAGGCGTCCGGGATTTTGCTTGGCGTGACAATAGCAATAATCTGCATTGCGCCAGCCGTTGGTTTGTGTCATGCTGCCCGCGTGGCATTCGAGCCTGCTCAATCCTCGGTTCCCGGCTCGCG
>DASRLH010000369.1:0-8134 GCA_035648595.1 Tepidisphaeraceae bacterium
GCCATAGCCGCCTCGGCCACCACCGCCGCCGCCACCGCCACGGGGGCGGTCTTCGCGGGGTTTGGCTTCGTTGACGGTAAGGGCGCGGCCATCATTTTCCTGGCCGTTGAGGGCGGCAATCACCGCCTGCGCTTCTTCATCGCTTCCCATCTGCACGAACCCGAAGCCCTTGCTGCGGCCGGTGTCCCGGTCCTGAATAACTTCCGCGCTCTGCACTGTTCCGTGCTGAGCGCACATCTGTTCCAAATCCGAGCTGGTGACGTTATAGCTCAGATTTCCGACGTACAACTTGCTGCCCATTTGATCAGCTCCTATTAGCTTCTTGGGCCTGGTAGAACCCGACTTTTACTTTCCGGGTTCTGTGAAAGTGGCCGACGTTCCGGCCGTGAAGATGGGAAGCGGACAAGGCGGCGCGGGCAACATCTGAACACCAGACGCATAGCCGAGAGGCTCATAACCGACTTACCAACGACGCCCACCATAACCGCCGGCAACCCCGCTGGCAAATGGTCGATGGCATAAAAAAATGATAATTTCTCGCACAAGCCGGCAGCCCGGGTGAAGGTGAAAATCTCTTCATTCGTGTGCATTCGTGTCCATTCGTGGTTTCCCTCTTTCTTTGGGTTGTGGGCTCGCCCGCTCCCGCCATCTCCGGCACAAATCCGCCGCCGCCGCCGGCCATGTTGAAAATTCGAATGCAAACCCGGATTCCAGGAGCCGCCGGGGAACCACGCGCCGGCTCTTGAGGATCAACTCCGTTTCCGTGCGCATGAGGAAAGTCCCGATTTCAAGCATCCATCGCGTGGCCGGCAGCCCAACGCGGGCGCCCCAGGCCTGCCGCAGCGCGCGCATGAACTGGCTGTTGGGCAACGGCTCGGGGGCGGCCAGATTCACCGGGCCATCCAATTCGTGGTCGATCAGCCAATGGACGGCCCGGATGAAATCCCGGTCGTGAATCCACGAGACGTATTGCCTCCCATCCCCATGCCGGCCGCCCAGGCCATGGCGGACGAGGCCCAGCAATACATCGAACACGCCGCCGCGATCGGGGCTCATGGTCATGGCGGAGCGGAGCAGCACTTTTCGCGTTGTCGGCGTGGGCGTTTCCATCGCCGCCTGTTCCCAGGCTTTTGCCACGTCGATGCTGAAACGCCAAGTGCTTGGCGCACCGGCTTCGTTGCCGTCGAGTATGCCGGTGATTTCATCGTTGGGCGCGTCGAAGCGGTGAGAGTAAATCGTGGCGGTGCCGGCCTGCAGCCAAACGTGCGGCGGACGTGCCGCGCGGGCAATCGCCTGGCCGATCACCCGCGCCGACTGCACGCGCGATTCCATAATCGCCCGGCGATTCGCGGCGGTGTACCGGCAATTAACACTCCGCCCCGCCAGATTAATGACGACATCCGCCCCATCCAGTTCCGCAGCCCACGGCCCGGGCGTGCGGCCGTCCCATTCAACGACACGCACGGCCGCCGAGCCCGGCCGGCGACTGAGCACGACGACCTCATGCCCATCGGCGACGAACGCGCGCGAAAGAACGCCGCCGATCTGGCCGGTGCCCCCGGCAATGAGGATTTTCATGGAGGCGGCCCTTTCGCCATCGCCGGAATACTAGCGGCGTCGGTAGACAATCCACAAGACGTTCATTCTGCGGAACCTTGTCGCTACTACAAGCTTTCACAAAGTCCAAAGAGAAGACGGCCACGAATGAGTACGAATAGACACGAATAATCCACCTTCATTCGTGTGCATTCGTGTTCCATTCGTGGTTTCCGCTCGCCGTTGAATCCACTGTCCAAATTCTGCCGATACTCCGTCGGTTTCGATTCCCCGCGTACAATTCCGCCCGGCGATGAAGCGAGACGCACAAATCGTGTTGGCGTGGGTCGGCGTTGCCGCGATCGTCGGCGTCATCCTTCTCCTGGCGGCGGCGTTCCTTGCCGCGTACGTCGAACACCATTCCATCGACTCACTGTTCAGAAGCATCGGCGCCCTCGCCGCCGCCGGAGCGTTGGTGTTTTTCGTGTGGCATGGGCTCACGGGCGAACGCCGGAGATTCCGCAAGCAATCGGGCCTCTGCCCCTCCTGCGGCTACAACCTCACCGGCAACATCAGCGGAATATGCCCGGAATGTGGGACGCGGGTACAATGAAGGGATGAAGACCGCCGGCGTACTGCCTTGGACCACAGCCATCGTGGCGTTTCTCATGTTCTACCTCGCAGTTGCAGTCTACCGCGAGAAAGTGGTCGATCGTATCTACCGGTCACACCCGCTGACCAATCCATCGACCGCGCCGACAGGCCGACCGTAGCGCAAACCGCTTGAACCGCCTCAATCATCCATTACACTGCCCCCGTCAACTTTTTTCCAGGAACAAAACGCATCATGGCAAGCAGCAAAGGCAACGCGGTCATCGGCCAATCGGGCGGCCCCACCTCCGTCATCAATCAATCGCTCGTGGGCGCGATCCGCGAGATCAGGAAGAACGGCTTGGTGGATCAGCTTCTGGGCGCACGCCATGGCGTGCGCGGGATCGTCGATAATGATTTTATTCAACTCAAGGATGTGCCCGACGATTTGCTGGAGCGCATCGCCGGCACGCCCGCCGCCGCGCTGGGTTCGACGCGGGATAAGCCGGATCAGGCGTACTGCGAGAAGATTTTCCAATCCTTCGCCCGCCATGATGTGCGCTATTTCTTCTACATCGGCGGCAACGACTCCGCCGACACCGCCCGCATTGTCGGCGAGCTGGCCGCGCGCGAAGGCCACGCCCTCAAGGTCTTCCACATTCCCAAGACGATCGATAACGATTTACGCGTGCACGATCACACGCCCGGCTACGGCTCGGCCGCCAAGTTCGTGGCGGCGGCGATCATGGGCGACGATTACGACAACCGCTCGCTGCCGGGTATTAAGGTGGACGTGATCATGGGCCGCAACGCCGGCTTCCTCACCGCCGCCGCCGTGCTGGCCCGGCAGAGCGAGAATGATGGGCCGCATCTGATTTACGTCCCCGAGGCGCCGCTGAGCGAGGACAAGTTTCTGGCGGACGTGGACGCGATGTACAGGAAGCATGGCCGCTGCCTAATCGCGGTCAGCGAAGGCATCAGCCAGCCGGGCGGAAAAACCTGGGCCCAGGCCCTGAGCGCCAACCTCAAAACCGACGCCCACGGCAACGTCCAACTCTCCGGCAGCGGCGCCCTGGGCGATTACCTCGCCGGCCTGATCACCAAGAAGCTGCAATCGCCCGGCGGCAAGAAACTGCGCGTGCGTGCCGACACGTTCGGCTACCTGCAGCGCAGCTTCCCCGGCTTCGTCTCCGAGAGCGACGCAGCCGAGGCGCATCTGGTCGGCCAGCTCGCCGCCCGCTACGCCGCCGAGGGCCAGACCGGCGGCAGCGTCGCCATGAAACGCGAGCCCGGCTCGCAATACAAGATCGAAGCCTTCCTCACCCCCCTGGCCACCGTCGCCCGCGAAACCAAGCACCTGGACCCGTCCTACATCGTGAATGGCAATGATATTTCCGAGGCGTTTAAGATATATGCGCGACCGTTGGTTGGGGCGCTGCCGAGGGTGGGGGCGTTTGGGGAGATGAAATAGTCGTCCGAAATCATGGCAGCCGGCGGCGGGTTTTTGGGATGGAATTCCACCAGTTCAGATAAATCGTCGGCGAAAATGCCCAGGCAAGCTCGCATTGCCATGTGGATGCACTAAAGGCGCCGCTAATTAGATAAGCGTCGCCGGGAACGCCGTGGATCATTGGCTTGTGGCCATCCCAAGGCCCGGATTGCAACAACGCCGGCTGGAAATGCGGATGACAAGTGATCGGCACGCCAAAACTTCGGGCGATCAGTAATAACATATGGTTCATAATCACGTCGCGCTCGATCGTGCCGGCGGGCAGTTCCTCGCGCGACGCCAGCACCAGGTCGGCCGTCACCGCGTCGATTCCGATCACCTTCCCTTCCCAATGTGATTTACAGACGTCTCCCTGCACGAAAACAATCTGGCCATCATCAAACCAGTGAGCGACGTACATTCTCGGAAGGCAGCCCGGATGCTTTAGGAGCATCCCCGAATGACGGTCCCACAGGGTCGCTTGGGCGCGGTCGAAGGTGACGCCGGCGTCTTGCATGATCTCCAGAACCCCGGGGCCAAGGATCAGTTCGATTTCCTGGGTTAGCCCCTGTGATGGCTCATTGAAAGGCGTGGGAGGCAATTCGCCGATGGCCTGGCGGTAGGCGTCCAGCCGAAGGGCAAAACAGAGATTGCAATCGGCGTATGTCTGCCCCCCCTCAATGATCGGCCGAACGGTGTATAGGAGCAGAAACGACAAATTTTCGGGGTTCTGGACGGTCGGCGTCTGGATCGATTGATAGGATGCAACCTTGATCCTCTCGGAGACGATGAATTTTGCGGATCGAGTGCCCATGGCAACATGCAACCCAAATCGCTCGGCGAGCTCCTTGAGCATCTGTAGCGGCGGGTTCATCACGCCGGTGCCGGCGATGTCCGGGGGCACCTTGAAGGCCATGTTTGGCGTATAGTCGTCCCCGATAATTTTCCCGCTGAGCAAGATTGCGAAATCTCCCTGCTTCGCTCCGGGCCACCCCGCAAACAACGCGGTCGTGTGGTGACCCCCGCCCATCGAGACCGCGCCGCTTTGCTCGGGATGCTCGGCGACCCAGATCACGTCCGCGTCACGGATTCCAAACGGACGCAGGCACC
Source organism: Tepidisphaeraceae bacterium (assembly GCA_035648595.1). Classification (GTDB taxonomy): domain Bacteria; phylum Planctomycetota; class Phycisphaerae; order Tepidisphaerales; family Tepidisphaeraceae; genus RYN-428. The sequence goes on from DASRLH010000369.1 coordinate 4,727, forward strand.
GATTGCGGAGGTCTTCGGTGATGAGGATTCTCATGCCATCAACGTAGCCCCGTGGCCGCAGTTGGTCAAACAGGGGAAGAAAACGGGAGGGGAAGAAAACGGGAGGGAAGAAAACGGGTCAAAGAAGGCCGGGCATGGCAAAGCCAACCGGCGCGGAATATAAAACGCAGCGTAAACCCTGAGACGGGGCCGTGAAAAGGCGGTAAAATCCTTATCTCTGATTTGGATTCTGACCCCTCTTGCTTGGCTCTCACTCCCACAGCACGGGCGCGGCGTACTGAGCGATGGTTTTGTCGGAGGTGATGAGCGTCAGGCCTTCGTGGATTGCCTGGGCGATGAGCAAGCGGTCGAACGGGTCACGGTGATGATTCGGCAGGCGCGAGAGTACGTCGATGTGTTCGAGCGTGATCGGGAGGAGTTCAAGCGTTCGCGTCTCAAGCTCGCGGTGGACGATGTCAACGAGAGGTTTGTCGAATTTGAACTTCTGCAGGCTCGCTTTGATTTGGAGTTCCCACGGCGTGACTACACTGAGAAGCCGGGTGTTGGCAGGATCGATGATGGCGGCATGGGCACGTGCGGGAATGCGGTCGGGCTGTTGAACCACGAAGACAAAGACGTTGCTGTCGAGCAGCAGCCTCACTTCTCGTCCTCGAAACCCCAGATCTCATCGGGCAGCGGCGCTTCCCAGTCGGGCGCGAAGTTGACGAAGGAGCCGGGCTGTTTGCCCAGCTCGATCCGGTTGGCTTGCGGCGGAACCGTATTGAGTAAGAGGGTCGAGTCGATCGGTTCGACCGTGATGCGAACTTGTTGGTTCAGCGCAAGCGCGAGCGGCTCGTCGGGCACGAGCACCTTGCCGTCGAAATGCGCTTTAAGGGCGATCACGAAGGAAATGATACCACAACACGCGACGAAGGCGCCTTGAGGAGGGGGAAATAAGGACGCTGCGCGGCGGTGAGAGGTTGAGTTTATCGCTTTGGGTGCAACCAGCAGGGGGGCGGGGAACATGCTCAACATCGAATGGGATGGTAGCGGCGCGGAATGGATCAAAACGACAAACATCCGATTTGAGGCGGAGTGGCAGTCAATGGGCGAGTTTGCGGTTCCTTGGGTTCGAGTTCGCCGATCCCGGAATGCGATCGGGACGCGGGGGGACCAAAACAAGCCGGGAACCGAAACAAGCCGCGCCCCGGTTTCCGCTTTCAAGCCAACCGGCCCCGTGTTCAATCCACTGAATGCCGGGCAGGGAATGCAATTTCAGGTAATATATACGGATGTCTATGCTAAAATTTGCGGTGGTGAATTTTCCGAATTGCCCGACGGCGCATGCGTATTGAAAGTAACATGCAGCGGAAGGCGAAAGGTCTTGAAAGAGATTTCGTCTCGAAAGCTTCGAGAAACGCTACGGATTTGGGAACGTTCCGACGCCGTCGACCTTCGTCCTGCCGCCCCTGTGAACTTGTCATCGAGTTCGTCCGAGGCTTGAGACTGTTGCGCGCCAGACAATTAGCTCCCTAATGTTCGCCAACTCGCGCAGTCGCAACCCTCGCTTTCACAACATATTATAAATCAATTCAGCGATAAGAATGACAAACAACACCACTCGAAAAGTGTAAACTTCTGTCCATTTGTGTAAACCTCGCCCCTCTTCACAACCGGCTAATCAACAACTCCCTCTGAAACACCATTTCCTTAGGCAAATCCCCCGCCAGCTTCAGGAATAGCTCTTCCTGGCTGAGCAGCTCGATCTTCACCGCCGCGTTATCCACCGACTGGATGGCTTCGAGGTTGGCCTGGCTGAACTCCAGTCCTTGGAGGTCGATGTCCTGGGCGCGGGGCATCCAGCCGAGGGTGGTTTCGGTGGCGTAGGCTCTGCCCCGGCAGCGGTCGATGATCCACTTTAAGACGCGCATGTTTTCGCCGAAGCCCGGCCAGAGGAAATGGCCTTGCTCATCGCGGCGGAACCAGTTGACGTGGAAGATTCTGGGACAGTCCTTCATGCGCTTGCGCATGCGGAACCAATGTACGAGGTAGTCGCGGATGTTGTAGCCGATGAAGGGGAGCATGGCCATGGGATCGCGGCGGACGATCCCGGTCTGGCCGGTGGCGGCGGTGGTGGTTTCGCTGCTGAGGGTCGCGCCGACATACACGCCATGCGTCCAGTTGAAGGCCTGGTAGACGAGGGGAATTGTTCGGCTGCGCCGGCCGCCGAAGATGATGGCGGAGACGGGCACGCCGGCTGGGTCGTCCCAGGCGGGATCGAGCGCGGGATTGTTCAGTGCCGGCGCGGTGAAGCGGCTGTTGGGATGGGCGGCTTTGGCGCCGGTGGCGCTGGCGATTTTTGCGTTCCACGGTTGGCCGGTCCAGTCGATCGCCTGCTCGGGCGGCTCGTCGGTTTTGCCTTCCCACCAGACATCCCCATCGGGGGTGAGGGCGACGTTGGTGTAGAGCGTATCGCGCGACATGGATTGCATGGCGATGGGGTTGGTCTGCCAGTTGGTGCCGGGCAGAACGCCAAAGTAGCCGGCTTCGGGATTGACGGCGCGCAGGCGGCCGGTGGCTTCGTCCACCCACATCCAGACGATGTCGTCGCCGACGGTGGAAATCTTCCAGCCTTCGCGCTGGTACTTCTCAGGAGGCGTCATCATGGCGAAATTGGTCTTGCCCGATGCGCTGGGAAAGGCGGCGGCCACATAGGTCTTCTCGCCCGATGGCGCGGTCGCGCCGACCAGGAGCATGTGCTCGGCCATCCATCCCTGCTGCCAGCCCAGGAAGCTGGCGATGCGCAGGGCGAGCGACTTTTTGCCCAGCAGCGCGTTGCCGCCGTACCCGCTGCCGAAGCTCCAGATGGTGTTGTCCAGCGGGAAATGGCAGATGTATCGGCGGTCGGGATTTACATCGCCGACGCTGTGCAGGCAGCGTGTCCATTCGTCGCTGTCGCCCAGTTGCCGCCATGCCACATCGCCCATGCGCGTCATGATTCCCATGGAGACGGCCACGTACAGCGAATCCGTCACCTGCACGCCCACCTTCGCCAACGGCGAGCCGACCGGGCCCATGACAAACGGGACCACATACATCGTCCGCCCGCGCATCGCGCCTTCAAACAACGGCCGCAGCTGCGCGTAGGCGGCCTTGGATTCCATGAAATTATTCGTGGGGCCAGCCATGTCCTCGCTGGCGGTGCAGATGAAGGTGAGCTGCTCGGTGCGGGCGACATCGTTGGGGTTGGAGCGATGCAGGTAGCAGCCGGGCAGTTTCTGCTGGTTGAGGCGGATAAGCGTCCCCTCGGCCACGCCGCGATCGAGGAGCTCGCGCTTTTGGGTTTCGCTGCCATCGCACCAGTAAACATCCTCGGGGCCGCAAAGGTCGATGCAGCGTGCTATCCATTTGAGGACGGTGGGGTTGGTG
>DASRLH010000370.1:0-14540 GCA_035648595.1 Tepidisphaeraceae bacterium
CTGTCCTTTCGGTGAGTGGTTTTTTATCCAAACTCACTTTATCGAAAAGGCCAGCGCCTTTGTATTCCTACATTTGGTTGTGGCCGAAGCGCAGCGAGGCCACGCTGAGTGCCTTCGTGACTTCGTGGTGAATAATCCGGGTTAGGCGCAAGCGGCCTATCTTCACTGCACCGCGACTTCCTCATTGAGCACCCGCGTTCCGCGAAGCTCGCGCAGGCCCACGCGGATCATCGCCTGCTTTCCGGGGCGCGCGTCTTTGAACCGGTAACGCTTCATCACCGTCCGTCCCGCTCCCAGTTGCGTGACCAGGCGTTCCTGGCGGGGCGAGCCGGGGAAGATGGCAAAGCCGGTGTAGTCGATGGGCTTTTCGCCGTAGTTGCTGACGGTCTGCTGCACGAGGATGTCGTTGCCGTCGCGCAGCGCGATGGCCTGCATCCCCACGTCCGACAGACCCAGGTTCAGCGTCAACGGAACCGTGAAATTCGCGTCGGCTTCACCTTCCAGGGCAAACTCGCAATTGATCGGCTTGGGGCCCGCGAAGCTGTTGTAGGGGAAGGAAATCTGCACTTCGCGATCCAGGGATTCGCCGGCGTTGAGCGAGAAATTGATCGTCGGCGGATTGAATGTCCACCCCGGCGGGGCGCGAAGCTTGAGCGTGCCGGCGACCAGCGTGGGATACGGGTTGTAAAAATGGATTCGGCGGTTGTGGGCCTGGAAGCTGGATTCCAGCAGCGGGCGGTCGAAAGCCAGGCTGGCGCGAAGCTGTGCCTGCGGGCCGTCGATGTCCAGAAGGAACGTGGGCATCGGGCCGACCGTAAGCTGCACTTTGCCAATCGCCTTTTCGCCGCGCGCTCGCAGGAGCGGCGTGACATTTCCCCAAAGATCGACGCAGACGGGCCGGGGACCGAGATTGACCGGCAGCGTTTTTAACGCCGCGTCACCGGTCTGGCTCCAGAGCGCGAGCAGGCCCTGGCCATTACGATCGAACAGAAACGCTTCGACGCCGTCGGCGATGGGCACCTTCCCCTTATAGGTGGTTCCGCCGAGCGTGGCGGTGAGCGTGCGCTCGATCATCAGCAACTCAGTGGGCTGCCGGGCGGCTTCATCCTCTTCGCCCACGGACACAAATGGCAGCGGGAAGTCGATCCGCGTCGCGCCCGCGCTCATGGAGTAAACGACGCGTTGGGCCAAATCCCTGATCTGTGCCGTCCGCCCGTATTTGGCGCGGTCCAGCGGGGCGAACTGGATCGACAGATTGTGGCCGGCATGGCCGCGGAGGTCCTGCATGTACAAAGGCAACTGATTGGGCAGCACCGAAGCCGGCACCGACAGCGCCACGGTCGCGGGCAACTCCCCTTCCAGATCGTACCACGCCGGCCAGGGCATCGCCAGATCCGGCTGATTCATCAGCGCCTGAAACTGCGCGTAAACCAATCCGTACACCTTGCGCATGCGCGGATCGGTGGCGAATGCGTCCGAGCCGTCGGCGCCAAGCTGCCAGCGGTCCAGATGGCTGGCCTGCCGGGAGATCAGCGTGGCAAGCTGCGGCTGCCAGTCGGCTGGACTGGCCGTGAGAAGCTGGGGCCATGATCCGCCCCCGCCGATTTTTCGCGAAATGGCCGGCGGAAGATCCAGCAGGCACGCGGTGGGCGCGATGTCCAGGTCGGCCAGTTTCCCGATCAACTGATCAAACGCGCGGCTGTCCATTTGCGCGATATCAGACGTCTTGGTCCAAAGCGCCAGTTTCACGCGGCCCGCGGATAACAACTGCAAGACCTGCGGAAGCTCGCTCCAGCCGTCGAACGGCAGCGCGGTGGCGTCCACCCCGAAGCGCGGGTCGGGCTTTGAAGCCGGCGCGTTGTCGGGCAGGCGAATGAAGTTCAGCACATGCGTCCCCAACGACTGCTTCTGGCTGCTCATCGCCAGCGACGCCTGATACCAGCCCGGCTGGAGGTTCGGCAACGTCAGCCCCAGCTTTTTGTGGCCACGCTTTTGGGGCTGGGCCGATGCGGGATCCAGGCCGCCGCTGTGCTGATACACTTCGCGGCCATTGGCGTCCTTCACCACCAGTTGCGTGGACAAATCATCGACAAACGGATCGTCCACGACCACGCTCAATCGAAGCGGATCGTCGCGGTGGAAGACATTGCCGACGCGGTCGGTGCTGATGGCCACGCCCGGGACCTGCGAGATGGTGATGTCGTCGAACCACGCGCTTCCATGAATATCCTGCGGAAAGATGGCGCGCTTGCCAAGGGCGGTCGTGGTGTATTGTGCCGGCTGAAGCAACTCCAACTCCAGCACAAGCCATTGCGCGTTGACATCATCGGTCGATGCCTCAAGCCGCAGTTGTTTCCAGGCGTCGCCTTCCACGCGGGCGGCGTAAAGATCGGAATGACATACGGTTTTGGGCAGGAGCTTGCCGTCGATGTCGGTGAAGTACGCGCTGATGCGCGCCCGGGCGTTGGCCAGAACCGTAGTCTGGACAAATCCATCAATGTGATATCGCGAGCCCGGCTGGGCCGCGATCTTGCCGGAGGGATACCGATAGACCAGGCTTCCGCCGTTCAGGTCGAAGCGAAAGCTATATTTGCCGCCGTGGGCGCGATCCTCCGCGAGCTTGCCATTCACATAATGCGGCAAGCCGGGCCCCTCCACCTTCACCCAGTTCATCGGCAGGTCTTCATTGTTCCCCAGCCGGCGCTCCTCGAAATCAAACGTCCGCAACACGCGCGTCACGCCAGGCGGCGCCGCCCGTAATCCCGAGGCGCAGAACGTGAGCAGTAGAATGAAAGCGATGCGTGCCATGGTCCGATAACATATCGGCACGATGGGGCAGGCGGCTTGAATCCATCGGGGGCCTATTTTAGGAGCAGAGTGGCCATTTTTTGTGGCATGGGCAGCCTGCCCATGGGTGCGGTATTCCGCGCCGATCTACAAGATGTCGATTTTTGCTTGCTGCGTACAGCAAGCCACGGGCGGGCCGCCCGTGCCACAAACTTCCTCAAAGGGTGTGGCTTGAAGATGAGCAGCCAAGTATCGGAATCGATTCGCATCTCACGATTGTCGGGTCGGATCGGCAGCATTCAGCAGTTGTTCGACCCATAGCCCATAATGCTCTCTCATCGGCAGGTCCATCTCACGATGAAGCCGGCGGCGCTTGGCGACCGCGCTTCCGCCGGTGAGTGGGTTAATGCCCGTGTGTTCGCAGGTTTCCCAATAAATGCCAATGCCTCGTTTTTGCCAGAGCGGCAAGTCGAAAAAATTGGTGCCATTCTCGAAAAGCAATTCGTTCTTCGCCGAAGTCGTCATGCCGACCAGACGTCCCGTGGCCGCGTTCAGGTCCAGGCCCTTCTTGCGGAGCATCCAATAGCAGTGGGCGTTTAACGCATTTCGATGGGCATCCTCGCTGCGCCATCGGAAATAATCGACCACCAGCTTCGGGTTGGGCAATTCGCAAATCCGGCAATCAAAGCAGGCATGCGCGCCCAGCAGCAGCGCAAACCGCGCGCTCGCCTCGCCCGCCAAAACCGAGTTGTATTTGCGCGTCTTGCGACGGAACGTGCTTTCTTCGCGCGCAAACAGCAGCGAGATTTCGTCGCTTTGCGTGTAGCCGTAAATCACCTGAAAGCCGCAATCCATCAGGTGCTCGGTGGTTGCCGCCATGAGATCGCGGAAGCGGACGTCGAAGGGGGCTTCGAATGCGTGGGTGTCCTTGGTCAAGCGCGAAAAACTTCGTCCGTCGATCCGCGCGACCATGAATACGCCCGGCAGCACACAATGATCGCTGGCGGTCTCGAACACCCGCATTTTCTTGTCGAGATCGTCAAACTTCATGGGAGCACCCGGGCCGAAAGCGCAGAAACCGGCGCGCCACTCTCCTTTTCAGGCACGTCTTCTCGCCAGGCATTGACCACAAACGTCGAACCTTCGCAGCGTACATACCACAGTTCATCAAACCCTTCGCGCATGGACGGGATTTGCATGCGGGTGTAGGTGCCGAGCAATGCCGCGCGCGGGACGCACGATTTGCCGGCGCGCGCTTCGTTGCGCGAAAGCGCGTCGGCAGGCTTGCATGAAAAATAATAGCCGATCACCCGGAATCCGGCGGCTTTTGCCGGGACGATATACTTGCCGCGCTCTTCGGCAGTGGGATTGGTGTTGTCAACGACAAAGGGTTGCTTGCCCTCGATACACGCGCGCAGCAACAAGTCCTCTCGGTAGCGCGTCCGAAGCATGTCCATGTTAATGCGGATGTGCGTGTCGAAGAACCGCTCGCGAAAGAACGTGCTTTTGCCGGCGCCTTGGATGCCGCAAAAAATGATCGCGTTCATGGGTTGCCCAGGTTGGGCGTGAGAGACGAATGCCTCTCGCGAACGCGGGATCGCTGCGCGTCGTCCACAAGAATCTCCTGTTCGAGCGGGAACCATTCCGCGGCCAGAACACGGTCTCGCTCCGCGCGGACAATAGCACCCTCGCGCAGTCGCTGTTTGAATAATTCGCGTTCCCCAGGATTCGCGTTTTCTTGAATCAAGTTGGTTCCGTCACCAGTGGGGTGTCAGCACGCGCGCGAATAGCTCCGAAGGCTCCCGCCGACACCGCTCGCTAAGAATTCCTTCTCAAGCCAGCCCGCCCAGCACCCCATTGCTATCCCCGAAGCGTTCGGCTTTCACGCCCATGGCGTCGAGCATGGAAACGTAGAGATTGCATAACGGCGTTCCGCTGTCGCATTGAATATGGCGGCCGGGCTTGATCGCGCCGCCGCCTTTGCCGGCCAGGACGATGGGCAGGTGGTCGTGGTCGTGGCGGTCGCCGTCGCGGATGCCGCTGCCCATCATCACCATGCAGTTGTCGAGCAACGAGCCATGCCCTTCGGGGGTGTTCTTGAGCTTCTCCAGGAAGCGGGCGAAGTGCAGGACGTGGAAGTGGTCGATCTTCTTGAGCGCCTCCAGCTTCTTCTCATCGCGGCCATGATGCGAAAGGCTGTGATGGCCTTCGGGGATGTCCAATTCGGGGAAGGTGCGGTCGCTTCCGTCGCGGGCGATCATGTAGGTGCCGACGCGGGTCACGTCCATGCGGAACGACAGCGCCAGCAGATCATACATCAAGTCCATGTGCTCGGAGAGTTTTTCGGGGATGCCTTCGGGGCGCGGCATGTCCGGCTTCTTCATCACCAGGTTCTGCGAGCGGGCGGTTTCCACCCGCTTTTCAATTTCGCGGATGCTGCTGGTGAACTGATCGAGTTTTTGCTGATCGGATTTGCCCAGCCGCGCGTTGAGCCGGCGGGAATCGTCCAGCACGTAATCCAGAACACTCTTGCGCTCCTTGAGATGCCGAAGCGTCACCTCCGGCGACGCGCCGTCCGCGGAGCCGAACAAGCGGTCGAAGACCGCGCCGGGATCCACCTCATTGGGCATCGGCGTGGCATCGCCCGACCAGGCGAGGTTGGTGACATACGCGCAGCTATACCCGGAGTCGCAGTTGCCGATGGTGTGGCCTTTATCCAGGCCCAATTGAATCGAGGGGAAGCGGGTGCGGTCGCCCATGTGCTGGGCGGCGTATTGATCGACGGAGACGCCAAGATGGATGTCCTTGCCGGCGGTTTTGTAGGGATGATCGCCGGTGAGGAAGGCGGCGGCGGCGCGGGCATGGTCGCCGGGCCCGTCGCCGTGGGCGCGGGCGGCATCCAGCGTCAGGCCGGTCAGCAGGTTGATGTCGTTCTTGACGGCTTTCAGGGGTTCGAGCGTCGGCGTCAGTTCCAGCGCGCCGCCGGCGTCGGCCTTGGGGAACCAGTTGGTGACGTTGACCCCATTGGGAAGAAAGACAAACGCCATCCGTGTCGGGATCGCCCCGCGAATGCCCGCGCTCGCGGCGGCGCCCGGAAGGACGGTCGCGGCCTCGGCCAACCCGCCGGGCAGCATGGCGTCCAGCAATGGCAACGCCATCGTCGCCCCTACGCCGCGTAACATCGTTCGACGCGAAATCTGCCATTTGCTTATCATTGAATACCTCTACTCTTTATACCATGCCGGCGGGTTTTGTTACCGGCTTGATTTTTTTAACTGCCTGGACGTATTATACAAGCAGCCGGTGAAGGACTCCCGAAACCGGCGAAAAAGTTCCCGGCAAGGCGTTGCCGGGAGAAAGCGCCCGGCGGCGGGCAGTAGAGGGATTTACTAAGGCCGGTGGCCCCAGCGGCGATGCGAGTCGCCCTCCAAACCGCGTCCGACAGTCGCCCTCGAATCATCCCCGCGACGGCTTGGCATGGCCCGAGCCTTTCGCCCCGTTCAAAGAGGCAAATCGCTCGCCGAAATGGAGGTGATCCGTGACCAATTCTGACTGTACGTGTGGGCTGCTGTAGGCAGCGACCGCAGGTGCGACTCCCGCGGTACACGCGGCTGCCTTGGCAGTTCGGTGGAAGCGGCTTTGAGCCGACTTTCCACCACAGCAGTACGCACAACTGAGAAGCCCGGAGCCTCACGCATAAGGCTTCGGGCTTTCTTTTTGCGCCGCCAGGGGAGGTGTGATCTATTTTTTAGCGACTGGAACGACATCATCAGCCGAATCACCGCGGAGAATAACGATTGACGCAGCCGTGAGACACAAAGCAAGCGCGATGTAAATCAGTATTGCATTGCGATTCATTGGGCTCATCCTATGTCGTCAAATTACGTCGATATTGTGGCTATCGCATAAACGCATCGCGTTCCGATGATGGACGCAAACCATGCGCTTCATTGACCGTCGAGTATAACATCAATACGATTATGTCATGGACTACGGCGACTTAATCACGATTGAGCCTGACAAGCGCAGCGGTCAGGCGTGCATTCGAGGGCTGCGAATGACCGTGGGGGACGTGCTGGAATATCTCGCCTCCGGGATGTCAGTCAACGAGATTCTTTCGGATTTTCCCGATCTCACCGCCGAGGACATTAAAGCATGTCTGGCCTTTGCGGCTGATCGCTCCGCATCCTTTCCCGCACTCGCATGAGTCGTTCACTTCAAATGCATTTGTGTCTACCTCGCGCCTGGGCGGAGCCCCCTCGCTGCGAGGCAGAAAGACGGTGACGAGGACGCCGCTTGGAGCGCACCGAAAGTGTCGATGATCGATCGCCGACGAAGAGATCAAATGGCCGAAGCATTACGGCACTTCGCCAGCGGGAGAACAGCCAACTTCGACTTTGAGGATGAGCTTCTCGCTATTCTTGCAGCGCGGATCGTGGATTGGAAGGACGACGACGCCGCGCTGTGGGCGATCCAATCCAAATCGTGGTTTCTGTACGACGACATTCGCCGGCATCGTCTTGACGGGAAGCGAAGGCTGAATCGCGGAGGACGGCGCGAGATCGCCCGCTGGATCGTTTTTCTGCACGCCGGCCATGAGTACGAGTGGCCCGTGCGCAATTTCATCAGCTTTCGGTCCTGCCTGCTGCGCGTACTGACGCTGGGTCTTGCTGAATCGATCATCCGGCCATATCTCAGGATCCGTGACAAGGCGATGGGCGAATGGAAAGTGTGGCCGTTCATTCGTAAGGAGGACCTTGAAGCGGAATTGAGACGGCCTCGCCTGTTGGCGGGGCCTCGTCCTTCATGATCGGCATCGCCGAAATGCTCGACGAACGCAGCCGCCGCGGTACTATGGCGGCAATGGGACGCCGCTTTTTTACAATCTTTGCCGCGATCTCGCTGGTCCTTGCGGTGGCGTCTATTGTCTTCTGGGCCAAGAGCATTGGCCAGATGGGTGCCGTTGAGTGGAACGGCCAAGCGAACAACTTTGAGCTATATCATGCCGACGGGGCATTGAGCGTATTATATGCAAGAGATGGCTCAAAGAGATCCCCTACAGGCGTCGCCAGAACTCTGGGATGGTTCAGGTGGGGACGTTCAATGCCTCACGGATTAGGTCGCGCGCACCTCCGAACCCCCAGCCCAAACCGGTGGGGCTTCGCCTTGCACATCGGACACACGAGGGCGGTGAGCGGGGGCGGCTGGCGGTTCGGCGGCCGCGATCTGTGGATCGTCTGGACCCCATACTGGTTCCTGGTCCTAATCTTTTGCGCGCTTCCGGCGGTGTGGGTGTTCGGCTTTGCGAGACGCCATCGGCATCGCGCGGGCTTCTGCCGATCCTGCGGGTACGATCTTCGCGCCTCGCCGGATCGGTGTCCTGAGTGCGGCGCCCCTGTCTCTATTCGCAAGGGAGACCGATAGGCACAATCGCCGGCAGTGCGCCGTCTCAATTCGCGCCGCCATCGCCCCGCCTCATCTTACCTCCCAGCATGATCCGCCCCGCCAGATTTACATGTCGGTCGGTTGGATGGATGAGACCAACTTGCCGCATTCAGGGCAACGGTCTGGCGTGGCGCGCAAATCATACCCACAGCGCATACACAACCCAGCCGCCGGCGCTCGGCGGCGCAGCAGCCAGCCGATCCATCGGCGCAGCGAGATAGCGGGGAAGATCAGCGTGAGGGCAAACGCCGCCCAAAAGGGGATGCTGACGTACACGCGCCGCCGCGGCTGCCCTCCGCTTAGCACGCCGATGATGAACCCGTGCCCCGCCATGATCCCCCGCCAGCGCCCCTGCGCCGGTCGATGCCAGAAGCGCAATCGGTTCCCTTCTGGATTGCTGCGTCGGTCGCTGGCGACAGTGTCGACATCAAGGGACGCTTTCATCTCTCGCAGGTGCGCGACCAACAAGATGCCGCGATCCCAGAAGATTCCGGCCGATGAAGTATCCCGCGTGTACCAGGTGTTGGACTCACCGGCAGGGCGCGATGACCAATGCGTTCGATAAAAAAAGAGCCCGTCCTCCATCCGGTAGCTGCGCACCCACAGCACGGACAGCGCGACGCACAGCAAGAGCGAAACCGCCGAAATAAAGGGGAGCGAACGGCGGAACATCAGAGCATCATACCGCTAATCCCCCAGTAGAATGCGCCCATCCGGCTATCGCGGAGGAATGTCTGTGCCCTCTTATCCGCCAACAGCGAAAAATCCGACGGCCCCGCCGGGGGCGAATGCGCCCGACGTATCCGCGATCTGATTGCCGCGCTGGGCGATGACGTATGTTCCGTCATCGGCGCGGACGAAGTGCCCCAGGGTGGGCGCAACTTTCCAAGTCGCCAGCCAAGCCGTGCCGTGGTGGAGGGATTTGAGCTTCACCAAAACTGGTGAGGCGCTGAATCCATTGGGGCCGGTGATCAGCAGGCTGCTGCTGTTAAGCGTACTGGGGTTGAGAGTGCCGGAATAAATCTGCTGGAAGGTGAAAGGATGGCCGAAGTGAATGTAGCCGCCTGTGAGGCCGGCTGCGACAACCATCGAACTGACGGGGCCTGGGCCGGCCAAGCCGCCAAGGGCCAGGGCATCTGCCGGTGCAAATGCGCCGGCGGGAACGGCGGCGGTATAAACGTCCAGACTCTTTAGCGCGCCATCGGGGTTGTCCTGGGTGGAGTTGGAGTTGTCGGCCCAGACGGGGTGCATCACGCCGTTGGTGAAGACCATGCCTTCGTAATCGCCCAGGGCGATCGCATTGCTCTGGTCGGGGGCGGCGTTGTCGGCCGAGACGGCATTGGAGACGCCTTCGCTGACACGCACATTGGGCGAAATCTGCAAGCCGTTGGCAACGGGCGTGACGAGGGCGGCATAGACGGCAACGTCGGTGTTGAGGATGCCGTCGGTGTCGTTGGCGCCGCCGGCGCCATGATCATCGCGGGCGTCGTACCAGCTTACGCCCACCAGCCCCGTGGTTTGATCGAGCGAGACGCGGGGAAAGAACTGGGAGTTGATGCCGGTGTCGTCGTTTACGCGGGCCGGGGCGCTCCAGGTGAGGCCGGCGTTATCGCTGTAGCGAAGGAAGATATCGGTGTTGCCGCTGTGGCCGGGGATTTCGTCGGTGTAGACCAGATAGGCGCGATTGTTGAATGTTCCACCGCTGCGGTCCCAGGCCAATCCCATTTCCGCGTCGGCTCCGCGCGTATCCTGGGCCGGGAAATAGTCGAAATTCCCAACGCGCGAACTGGTGGCAAGCACCGGCTTGCGGCTGAAGCCGGCGGGGCCAAGGCCATCGGGGTCGGTGCTGACGAAGATGCCGGACTTGGCAGTGTCGCCCCCGTGCTGCCAGGTGACCATCACCTGCCCCCCCGGCCCGACCGAGATGTCGGCATAGTGGCCGGCGTTGGAATTAGGGATTTTTTCCAGCGAGAAAGTTGAGACCGTACCGGCAGCGCTGACCGAAGCGCCGGCAGCCCAGACGGCGCCATTGCGCTGGAACGAAAGCCATACCGAGCCGGGGCCGGTGGTGACGGTCGGCTGATCGACATCGCCGGCGAACTGCTGAAGCGTCGAGAACGTGTGCCCGCCATCGGTGCTTAGCGCCACGACCACGACATTGTCGTTGGTATCGAGGTAGGTGAGAAAAAGATTGCCGTGGCTGTCAAACGCGGCGCTGGGATCGCAACAGGCGGCGGGCAGGCCGTCTGTCGAAGTTGTGGCGCCGGTCGAACCGGAAGTAGTGCCGGCCCGGTCGCCGCCTCCGGGTCCGGAGATCGCGCCGGCGGCGATCACCCCGCCGCTCCACGTGGCGCCGCCGTTGGAACTGCTGGCGGCGTAAAGCCCGGTGTTGTCCGTGTTCGACACCGCGAATTCCCGCGACGGATTGCTCGGATCCACCGCGATCGCCGTCTCCGGCTGGTTCCCCTTGAACTTGCTGATGTTCACGTTGGGAAAAGCCGACACGCTGAGCAGCGTCCGGCTTTCGAGTATTTCAATGGCACTTTCGCAAGCGGCGCGCTCTATGCCATCGCGACGCGCGCCCCGGAAACGCTCCGATATTTTGGAATTGCGGCGATTTGAAAATCGAAGGCGACGGAGTGACGCAAACATTTACATCCTTGTTGAGTCTGGGAAGCCCGCCCACAGCATACGCACCGACGCGCGCATGCCAAGCGATGCCGCTGGAATATAGTTCGTCTGGAGGCGGTTTTTATTCCCTTCCCTTTAATCCCTGGATTGGGTCTCCGCGTCTCTGCGCCTCTGCGGTAAATTCTTTTGTGTTCGACGGTGCCGGCTCAGTTATGCCCACCCCATCGCCCGTTCCACGGCCTTGCCCCATCCTTCCAGCAATTTCCCGCGATCCGCGCTGGCCATGTCCGGCGTCCAGGTTTTATCTTCGCGCCAACAAGCGCGCAGGTGCTCGAAATCTTTCCAGTATCCGATCGCCAGCCCGGCGGCGTAGGCGGCGCCCTGAGCGGTGGTCTCGGTGACTTTGGGCCGCACGACCGGCACGTTCAACACATCGGCCTGGAACTGCATGAGCAAATCGTTGGCCGCCATTCCGCCATCCACGCGCAGGCTCGACAGGCTTACGCCTGAGTCTTTGCGCATGGCATCGAGCACATCATGGGTTTGGTAAGCCGTCGCTTCGAGGACGGCACGGGCGAGATGGCCTTTGTTGGCGAAGGCGGTAAGGCCGGCAATGATGCCGCGCGCATCGCCGCGCCAATAGGGGGCGAAAAGGCCCGAGAACGCCGGCACGAAAAAGACGCCGCCGTTGTCGGGCACGCCGCGGGCGAGCGATTCGATCTCGGCAGATGTTCGGATGAGACCAAGCCCATCCCGCATCCACTGCACGAGCGAGCCCGCGACGGCGATCGATCCCTCCAGCGCGTAGACCGCCGGCTCATCGTTGGCCTTGTAGGCGACGGTCGTGAGCAGGCCGCTCTTGGAGGCAACGGGTTTGGAGCCGGTGTTGAGGAGCATGAAACAGCCGGTGCCATAGGTGTTTTTGGATTCGCCGGGATTGAAACAGGTCTGGCCGACCAGGGCCGCCTGCTGATCGCCCAGGCAGCCGCAGACGGGAACTTCGGCGGCGAAAGGACCGTCGCGCCGGGTGACGCCGTAGCCGTTGCGGTCGATGGACGAAACGATGCGCGGCAGCACTTCGCGGGGAATGTCGAAGGCCGACAGAAGATCATTCGACCAATCGAGCGTGCGCAAATCCATGAGCATGGTTCGGCTGGCGTTGGTCACATCCGTGACATGAGCGCCGCCATCGGGGCCGCCGGTGAGGTTCCAGATGAGCCAGGAATCGATGGTGCCGAACAGCGCGTTGCCAGATCGGGCACGGGCGCGCAGGCCCGGCACGTTGTCGAGCAGCCAGCGGAGTTTGGGAGCCGAGAAGTAAGTCGCCAGCGGCAAGCCGGTCGCGGCGCGAAAGCGATCCTGCCCGCCATCGGCGGCAAAGCGGTCGCATAAATCCTGCGTGCGCGTATCCGACCAGACAATGGCGTTGTACAGCGGCTGACCCATCGCGCGATCCCAAACCAGCGTCGTTTCGCGCTGATTGGCGATGCCAATTGCCGATACGTCGCTTCCCGTCGCGTTGGCGCCGGCAAGCGCCTGGGCCACGACTTGCTTCGTGTGCCGCCAGATTTCCATCGGATCATGTTCGAGCCAGCCGGGCCGGGGATAATGCTGAACATGCTCCTTCTGCGCGGCGGCGACCGGGCCGTCGGCGTTGAAGAGAATGCACCGCGTGCTGGTCGTGCCTTGATCGATCGCGGCGATAAATTTTGGCATGTGTTACCGATTTTTCCTACTTCCCAGCCATCGGCACGGGCGGGACGCCCGTGTCACGTTGTGAAATCACCAACGGTATCTATTCTACCTCCGTGGCAATCCCGCCGCCACGCACTCGAACGCCAGTTGAATCGCACTGACGGCAGTCCTAGCGTGGGGGTGCGAGGTGGCACGGATGAGTCGATTGACGCAAACCAGCGGCACCGGTGATGGGAACGGGGAGAACGCCGCGCCCCAGCAGGCGCCGGCCACCGGAGCGCCGGGGCCCGCGCCCCAACCACTGGCGTTGCCCGCGCCTCCAGACGCCCGGCATGCGGACAGCGCTGGCGAGCCGCGCGGCCGCGATCAGAGCCACGATGAGCCGCCGCCCAAACCGCCGCTATACAAGCGGCCCTGGTTCTGGATTGTGATCGGGGTAGTGCCCATTCGTGGCAACCCCCACTCGCGGGCTCGTGGCAGACAGAAATGTCTGCCTCACGATTTTGAGTAACCAACCCCTCCCGGAACATCGCCCACGCCGATTGCTGACTCGGCGTCCCATAAAACTTGCGGGAAACCGGTCTAAATCGTACAAGTACATGCTATGCGCCGAATTTATCTCCGCGACTATGGCCCGGGTGACCTGGTCGAGGACGTTTTTGTCCTGACCGGTAAGCAGCTTTCCGCCACCAACGGCGGCAAGCAATTCATCAAGGCATTCATTTCCGACCGCACGATGCAAGTCACGGCCCGGATGTGGAACGCCACCCGGCAGCTCTTTGATGCCTTGCCCGATGGCGGGTTCGCCCGCGTGCGGGGGCATGTGGAGAATTATCAGGGGAACCTGCAATTCATCATCGAACAAACCTGGCCGGCCAAGGAGGGATCGTTTGACATCGCCGATCTTCTGCCGCACACCAACAAGGACATTCCCACGATGTGCCGGCGGCTGTCAGAACTGATGGGCAGCGTGCAGAACCGGCATTTGTCGGCGCTGGTGCAGGCGTATCTGGACGATGAAAAGCTGATGACCGATTTTTGCCGCGCCCCGGCAGCCATGAGCTTTCACCACGCGTTTCTGGGCGGATTGCTTGAGCATACGCTCAATGCGATCGAGGTTGCCGACGCCATTGCGAGATTCTACCCGGGCCTCAACCGCGATTTGGTTGTCACCGGCATCTTCCTTCACGACATCGCCAAGACCTGGGAGCTGAGCTACGCCTGCGCATTCGGCTATACCGATGGCGGGCAGCTTGTCGGGCATATCGTCAAATCCGCGATCTGGGTCGAGCATAAGGCGAAGGAAGCCGAGGCGGTGTTGGGGGAGAAGATTCCCCAGCCGCTGATCGACGTGCTCCAGCACATCATCCTCAGCCATCACGGCGTCCCGGAATTTGGAGCGGCCAAGGTGCCGGCCACGCCCGAAGCGCTGGCGGTGCATGCCATCGAGAACATGGACGCCAAGCTGATGACCGCCCTTCACGCCACGCGCGGCGACGGGATCAGCGGCGAAGGCAACTGGACCGAATATCTCAAGTCCTTCAACGGCCGGCTGTATCGCCCGGACGTGGCCCTGGCCGACGCCGGAGACGCGGAAGAATCGGCGGACGCGCCCCGTGAAGAACCCGCCTCCTCCCCGCCGCCCTCCTCCATGCGCATTGACGCCACCACTGCCCAGCGCGAGCCAGAGGAGCCAGCGCCCCTGCATATCAATAATCCGCTCTTTGAGTATGTACCGCCGCGACGAAAGTAAAACGCTGGCGCGTGGTGCGCCCACGAATTCATGCTACGAAAGTTTATGCGTTGCGCGTCCACGAAACACGATTATCCATGGAGGAGATAAGACTGCCATGTATGAATCGGTGAGTCACGATTAGCGCGTGGACTCTACGCGGCCGTCACGCGACGGCAAAAAAGAGATCGCGATCAGAGGTGAAGCTCGACAGGCTTGTGGAGCCACCTCTCTCGTTGGATGGGTCACG
>DASRLH010000371.1:0-5290 GCA_035648595.1 Tepidisphaeraceae bacterium
GCATGAAACACAACGAGGCGCCCCACGGATGACGCCGGCGGTGATGTAGCTCCGTGGCGCGATTCCGGCCGCTGGTATGGTTGGATGTTCGTGTGATATTCAGCATATCGGCACATTCTCAACGTTGACGCGGCGTCCCCACCTGTTCAATCCTGCAACACCCGCGCCTTGAGAAAGCGCGCCGGATTGCCGCCGACGACTTGATCGGGGGGGACATCTTTTACGACGGTGGCGCGGGCGCCGACGACGGAGCGGTCGCCGATGCTCACGCCGGGGCCGATGAAGGCGTCGGCGGCGATCCAGCAGTCCTGGCCCACGATCACCGGCACGCGCAACAGCGGGAAGTCCTTGTGCGTGTGATCATGCGTGCCGGCACACAGGTGGGCATATTGGCTGACCACCGACCGCTGTTGAATGCGGATTGGGCCCAGTGCATAAAGGATGGCCTCATCGCCCACTGAAACGTCGTCAGCCAATTCCAGGTTCCAGGGAATCTCGATATGAACGGTTCGGCGGATTCGCACGTTGCGCCCGATCTTCGCGCCAAACCCCCGAAGAATCGCGGCGCGGACCGCGTACCAGTTGTGAAAGGTCATACGGAAAAAAAGCCGGTAAACGATCGCCCACAGCAGCCGTCCCGCTTTCTGGCGGCCCGTCCAGGCGCTGACGTTACGGATGGGGACGGATCGCAGGGTCATCGTTCTCAAGCGGGTTGGGCGGACTGACTGCCGCGGTAAAAGTTATTTCGTGTCTAAAGCTTGCTTCCAGTCTTTCGCCGGCACGGGGCTCAGCCTTTGGGAGGTCAGTTCATCCTGGCCTTTTTGCCGCATCTCCTGATACTTGATGACGGAAAGAAACTCATAGGTGGCCAGAAGCCGGCAGAAAATCAGGCCCGGCCGGCCATCCAAAAAGCCGCGCTGCAGGATGTAACTGTAGAGAAATTGCAGCGTGGGCCGAAACGGCAAAAGCCGCGACCATCGCTTGAGGCGCCGGCGCCGATTGAGGCTGGCATTGTCGCCGAACCCCCGCGCGCGGCCCTGGGCCCCGGCGAGTTGCACCGCCGCCTCCCAGTTGCTGTAGCGGTTGTGCTTTTCGATGAACACGTCGATGGTTGGGAAGGCCAGGTGCAGCATGTCGGCCTTGAGGTATCCGACGGGTCCATCGGCCACGATGTGCTCATGGATTTCGTTGTCGCCGCTGCCGGTGTCCTCGACGCTGGTGAGGCGCTCGAAATGGCCGTGGCCGCGTTTGAGAAGCCGTAGATTCCAACTGGGATAATAGCCGCAGTGGCGAAGCCATCGGCCCATGAAGATGAACCGCCGATTGAGGTAGAACCCCACGCGCGTGGTGTCGGTAATGGCCTGGGCGATTTCCGCCGCCAGCTCCGGCATGATCCATTCATCGGCATCCACCATCAAGACCCACTCATGCTTGAGCGGGACATGTTCCAGCGCCCAATTGCGCTTCTTGGGCCAATGTTTGTTCCAGGTGAAGTTAACTACCCGCGCCCCATACGCCGCCGCGATCTTCGGCGTGTCGTCGCGCGAGTTGGAATCGATCACCACCACCTCATCGGCCCACGTCAAATGATCGAGGCAGCGCGGCAGGTTCTTGGATTCATTGAGAGTGGGAACAATCACCGAAACCGGCACCTTGCCCCGCGCGGCAAGCGGGGCCGGGGCGGCCGGGGCGGCGGGCGATGGTGGCGTCAACGATACCTGGTTCACCTGACTAACCTATACCACATGAAGCGAATGTCGGCCAGAAAACGAGCCAATGCCTGGTTGACGAAAGCAAGAACGCGGACGTTCATAGCCCGACGATACTACCTTGTTTATTACCTAATTAACGAGATATTACCTGCTTTGAGTGAATTTCGCCTTTTCCCACGTCGCATTTCTCCCCTTTTTCACACACAGCACTTCGCCGCGCAGTCGCGACTGCTTTAGGTGCAGGCGAATCGTATCGACGCTCACGCCTGGACAGGCCCGCCGCAAGTCGGCGAGCGTAAATTCCGTCGTTTGTGCGCGAATCGCACGGTTCACCGCCTCCCGCTTTTCCCCGCGTGCCGGCTTGACCTGCCCGAATCGTTCCTCGAATTCGGCGTATGCGGTCTTCAGGATATAAAGCAAATAGTTGATATATGGCCATGGGTTGTGCTTCCGCTCGTGCCAGCCCTGGGACGATTGCTCGATCGTTTCGTAGTAGCGTTGTTTGTTCTGCTCAATAATGCGTTCGAGGCTGATGTAGCGCCCGACTTCAAGGCCGGCGTGATAGCACTGCAATAGCAGCAACAACCGCGAGACCCGGCCGTTGCCGTCGCGGAAGGGATGAATGCAAAGGAAATCCAAATTGAATGCCGCCAGGGCAATCAACGGATGCGGGTTTCCATCTCTTGCGATGTCCTCGCCCAGGGAAACCAACTCCTTCATCGCATCCGGCGTTTTCCGCGCGGGCACGGTTTTGAAGCGAATCTTTCGGCCTCCGCCGGGCAGAAGCTCGATGATGTCCACGTCCTTTTCCTTGTATTTCCCGGCATCCCAGATCTCGCCGCGTGATAGGCGATGGAGCTGGCAAATCACTTTTTCCGTTACCGCCAGCTTCGCCTCACGTTCATGAGTGAGTTGCAACGCATCACGATACCCTTGCACCTCCTCTTCGTTTCGGTCGCGCAACGCCCGTTGGCCCATCAGCACGTCCCGCACACGTTTGGCGTCGATTTCCACGCCTTCGATTCGGTTTGAGGAAATCGTGCTTTCAATCAGGGCGTGCTCGCGCAATGCCTTGAGTGCCCGGGGCGACTGGCGGGTGAACAGTTGCTGCCTGCCCTTGGCCTCGCTTAGGTCCGCCAGATACCACGCCGTGGCGGTGGGGATGGAGGTGATCGATGTTGTCAATTGCTCAAGGGTTTTCACTAAATCGTCCAGAGATTTGGGCTCGTTCGGAATGCGAGTAGGAAATCGGGGAGGGGCCCGGATGCATGTCACTTGCGTTGCAAGAAGATCAGGTCCGAGCTTTCTGGTTCCTTGAGCGAAACGGCCAGGCCTTCGGCGCGCAAGGTTTGGCCGGTTTGCTCGCAAGGGGGCACGCCGCCGTCTTCGCTGGTGATTTTGTAGGTGGATGCCGGATCAAGGCCTTTGAGCAACAAGCGGTGCCCGGCCTGGGGGGTTGTGCCGCGGAAGACATAGACGGCGCCGCGATGCGATTTGGGGTCCCAGTATTCGATTCCGTCCCAGTTGGTGCCGTCCGGACGTTTGGTGATGTGGTACAAATCGGCCTGCCGGATCAGCGGGCGCAGGGCGGATTTGTATATGGCGAACTGCCGCTTGGCGGCCGCGTGCTGCTGGGGAGTCCATTGGGAGGTGTCGGTCATGATTGTGCACCATCCCATCATGCCGCTGCGCAGCATCGCCTTGAATTGCGCGAGCGTCTTGCCCGGATGGTTCTCCACATAGCACTCGCACATGGCCGGCGGAAGCGCGAATGACGCATCGTAAAACGCCCGGCGGTTGGGCACCGGGTCATAGACGTCGGTGATGCTGATGTAATGCGCCCGCCGCACGATTCCATAATCCACCATCCGTCCGCCATTCACGCAGTCCTCGAACAGCAGATTCGGGTTTTCCGCGCGCAGCGTGTCGTAAATGCGGTAGTAACCCTGGGCGGCACGATAGGAGACATCGGTGTAGGCCGAGGTGTGTTGATGATCGGTTCGGGCGCATTCGTCGAGCACCATCTGCTGGTCGTGTTCGAGCATGTCGATTTTGTTGTCCTTGATGATGCGCCGAAGCTGGCTCAGGCACCAATCCGCCGCCGGCGGATCGCCCAGGCAAACAGTCGTGCCGGTGAAATCCTGCGGCTTCCAATTGGGGGCGGCATCCTTGGGAAACCAGTCGCGCATGGTCGGATCAAAAACACTCATGGGGCGTTGCGGCCCACTGCCGCCGCGCAAATCGCCGCCCTGCGTCCAGCCGACCCACAGCCCGAATTTCAGTCCCTTGGAATGCGCATAGTCCGCGACCGGCGCCAGGCCATTGGGGAACTTCCTGGGATTCGGCCGCCAATCCCCCACGCCGCGAAACCAGCCGGCGTCGATGTGATACATCTCAAGCCCGAGGTCGGCGGTTGAATCGATCATCCGCCGGCACAGCGCTTCGTCGATCGCCATGCCGTTGCCCCAGCTATTGTTCACCAGCAGCGGATAATGCGCATCATGTGCCCGCGGGCGGAGGTTGGCGTCCACCCAATGCCGCAGGCGGTTGCAGCCATCATCGACATCTCCCTGGAAGCAGCCGACAAACACCGTCGGCAGTTGCAGCGTTTCGCCCGGCGCCAGGCGCGTGGTATATCCATCATCGCGCTGCAACCCCGCTTCGATGCGAATTGCATCCGCGGCAGATTCCTTGGGCCGGCTGATCGCGATTCGCACGCGGGCGCTGGATTCGACGCCAACATAAAATCCGCGTCGCGCCGTCGGATCGTAAACGGCGGCCCAGGGGATGGGTTCGTGCGGATTGTCCGAACTGTATGGCCCGGATTCCAAAGACACGCCAAAGCCTTTGTCCGCCGGCACGCGATGCACGCCGATCTCGCTTGGCCGTCCCGCGCCTTTCTCCACCCACCACACCTCCGGCGGATTGCCGGCGCCCGGAAACCCGGCTTCAAATCCCAGCGTTGTCTGCAACGGCAGAATCGCCTCGGTCTTCCCGCGATTGATGATACTCAGCGCATGCTCGATCGGCCCGGGCCCTTCCACTGCCGACCACCGAGAGACGGCCTGCAACGGCGGATCATCGTTTGTGAATACAAACTCATGGCCTTTGCCCGGCGCGGCAAGGTCATTCTCGCTGACCAACTTCCAATGCAATTGCACGGAACGGCCGCCAACGATTGCCGACGAGATCAACCGGGTGGAGAACCCCGCGTCTTTTCCCGCCCGCGCGAACTGGGCATCGTCGCCGCTGCTTTGCAATGATTGCAGCGTGATACCCGATGGAGTGGCTTCAACGCGCGCCGACGTGTCGGCCGTCGAGAGCGAGCCCGATGCATCGCACAGCGCAACCGGGAATACCCAGACCAAAATGCACGTGACCCATGATCTTTTCCACGTTAGGCCGCCCATGTTGCTGGCTCCTGACAGATGTAATGTTCTTCGTGTCGTGATTTCAGTGTAACACGTCTGGGGTTTACAGTACCCCGGAGCTGGCCTGATGAAAATGTGGCTGAATTTCGCACAAATTATCGTGCGCGCTTGCTCGAAATGTGTTGGTCTTTCCCTCCTCCGGTACTC